>NZ_AUTQ01000194.1 GCF_000498095.1 Pseudoalteromonas sp. TB64
GTGCCTTAGCACACAGTTTTGTGTGCCGACTTAGCTCAGCTGGTAGAGCAACTGACTTGTAATCAGTAGGTCAACCGTTCGACTCGGTTAGTCGGCACCATTTTTTAAAGTTAAATGTAGAGTTTTTTGCAATTAACTCGCACAGTTTATGTGCCTCGATAGCTCAGTCGGTAGAGCAGAGGATTGAAAATCCTCGTGTCCGTGGTTCGATTCCGCGTCGAGGCACCATTTATTTAAAGCCTTGCTTATGCAAGGCTTTTTATTTTAAGTGCATTATAAAGTTCTCAATCTTTAAAATTGAAAGTGCCTTAGCACACAGTTTTGTGTGCCGACTTAGCTCAGCTGGTAGAGCAACTGACTTGTAATCAGTAGGTCAACCGTTCGACTCGGTTAGTCGGCACCATTTTTCGTAAGAAGCAAAAAGCCCTAACCTTGGTTAGGGCTTTTTTGTATCTTTATCTAAGCTTTAAGCTACTTCCTAATAGTAAAAACTACACTGCGTTACTAAACCCCGTTGAACAATTCTTAGCAGCATATTAAATTTAAAAACTGTACTCCTAACACATCTTTGCGAGATGTTTAGGGCTAAGTATTTCGTAGAAATACTTAATACCAAATGTTATTATAAATGGATAAGTGCTGTGTTTACATACAGTTTATTTTAAACTATATTTGCTCTCTAGATATCAAGAAGAAATTATAATTCTATGTATAAAGTATCATCATTTTTTTCAGGTGCAGGTGGACTTGATTTAGGTTTTCAACAATCTGGTTTTTCTATTGTATATGCAAACGAATATGATAAAGATATTTGGGAAACATACGAAAAAAACCATTTATCAACACCTCTTGATCGCCGTAGTATTGCTATTGTTGATTCTAGTGAAGTTCCTGATTGTGATGGGATTATTGGTGGTCCACCTTGTCAAAGCTGGAGTGAAGCTGGTGCGCGTAGAGGTATAAACGATCATAGAGGTCAGTTGTTTTTTGATTTCATTCGTATTCTTAAAGACAAGCAGCCAAAGTTTTTTCTTGCTGAAAATGTCAGCGGTATGCTGCATCCAAAACACAGTGATGCGCTAGAAGGTATAAAAAATACTTTTTCTGAGGCAGGGTATGATTTATTTTTTAAATTACTCAATGCAGCTGACTACGGTGTAGGACAAGATAGAAAGCGAGTTATTTTTATCGGATTTAGAAAAGATTTAAATATTGATTTTACTTTTCCAGAGCCTTTAGCGGATAAAGTATTTTTAAAAGATATTATTAAAGATTTAGATGGCAAAGCCACACCGGCTCAAGAAAAACAAAAACCAAATTTAGATCTATCAATACCAAATCACGAATACATGATTGGTGGTTTTTCTACAATGTTTATGTCTAGAAATAGAGTTAGAACATGGGATCAACCGTCATTTACTATTCAAGCCGGTGGAAGACACGCACCAATTCATCCTAGTGCGCCTGTAATGACAAAGGTTGAGACAAATAAATTTTCATTTGTAGATGGACATGATTATAGACGACTGAGTGTTAGGGAATGCGCCCGAATTCAAGGGTTTCCTGATGATTTTACTTTTTATTATAAAAATGTTGCAAATGGTTATAAAATGATCGGTAACGCCGTTGCGGTTGGTTTTGCAAAAGAAATTGCAAAAAGTATATATAAGCATTTAGAGATGAATATAAAAAAGTAGTCTAACTATTTACTATGTTTAAAAAATAATTTAATACGACCATGTAACTTTTGCTGGTCGTTTTTTTATGTAAAAAATCTACGTATTCACGTTTTTTAGAACTGTATATTCTGAAAATTGAAAATTGAAAATTGAAAATTGTTAAGGCTAGGAGTTGTACTTAAACTTAAAAAGAATAAGCAACCTCAATTTTTCCTCAAGTAAATATTTCGATGACTCATTTTATACCTTTTGCATTCATTAATAGCTTTGATAATTTTAAAGATAGTGGAGTAGGGACTAACTTTTCTGATGATGTTTAATAATAGCTGATTGTTTTTTGAACTCGTTTTTATTTTATGATTTGACTAAATAGTAATCGAAATACAGACATATATTAATTGTTTGATATACTCAATTTAATTCACTCGAATATATTAAAGGATTAAAATGGGTATAATAAATTATTCAAACACTGAAATTTCACTCATAAAGTTGTTTAAAAACAGTAAAATATTCGAATTTAATAATGAAAGCTACACAGTGCTAAATATCGGAAAACCAAGATCAGAAAAAGGAGAATGTAAAACTGATATTTATATCCTTGCTAAAAGCGCTAGTGAAACCAAAGAGTTCAAAATATCAGTAAAGCAACATAATGCAGACTTTTTAGAAAATAAAATGCGACTCGAAAGAGCGATAGAAATATTTGGTATTCAAGCCCCTACAATAATTAAACAATCTACATTACGAATTAAAAAATCATTCGAAGATGAAATGCTAATTAACTTTGAGAGAAAAGGAAGAACTGAGCCTAAGTGCATTACATTAGGTTGGAAGTTTGAACTCTTAAACAGAATATCTGGAAAGAAATCGGGTATATTAATTTTAAATAAACAACAAAAAATTGATGTTTATGCTGGTACTAATATAGGCCCTGGTAAAGCGAACAGCATGGTTAACGATATTAAAATTAAAGATTCAGGCATAGCTGAATTTATACTTGAAACAGATCATAATATTACGCAATCAGCTAATTACTATATGTCTAAGCTTGTAAAAATTGACCATTATGTTGTAGGTAAAGATATTTACTTTGCATGTAAGGCACTTAATTATAGGGCAACTAGTGATAAATGGGATGGCGATCGCTCGTTAGCGGTTTATGTTGATTGGAAAATGCAAAATAATAAATTAGTCGGCGACCTCGTTTTTTCTAACCCTCTTAGAGTAAAGGGCAACCAATGCGGTAGAAACGTACAAAAAATATTAAAGTCGTTAAAAATAGATAAAGATAACTTTGATGATTTAAAAAAGTATCTTAGTTAGTTGTATTTAAGGGCCTCGTTTATGCGAGGCTTTTTAGCTTCTACTGTATTTTTTGTAAGGTAGATTTTAAAAATACATACCTACCTCTGCTTTAAATATTAATACGTAGCGTTTATATTTCTATTTTTAGCATTGAAAAGTGCTGATCATTTGTCTATTTTTACCGTATAACTATCAATTATGTTAGTTCATCGCTAGCTATGTAATGTTATGTAAAGTAAGTTGAGCAAATATTGCCAAAGTGCTTGAATTACGTTCATAAATAGCAGTAATTCAGGTTTAATTATGATTTGGCAATGCAAGCCAACCTTATTGGCAATCAGTGTGATGCTGCTCAGTGGCTGTGCGAGTAATTTAAATTCGTCGCAGCGAGACCAAGCACCTAATAATGTGCCAGAGCAATGGCAACAAAAAGCGTCAAACTCGGTATTAACAGTACAAGAGCAGTGGCTTACACAGTTACAAAACCCTACGCTTAACAAATTTGTAGAACAAGCACTTAAAAACAACCAACAGCTTTTACAAACTAGCTACGATGTAGAAATTCAAAAACAGCAACTTATTGTATCGGGTGCTGCGCTTTGGCCTAGCCTTGATTTATCAACGCGTACTAGCCGCAGTAAAGACAACCGCCCAGTGAGCTACGATAATGCAAGTTCAGTAAGTCTAGAGCTAACTTATGAGGTGGACTTATGGGGCAAGCTTTCTGATTCAAAGCGTGAAGCTAACCTTACTTATTTAGCGCAACAGGCACGATTTGAGCAAGCTAAACAGCAACTCGTTGCTGATGTGGTAACAGGCTGGTTTGATGTTGTTACATCGCAACAATTACTCGATTTATTTAAACGCAGAGAAGCGAATGCCCAGCAGAGCCTTGATATTATAGAATCGGGTTACCGCCAAGGTATAAACGAAGCACTCGATGTATATTTAGCCCGAAATGAGCTCAATACTGAACGCGCTCGCATTGCTACTCAAACGGCGAACTTAACGGCTTCGGCGCGTGTACTTGAGCGCTTATTAGGTGAATATCCAAAAGGTGCTATTACCGCAAGTAGTGATTTGCCTGTTATTACTACAGAAATTCCGCTCGGTTTACCTTCTGAACTTATAACGCGTAAACCAACTTTACGTGCAAGTTGGTATGAACTTTTAGCTACTGATGCCTCATTGGCTTATGCACATAAGCAACGCTTTCCGAGTCTAAATTTAACAGCCACCTTAAGTGATAGCACCGACAGAGTGAGCGATTTATTTTCGCCATCAAGCCTCGCGTGGTCGCTGCTTGGTAGTATTTCTGCACCACTTTTTGAAGGTGGACGCTTAAAAGCGAATGAAGAAATAGCTAGGCTCAATACACAAAAGCAAGAGCAACTCTATTTGCAAACACTTTACGATGCATTTGGTGATGTAGAAAATGCGATTTCACAGCAGCAGTCTCTTAAGTCACAATATAGCAGCACCCTTGAGGCGCAAGAAAACGCACTTGCAGCAGAGCAGTTATCGTTTGAGCAATATCAAAGTGGCTTAGTAACTTACACTACTGTACTTGACGCACAAGACCGTTCTTTCGATGCACAAAGCTCTTTAATCGACATTAAAAACCAATTAATAGCTAACAGAATTAACTTACACGTTGCCCTTGGTGGTGATTTTGCAAAACCCTCAAGTGAACTAAAGAGCAATAACGATGAAAACTAAAACAGCAAAAATTATTATTCCAGCAGTGGTTATTGTTGCCACCCTTTTAATTGTTATGTTTATTAAAGCTAACCCGCCAGAAACTAAACGTTCTGGCTCGCCACCAAAGGCTATTATAAGTGTTGCTGTGCTAGATATTAAGCCACAAAGCTACCAAGTAATGGTGGATAGCTATGGCACTGTTAAGCCGCGTACTCAAAGTTTGTTAATAGCTCAGGCATCAGGACAAATAATTAACGTAAGTAATGAATTTAGAGAAGGCGGTTTTTTTAAAAAAGGCGACGTGCTTTTAAAGTTAGATGATAGAGATCATCAGGCTGAAGTTAAATCAGCACAAGCTGATTTATTAACAGCAGAGCAAGGCTTACTGGAAGAAAAAGCGCGCGGACAACAAGCTATTACTGATTGGAAGCGCCTTGGTGATTCAACACAAGCAAATAGCTTAGTATTACGTGAGCCTCAGTTAGCAGCAGCAGAAGCTGAAGTTTTATCGGCGCAAGCAGCGCTTGAAAAAGCGATGCTTGATTTAGAACGTACAGAAGTTACAGCACCATATGCTGGGCGAATACTTAGCCGTAGTGTTGATTTAGGTCAGGTTGTTAGTAATAACACGCAACTTGCTACTATTTACGCAATAGACAGCGTAGAAATTCGTTTACCAATTAAAAATAAAGATCTTCCGTTCGTAAATTTACCTGAGCAATATCGCGATGGCGCTAAGAATCAAGGCGGCTCGGTAGTTCAATTTAGATCTGACTTGGTTGGTGAACAAACCTGGCAAGGACAACTATCTCGCACTGAAGGTGCAATAGATGAGAGTGCACAACAGCTTTATGTTGTTGCTAAAATTAATGACCCATATAAATCAACTGCTAATAATCAGTATCCTATAAAAATAGGACAATATATAAAAGCGCAAATCACAGGTAAAACAATACCTAACGCACTTATAATCCCTAACAGTACTATTTATCAAGGGACGTACGTTTATGTTGTTGAAGAGGGTGTACTTAAACGTAAAGATATTACACTCGCTTGGCAAAATGCTACACAAGCAATGATCAAAACCGGTATACAAGCGAATGATAGGGTCGTTGTTACGCCGCTTGGGCAGGTGAGTTCTGGTACACAAGTAAGTATTTTAGGTGAGGCTGGTGCTGAGCAGCCTAAAAGCCGAGGAGCTAATAGGCAAGGTAAAGGAAAGCGCTTATCAACTGAGCAACTTGAGGAAAAAGCAAAAGAGCAGGATATTAGTGTTGAAGAGTTAAAAAAACGCCGTGCAGCAAAGCAAGGAGATAAACAATGATAGCTTGGTTTGCCAAAAACCACGTTGCTGCTAATTTGTTGCTAGTAACGTTGCTACTGTCGGGTCTGTTTAGTTTATCGAGTAAAATACCACTTGAGGTATTTCCTTCGTTTGAAACAGATATGATTAGTATAAACGTAAGTTTACGTGGCGCGACCCCAGAGGATGTAGAACAAGGCGTAACAATTCGTATAGAAGAAGCCGTTCAAGATTTAGAGGGCATAAAGCAAATATTTAGCCGCTCTTCTGAGGGTTCTGGCTCGGTAACAGTAGAAGTAGAAACAGGGTATGATCCACGCGAACTATTGGCTGATATAAAAAGCCGGGTTGATGCTATTAATACTTTTCCCAGTGATGCTGAAAACCCAATTGTTGCTCTAGCTGAGCGTATACGAGATGTAATTGCTGTTAGTGTATCGAGTGATTACGGTGAAAAAGAAACGCTAGAATTTGCTGAGCAGGTTCGGGACCAAATACTACGTCTGCCAAATGTAACTCAGGTAGAGCTAAGTGGCGTACGCGATTACGAAATAGCAATAGAGGTAAGCCAAGATACACTTCGTCAATACAATTTAAGTCTTGCTCAAATATCAAGTTCTATTGCAAATTCGAGTTCTGATATTTCTGCTGGTAACTTAAAAACGGAAGGCGGCGATGTACTTATAAGCTCTAAAGGGCAAGCGTACCGTAGAGATGAATTTGCCAGCATTGTTGTTAAAAACCAAGCTGATGGCACTATTATTCGCTTAGGTGATATAGCAACTATAAAAGATGATTTTGAAGAAACCCCAGTGCGCACGCGCTTTAATGGTAAACAAGCAGCCTTTATTGATGTTTATCGTATAGGTCCGCAAAGTGCTATTGCTGTTGCTGACGATGTTAAAAATTATATAAAAGAGCAACAAAGTTCTGTACCACAAGGGTTTGAACTAAGTTACTGGGATGACGATTCAGAAATAGTTAAAAGCCGAATTGCTACACTTACTACTAATGCGTTACAAGGCGGTATTTTAGTACTGGCTTTACTTACTTTATTTTTACGCCCTGCAATTGCATTTTGGGTGTTTATTGGTATTCCGGTTTCGTTTATGGGCGCATTTATAGCAATGCCTATATTTGGCGTAACGCTTAATATAATGAGCTTATTCGGTTTTATTTTGGTACTAGGTATTGTTGTTGATGACGCCATAGTTACCGGTGAAAACGTCTACACCCATTTAAAAACAGCAGAGTCGGGCGAACAAGCTGCAATTTTAGGTACTCAAGAAGTAGCAACACCAGTAACATTTGGTGTACTAACCACCGTAGCTGCATTTTTGCCTCTTGCCTTTATTGAAGGTGCGCGTGGTGCTTTATTTGCCCAAATACCGGTAGTAGTTATTCCGGTATTACTATTTTCACTTATTGAATCTAAATTTGTATTACCAGCACATTTAAAATATATAAAACTACGCCATCAAAAAGGCGAACCTTCAAAGTTTGATGTTATTCAACAGCGTTTTGCAGATGGATTTGAAAACGCGATTTTAAAATACTATCAACCCACTTTAAACTTAGCACTACGCCATAAATTGGCTTCGGTAAGCTTGTTTATTGGTGTGTTTGTTATAATTTTAACTATGATCACCAGTGGTTGGACTAAGTTTGTATTTTTTCCGCGCATACCAAGTGAAACAATAGTCGTTAATTTAACATTACCAACGGGTACGCCATTTGAAGTAACTAATAAATACGTAATTGATATGTCGAAAAAGGCGCAGCAATTACAAGATAAATACCGCGACCCAGATACTGACGAAAGCGTTATTTTAAATATATTAGCCACAACAGGCNGTGGCGGTGTATCTAATTCAGGTTCTGTACGCTTTGAGATAACCCCTGCCGAAAAACGTGAATCAGATATCGGATCCTTGGAACTTGCTAGTGAATGGCGCGATTTAATTGGCGTAATACCAGGCGCTGAAAGTTTAACATTTAGAGCTGAAACAGGGCGAAGTTCTGACCCTATTGACGTGCAGCTTAACGGTACATCACTCACTATTTTACAAGATGTTGCTGATCATATTAAAACTCGCCTAGCAACTTATCCAACTGTGTTTGATATTGCAGATAGCATGTCTGACGGTAAAGAAGAGTTGCAAATAGAGCTGACCGAACAAGGTTTAGCGCTAGGGTTAAATAGAGTAGATGTAGCAGGGCAAGTACGTAACTCGTTTTTTGGCTCAGAAGTACAGAGAATTCAGCGAGGCAGGGATGACGTACGTGTAATGGTACGCCTACCTATTGAAGAGCGTCGCTCAGTTGCAGATTTACAAAATATACTTATAAATACGCCTACTGGTGGCTCTGTGCCATTGTCGCATGTGGCAACACTTACCGCAGGGCAAAGTCCATCAACTATTAATAGAATAGACCGTTACCGCACATTAAACGTAACAGCCGATATCGAAAAAAATAATACTAACATGACTGTGCTGCAAGCTGATCTAACGGAGTATTTAGATGGACTTATGCAGCAGTACCCTGGAGTAGATTACAAACTAGAAGGCGAAGCTAAAGAGCAACGAGAGTCGTTTGGGTCATTGGCTTGGGCACTTGTGTTTGTATTTTTTATTATTTATGCGTTATTAGCTATACCGCTAAAATCGTACCTACAACCAATTATAGTGATGAGTGTAATTCCATTTGGCATGATAGGTGCGGTAGTAGGGCACTGGATTATGGGAATGAGCTTAAGCATTATGAGTTTGCTGGGAATGCTTGCGTTAACAGGTGTTGTTGTTAATGACTCATTAGTACTCGTTGATTTTATTAATAAAAAGCGTAGTGAAGGTGGAAAGTTATTAGATGCGGTTAAAATTGCAGGTGCATCGCGTTTTCGCCCTGTAATGCTAACCAGTTTAACGACCTTTATTGGTTTAATGCCATTACTGTTTGAAAAAGCCACTCAAGCACAGTTTTTAATACCAATGGCGGTGAGCTTAGCTTTCGGGATTATTTTTGCAACTTTCATTACTCTATTACTAGTACCAATAAACTACATGCTAATGGAGCGTTTTCAAAATTGGTTTAAATAACCTGAGTTCAGGTTAAATAGTTTTTTAAATAAAACATTGTGATAATTAAAGCTGTAGGTAAGTAATTACCTGCAGTTTTTTTATTTTAAAGGTGCTTGTTTTAATAAACTAGAATGATTACAGCAATGTTTTGCTTAACTTTGTAGGAATTAACAAAAATTTAGGTTTAACAAGAAAAGAAAGAATATATGCAGAGCTTAATTTTAAGCTTTAAGAAAGGTGTTCCCCAAGATACGGTACTCGGTTTCAGTCCTGAAACCAGAAGGTTTCAGGGCGGGAATCTGCGGTTTACCGTAGGCTTCTCGGTACATGCCGAGCTTGCACAATAGTAGACGAACAGAAACCCTGGTATAAAATTTATCGGCTCAGGGACTTAACCAAGCTCCGGTATCCCAGGGAACAATTTAAGTATATAAGACATAACCCAATCCTTAAACCCCAAACGCAAAAAATTATGCCGTTCGCTTAGTTTTCCGGCACCTTTAACCCATTATTTACTTTATCGCATGGTTTTTGAGCTTGATCATACAATTAATTGGAGTTGCTTTTTACCCAGTGGTAGCATTACCTTAACTAGAAAAGCGAAGATTTAATTATGAGCGATTTACCTGATTACGAAAAAGCCCAATTACTTTTAGAAAAAAACGAAATATTTGTATCTCCTGCCGAAGCGCACGGTGTTATTAGTGGTTTATTAGCATGCGGTTTAGCCATTGACGATAAAGAATACTTAGGGCTATTAAGCGACGTATTTAACGATGGTGAATCGTTTAGTAATGATTTAAAGCAGTTTTTTGGTACTATTTATAAGCAAGTAGTTGCCAGTTTTAATGATGAAGAGTTTCAATTTGATTTGTTTTTACCAAGTGACGATGAAACACTCATCGATCAGGCTAATGGTCTCGTATCATGGGTAGCGGGCTTTATGCTTGGTTTTGGTTTAAAACAAAAAGATTACGGTAAATTATCGGTAGATGTTAAAGAGGTAATTACCGACTTTAGCGAAATTACTCGCCTAGATACTACCTTTGAAGAAACCGAAGAAGACAGCCAAGCTCTGCATGAAGTAGTTGAATACGTGCGCGTGTCGGCATTACTTTGCTTTGCAGAGCTAGGTAAAGAGCAAAGCACGCAAAGTACTAAAAAAACACTTCACTAAGCATTCACTTTTAAAAAGTAAAACGGGTTGGTTAATAATGGTTGAAGTACAAAAGTCAGAATTTAAAGCACGTCGCGAACGCTTACTTGCACAAATGGATGAAAATAGCGTTGCTATTATTCCAGCTGCGAGCGAAGTTACGCGCAGTCGCGATACCGAATATGCATTTAGGCAAGATAGCGACTTTTTTTACTTAACAGGCTTTAACGAACCCGACGCTGTACTTGTACTATGTAATAACAGCGATACACCCAGTACGCTATTTTGCCTTGATAAAGACAAACTTGCTGAAATTTGGCATGGTCGCCGTATTGGTTTTGATAAAGCTAAAAGTGAATACTTATTTGATGCTACCTACGCATTAAGTGAACTAAACGAACAGATACTAAATTTAGTAAACAATCAGCAGGCTTTGTATTACGCACAAGGCACGTATCCGGCTTTTGACGGTAAGGTGTTTTCTTTGTTAAACAGCCTGCGAAACGCTCCTAAAAAAGGCAATAAAGCGCCTGATACAATTAAAGATGTGCGCAGTATTATTCATAAAATGCGTTTATTTAAATCGCCAAGCGAAATAGAAATTATGCGCGAGGGCTGCGAAATAAGCGCTCGAGGCCATATGCGCGCTATGCGTTATTCGCATGTGGGTGCTACTGAGTTTCAATTAGAAGCAGAGCTACATCACCATTATGCAATAAATGGCGCACCACACCCAGCTTACGGCACAATTGTTGGTAGTGGCGACAACGCCAATATTTTACATTACACGCAAAATAGCGACGTATTAAAAAATGGTGATCTGGTACTTATAGACTCTGGGTGCGAGTTACAAGGTTACGCCGCCGATATTACTCGTACATTTCCGGTAAATGGTCAATTTAGCGAAGAGCAAGCCGCGCTTTATAATATTGTACTTAAAGCGCAAGAAGTTGCTTTTGATGAGGTAAAACCCGGTGGTTATATGTCGCATGCTAATAAACTAGCAATGGAAGTAATGACCCAAGGTTTGCTCGATTTAGGTATTTTAGCCGGCGACTTTAATGAGTTAATGGCTAAAGGGGCGTGCAAAGAATATTACATGCACGGACTAGGACATTGGCTTGGTTTAGATGTGCACGATGTGGGTGATTATAAAGTAGATAATGTTGAACGTGCATTCGAACCAGGTATGGTACTTACTATAGAGCCTGGGCTTTATATAAGCGAAGACTCAACAGCACCGCAAAAATACAAAGGCATTGGTATCCGTATCGAAGATAACTTATTAGTTACCGAAACGGGTCACGAAAACCTAACCTTAAGCGTACCTAAAAAAATTAGTGATATAGAAGCACTTATGCAAAGTACTAAAAACCTATAAAGCTCGGAGAATCTAGTGGCTAAGCAGTTTGATGTAGTTGTTATTGGTGGTGGTTTAGCGGGAGCAAGCTGCGCATTAAGTGTGGCAAAAACTAACCCCGCGTTAAATATTGCGGTTGTAGAGGCTAATCAAGTTAATGGCGACTATCATCCAAGCTTTGACGACAGAAGCATAGCACTAGCTCAGCAATCGGTAGAGTATTTACAAAGCCTTAATTTATTTGAACAAAGTGCAACTTACATGACTGCTATTAAAAAAGTGAGTGTGTCTGATCGAGGTCACTTTGGTAAAGCGCACATTAATTGCAATGAGTTTGCTAAACCTTCATTAGGTTATGTGGTTCAGGTTAATCCGTTTGGTCGTGCGCTACACCTGCGTTTAACGCAGTCAAATATTAGTTTATATTGCCCCGATAGCGTAACCGCAATTGAGCAAACACTGCATAGCAATATACTTACCCTCCAAAGTGGCGAGCAATTAAATGCAAAGCTATTAGTTATTGCTGATGGCGCGCAATCACCAACACGCAATCTACTTGGGCTTGGTTTTAATACTCAGCCTTATGATCAAGGTGCAATAATTGCCAATATAGAAGTTGGCGATGGACATAATAACGAAGCTTTTGAGCGTTTTACGCAAAATGGTCCTATAGCGTTATTACCAATGAGCAATAACCGTTATTCGTTAGTGTGGTGTATGCGCCAAGAACAGGTTGAGCAGCACATGGGGTTTAGTGAGCAAGCGTTTTTAAGTGCACTACAAAGCGCTTTTGGTTACCGAGGAGGCCTATTCACCAAAGTGGGTAAGCGCACAAGTTATCCATTAGTGTACGGGCAAGTAGAGTCACTTACTGCGCATCGTACAGTCGTGATTGGTAATGCTGCTCATGCTATTCATCCTATTGCAGGGCAGGGCTTTAATTTAGGCTTACGCGACGTGCAAGTACTTAACGATTTAATCGCAAACAGCCTGCATAATTTAGGTAGTTATGCCTTTACCCATGAATACTCGCAAAAGCGCCGCGATGACATAAAAACCGTGATGACCTTAACCGATGCACTCGTTAGGTTATTTTCAAACTCATCACGCGTGCTAGCACTTGGGCGCAGTATTGGGTTGTTTTCGATGGGTTTATTTCCAGCATTAAAAGCACCATTAGCTAAACAGTTAATGGGGCAAGTTAAACAAGGTAGGCGTTTATGAAGCAAGCACAGGTTTGTATTGTAGGTGGCGGTTGTGTGGGGCTAACACTGGCACTTGGTTTGGCAAAAGCAAATATAAGCGTGGTTGTGTTAGACGCAGCACCAACGCAAGCATTACCTGCAGATACATATGGCTCACGTGTAAGTGCGCTGAGTATTGCAAGTCAAACTTTGTTAGAGCAATTGAACGTATGGGCAGATATTACTGCACTGCGAGCATGTACATATACACATATGGATGTTCGCGATGCCGACAGCTTTGGTAAAATAACCTTTAATAACGAACAGCTTGATCTCGAGTATTTAGGTCATATTGTTGAAAACGACGTTATTCGTTATGCGCTAATAAAACAGCTTGAACAACAAAGCAATGCCACGTTAATGTTCGATACGCAATATCAGCAAATACATCAAAGTGAATCGGATGTATTTATTACCTTAAAAAGTGGTGAGCCAATTATTGCAAAACTGCTGGTGGCGGCCGATGGTGCAAACTCAGCTATTCGTAAGCAATTTAATATGGCACTTAGCTTTAAAGATTACGATCACCATGCATTAGTCGCGACAATAAAAACCAAAGAGCCACATGCAAACACCGCACGCCAAGTTTTTTTACCAACAGGACCTTTGGCGTTTTTACCTTTGAGTGATGCCAATACTCATTCTATTGTATGGTCTACAAGCCCAAGCCATTGTGATGAGTTACTTAAAATGGATGACAGCGACTTTAATNGGCAGCCATCGACGGTCAATGTGGTTTGTGTGAAGTACAAAGTAAACGTGCTGCATTTCCACTTAAAATGCGCTACGCCCAACAATGGGTTTCAGGCAAAGTGGTACTCATTGGCGATGCTGCACACACTATTCATCCACTCGCAGGTCTTGGCATGAACTTAGGCCTAAAAGACGCCGCTTATTTAATTGAGTTATTAAGCAGCGATACTAAAGAATTTGCCAGCCCTCGTGCACTTAGAGATTACGAGCGCACCCGTAAGCTCGATGCACAAAAACACATAGCTATGATGCAAGGTTTAAAAGAGCTATTTGAAGGTGCTAACCCGCTTAAAAAACTTATTCGCGGAGTCGGGCTGTCGTTAGTTGATAACCTTGGACCAATCAAGCACCTGTTCGCTAAAGAAGCGATAGGCAAATAACGTAGGTTGGGTAGAGCGAAGCAAAACCCAACGGATAAAGTAAAGTAGTCAGTTTTTAGCTTTCAGTCAAAGAAAAACCGATGTTTAATTTAAACATCGGTTTTTCTTTATAAAATAGAGGATTAATTAAGCTTTTATCATCTTAAACTCAACTTTTTCAGGAGTTATCTCCATATCCGAGCGAAATTTCACTCCTGATGTGTCTCTATTTCTCCGAGATATTAATCTACGCGACTTTTGAGCTCGACTAATTACACTAGAAATATTTATTGCCGGAGCTTCCTGTGTGGCGGAAGTAGTACAGCCAGAGTATTTAATGTCTTTCATATTTCCTCCTAATACACCCATTTGCATTGAAATAATATATTCACTTGTTAATGAGTATACATTTTGAACAATTTTATTACCAGTATAATCTAAATTTTCAAAATAATCTTCTCCATTGAGCGTGTGGTAATAATGTGAAATAGGTGGCCCTGACCTTGGGTCTATTTTGATAGCTTCTTCTACGGCGAGTTTAGTGCTGTAACATTCAGTGTAATGGAGTGAAGCATGATTACCGCCAGTTCCACCGTATAAAATTCCCAATCTGTTTTCTATATTATCGTGTGAAATAGGCTCCCAGCCATCAAGTAAAATCTCTACATAACCAAAGCTCCTATGACCAGATAAAACAGCATTATTTGCATAAGTTGAGTATTGGCTTTCGTCTAATATTCCTAAAGAAAATGCCTGGTGTAGTATTATCTGCTCGTATGAACCACAATAAAATATAATTTTAGGAGCACCGATTTTTTCAGATTGATGTAATTCAAAAGGATCTAATGTGGGTACGAATAAGTATTTGTTAACTGGAACATGTACTTCAAGCCCATTTTGGTCAGACCACATTGAGTCGCAGGAACCAGAGTGTTCATCAATAATTAAAGTTGTCATCACAGCTCCTTATTTCCACCTACAAATTCTCTTGTGCTTCTTTCACCATATCTTTGAGCGCATCAATTAACAGTGGGTCGCGCGAGTTTTGTTTAGCAAGTTCTAGTGCGTGTTTCATGCTGGTAACTGCCTCTTTAAACTGTTTGTTAGCAGTGTAGCCTTGCGATAAACGCATGTGAGAATAAGTAGCATTTGGGTAGTCGGTAGTAAATTGTTTCAGTGTGATTATAGCTTTAGCTGTGTTATCAAACTTTTGCTGGCTATGGGCAAATTCAACATATACATCTTTTGGAATTTTAAGCTTGAATCCGTACTTATCGCTAAGTGCTTGGTAGTAACCTGTAATGAGCGATACATCTGCAAATTTTCCATGCTCATCAGTAACGTTAAAAATTAGGTCACTAAATAAGTGGATTAGGCTATCGCTCAGTGCTGGGAGTATAGTGCCCATATGAGTAAAAGATGGGTAGTGCTTATATTCCCATTCAAGTTGTGCGGGCGCTTGTTGTTCTAAATTTACTAAAGTGTTTAATACGCCTGTATAAAAGCGTGCGCCTTCGCTTGCTACGCTAATAAATAATGCTTGATTACCTTTCGGGTTCTTAGAGTATTTTGTAATATTATTTTTTAACTCTTCATCACTCCACCAACTGTTAGGGCTTATAGCTATATAGTTATTAAATAACTCTGGCTGATTAACTAGCGTATAAAGCGCTAACGTTCCTGCATTAGAGTGACCAATTAACGTGTTGTAGCCGTTAGTTGAGTAGTGAGAATTTATGTATGGCATGAGTTCATCAGACACAAACTTTAAAAACTTGTCGGTTTGCCCCGCATCAGACCATTTGTTTTTAACAAAAGTTTGAAACTCGGTTTTAGGCTCGCCTTGTACTTGTGGTAAATAATCGCGAACACGGTTGGTTGTGTCAACGCCAACGAGCACCGCGTTAGGAATCTGTTCGTAATCAATAAGCGATTTAATAACACCGGAAGCCGTATGAAAATGCTCAACACCATCAAGCAAATAAATAACATACAACGGCTCATCATCTTTTATATTTTCAGGGATGTAAATTCTAATGGGCCTGTCTTCGTTAAGTATTTTTGAGGACAAGATGATTTTTTTACCAACGGTTATGTCCGTTGCAGTAGTTTCTGCGAGGCTTAAAGAAGACGTAACAAAAGTAAGTATTAATACAAGCGATAGTAAATACTTCATAAATATCCTTATTCAATAATGTATTGCTTAATAATTGCACGACTTTTAGTTTGAGTAAATACTTATATTTTCGAGGCAAACTTAAAGCTTAAGTAATAAAAAAACCACGGTTTTTACACGTTCAAGCTCAGCGTTTACAGTAATAGTATTAAGTACCTACCTTTTTGTTGATGTGAGTAAAATATTTAGTAAGCTCTTTCTAATAAAGCGTTAAAAACATGCTTGCTTAATTATCCTACTAAGCGTAAAATGCGCGCTCATTTCGGCTTTTAAACTATTAATTCCTTGCCTTAAACCGACCGGCCGAAACGGTAGAAGGCTCTATTAACCGTAAGGAATATCCATGCGTCATTACGAAATCGTATTCATGGTTCACCCTGATCAGAGTGAGCAAGTTGCTGGTATGATCGAACGTTACACAGGTTCAATCACTGAAGCAAATGGTGTTATACACCGCCTTGAAGACTGGGGCCGCCGTCAACTGGCTTACCCAATCAACAAACTTCATAAAGCTCACTATGTTCTTATGAACGTTGAAGCACCAACTGAAGTAATCAGCGAGCTAGAAACTACTTTCCGCTACAACGATGCAGTGCTTCGTAACTTGGTTGTTCGCACTAAAAGTGCTGTAACTGAAGCGTCTCCTCTTGCAAGAGAAGAGAAGAAAGAAGCACCAGCTGCTTAATTGTTTTGAGTCCAAGCATGGCGTTTAACTGGTGATGAATATAAATGGTTAGCCCTTTTATGAATCAACTGGTTTTATCTGGGGTAGTTTGTAAAACTCCCAAGTTTAGCCAAAGCCCTGCTGGCATAAAGCATTGTATTTTTGTTATAGAACATAAATCAATGCAAACCGAAGCAGACCTTAACCGTAATAGTTACGTAAGGCTTCAGGTAGTTGCCAGTGGAAAGCAAATGCAACAACAGACTCAACATTTGCACGTTGGGCAGGCATTGCAAGTGAGTGGTTTTTTAAATCGCCACGAAGGCCGTAACGGCCTTAGCCAATTGGTTTTGCATGCTCAGCATATCGAAAGAATTATTTGAGGAATTAATCTCATGGCACGTTATTTCAGACGTCGTAAGTTTTGCCGCTTTAAAGCGGAAGGCGTACAACAAATCGATTACAAAGATCTAGCTACTCTTAGAAACTATGTTACAGAAAGTGGCAAAATCGTACCTAGCCGTATTACAGGTACTAGCGCAAAATTCCAGCGCCAGCTAGCAACTGCTATTAAGCGTGCTCGCTACTTAGCCCTTCTTCCATACACTGACTTACATAAGTAAGCAGCGGATTAACAGTTTTTAAAAGGTGTAGAAACATGCAAGTTATTCTACTAGATAAGATCGCTAACCTAGGTAGCCTAGGTGAACAGGTTGTAGTTAAATCTGGTTTCGCACGTAACTTCCTTTTCCCTCAAGGTAAGGCAGTTCCTGCGACTAAAGCTAACATTGAAACTTTTGACGCACGTCGCGCAGAACTTGAAGCGAAAATCGCTGAACAGTTAGTTGCTGCACAAGCACGCGCTGAAAAACTAGAAGCATTAGCTGAAGTTACATTAGTATCTAAAGCTGGTGACGAAGGTAAGTTATTCGGTTCAATCGGTACTCGTGACATCGCTGACGCTATCTCAGCTGTTGGTGTTGAAGTTGCTAAGTCAGAAGTTCGTTTGCCTCTAGGTACTATCCGTGAGACAGGTGAATTTGACGTATCAATTTCAGTTCACTCAGACGTAACGGCTACTATTAAAGTAATCGTAATCGCTGAAGCTTAATTTTTAATTAAGCGACAAAAGCCGTGCTATTAGCACGGCTTTTTTGTGTCTGTAATTTAGCTAACTTTATGTATAAGCTATTAATTAAGCCGCAGTTAAATAAAACCTTGTACAAGCAATTCTTTTTTCTTCAATATTTTTTCATTTCATTTAAACCTTTCCGAACTGTCATTACGTCTAACTTATCAATACACTAACTCACTAATAATAATTAAAAGGCGACATTACGGATGTTACACGTTAAATCCGAACAAACGCCTTTGTGCGAAGCTGCATTGATTGAGCGTATTAAATCGGGTGATCAAGCTGCATACGCAACTCTTTATGAGTTACATGTAAAGCGAGTTTATGGCTTATGTTTACGTTTATTAGCCGATCAAGCGCATGCCGAAGATGCCACTCAAGAAGTATTTGTGCAGGTGTGGCATAAAATAGCGCTGTTTGATGGTCGCTCGCAGTTTTCTACTTGGCTTTACAGTGTTGCAAGTAATGTAGCAATTAGTTACTTACGTAGGCAAAAAAACTGGCTGCAAAAAGTGGTGAGTATTGAGCACAGTGGTATGGATGAGCAATCGGCTAATGACTGTGAAGGTTTAAATGGTCTAGATAAGCTAATAGTAAGGCTACCTGAACGTGCGCGTATGGTATTTGTATTGTTTGCAATTGAAGGTTACAGGCACGAGGAAATAGCTGAGCAATTAGGTATGGCTGTTGGCTCAAGTAAATCGCAATATCATCGTGCTAGGCAGTTATTACAAGAGTGGTATGAAAATGAATAAACCTAATTTTAACAACTACTTAAACGAGTCGCTAAATACGCTTGATAAAGATATAGCACCACAAAAAGACTTGTGGGCAGGTGTTGAGCGAGCAATTATAAATAGCAAAACAGCACAAATAAACACTGTTATTTGGCCAAAAATAACGGTAATAGCAGCCTGTACAATTGCGGCTTTAGTTGCAGTAAATATATTTTATATAACGCCTGAACCACAACCTGTAGTTGCGATAAGTGATTACTTTTCAGCGCAAAAAAATAGTTTGTTGGTTGAATACAAAAATAAAGAAGCACTTACCAGTAATTGGCAAATACAATTACAAGAATTAGAAGAAGCAGAGCAAGCCATAAAGCAAGCTCTTGAAAATGAACCACAAAACCAAGCGTTACTGACAATGTTAGCGCAAATATATCAACAACAACTTGATTTGATTAACAAGGTGCACGCGCCTCGTTGGCAACATATTTAGGAGTACGACATGAAAGCTATTTTATTAGGGTTGAGCTTATTTCCACTGGTGGTATTTGCAGGTGAAAAAATAGATAAGCAAATAGACGTACCAAATGGCGGCACTATTTTTATCGAAAACCAGCGTGGCGATATAAATATAACCGGATGGGATAAAAACGTATTTAAAGTATCAGGTGAACTTGATGGCAAAGCTGATGGTTATGAGCTTAAAACGAGTGGCGATAAAACTGAGTTTATTGTAAAAATGCCGCGTAAAATGAGCTGGGGAAATAACGGTGATGGATCAAAATTAACTATATTTATGCCAAAAAGCAGTGCGCTTGAATTTGCTGGCGTAAATGCATCGGTTATTGCAAAAGAGCTTGAAAACGGCGCTGAGGTTGATGTGGTTAATGGTGAGATTACTGTAGATACTATTGTCGGTAATGTTAAATTAACCACCGTTAATGGTGATGTAAATGCAGAAAACTTAAGCGGTAATATTCAATTTGAAACCGTAAATGGCGAAATTAACGATAGGCAGTCAAGTGGTGAGCTGCGTTTTAGCGCGGTTAATGGTGATATTAAATCAATTTCAAGTGCTAATGATGTGCGCCTTGAAAACGTAAATGGCGATATAGATTTTACGCTATCGGCTGTTAAAAACTTACGGATTAATACTGTAAATGGTGAAGCTGAAGTACATATTAAAGAGCTTTTAAAGGGCGGCGATGTACGTTTTGAATCGGTAAGTGGCGATGCTGAGTTTTTCTTTGCAGCCGATGTATCCGCTAAGTTTGAAATTAAAGCACATGCGAATGGCAAAATAATAAATGAGCTCAACAGCAATAAAGTGCAAAAGGCTAAATATGGTCCAGCAAGTGATTTAGAATTTAGTATTCATGGCGGTAATGCGAACGTTGAAATGGATACGATTAGCGGGCGAATAGAGCTTAGAAAGAAATAACCGTTGATATAGATAAATTAAGCTATTGAGTTACAAAAAGCAGGAAAAGATTTCCTGCTTTTCTATTTGCACAGCCCCTGCAAGTCGATAGAATAGAGCCATTCAATTTTACTACTGTGAAGTTATGGCCAAACCAGATAAGCAAGTCGATACTCTTAAAGTTCCTCCCCATTCAATAGAAGCTGAACAATCTGTTTTAGGTGGCTTAATGCTTGATAACCAAGCTTTTGACCGCGTAGCTGAGCTTGTTGTATCACAGGATTTTTATACCCGCACGCACAAGTTAATTTTTGAGGCGATGACGGCACTTGCTGAAATTGGCGATCCGATAGATTTAATTACTATTTCTGAAAGTTTAGAAAAAAATAATAAATTAGCTGGAATTGGTGGTTTTGCTTATTTAGCCGAAATTGCTAAAAATACCCCAAGTGCAGCAAATATCGACGCGTATGCAAACATTGTGCGTGAGCGCGCTGTGGTACGTGAAATGATTGGCGTAGCAAATGAAATTGCAGAAGCAGGTTTTAATACCGAAGGGCGTACCAGTCACGACCTACTCGATTTTGCCGAAAGCAAAGTGTTTAAAATTGCTGAGCAACGAACAAAAAATAATGAAGGTCCGCAAAGCATTCATAGCATCCTTGAAAAAACCGTTGATAAAATAGAAGAGCTTTATCAATCGCCACAAGATGGTGTAACGGGTGTGAGCACCGGCTATGCCGATCTTGATAAAATGACGACCGGCTTACAGCCATCCGATTTAATTATTGTTGCAGCACGTCCTTCAATGGGTAAAACCACATTTGCGATGAACCTTGCTGAACATGCCGCAATGACTCAAGACAAACCAGTGCTTATTTACTCTCTAGAGATGCCTTCAGAACAAATAATGATGAGGATGCTAGCGTCTCTTGGTCGTATTAACCAAACTAAAGTACGTACTGGTCAGTTAGATGATGACGATTGGGCACGACTTTCATCAACAATGGGTTTGTTGATGGAAAAAGGCAAAATGTACGTTGATGATGCATCAGGTTTAACACCTACAGATGTTCGTTCTCGTGCACGTCGTATTGCGCGTGACCACGGCGGTATTAGCATGATCATGGTCGATTACTTGCAGTTAATGCGTGTACCAAGCCTTGCTGATAACCGAACACTCGAAATTGCTGAAATTTCGCGTTCACTTAAGTCATTAGCAAAAGAGCTAAAATGCCCGGTTGTTGCGCTTTCGCAGTTAAACCGTACGCTAGAGCAACGTGCCGATAAGCGCCCAATTAACTCAGATTTACGTGAATCAGGTTCGATAGAGCAGGATGCCGATTTAATCATGTTTATTTACCGTGATGAAGTTTATAACGAAGACAGTACCGACAAAGGTATTGCCGAAATCATTATAGGTAAACAACGTAACGGTCCAATTGGTAAAGTACGTTTAACATTCCAAGGTCAATTTTCTCGCTTTGATAATTACGCGGGTCCTGCGGTAGATGACGATTACTAATGCGTTTAGCGACTGCTGAAATTAACTTAACGGCACTTGCGCATAACCTTGCGCAAGTTAAACGCTTTGCTCCAAATAGCAAAGTAATGGCTGTTTTAAAAGCGAATGCTTATGGTCATGGTTTAGTAACGATTGCGCAGCATTTAAATGATGCTGACGCATTTGCTGTAGCTCGTGTAGATGAAGCCTTAGCACTTAGAGCTGGAGGCTTAACAAAGCCAATAGTTTTACTAGAGGGATTTTTTAATAAAGCGGACTTACCTTTATTACTCGCTAATAATTTTCAGACTATTATTCATGATGAATATCAATTAGCAGCACTTGAAAAAGCAACGCTCGATGCACCAATTACATGTTGGTTAAAAATAAATACGGGTATGCACCGTTTAGGTATAGCGCCTGAGCAGTTTGAAGAGTTTTATAACCGTTTACAAAAAACGCCTAACGCCAAAAATACCGTTAATTTAATGACCCACTTTTCGTGTGCTGATGATGTTGATAATGCTAAAACGGTTCAACAAATTACCTTATTTGATAATTTAGTGAATGGCATTGACCAAGCACATTGCTTATCAAACTCTGCAGGTATTATTGCATGGCCAAATGGTCATGGTGATTGGGTGCGTCCTGGACTTATGTTATATGGCGTATCACCAATAGCAAATAGCGTTGGGCAGCAACACAAGTTAAAGCCTGTTATGCGTTTAACTACGCGTGTAATTGCAGTGCGTAATGTACCAGCCCATGAAGCAGTAGGGTACGGAGGTCGTTGGAAAAGTGATAAACCAACCAAGTTAGCTGTTGTGGCTATGGGTTATGGTGATGGCTATCCTAGGCATGCTAAAGAAGGCACTCCAGTTATAATTGGTAAGCAGCGTTATGGTATTGTTGGCAGTGTAGCTATGGATATGATTAGCGTAGATATAGGCGCTAATGAACACAATATTAAAGTGGGCGATAGGGTTACTATGTGGGGTCCTGAGCTACCAGTAGAAGAAATAGCACTATGCGCTGATACTATTCCTTACGAGCTGTTATGTAATATTACACCGCGCGTAAGTTATGAGTATCAGCGTTAATACAGCTAACTAATACCAATTTTATTAAAAACATGATCATTTTAGCGTATTAAATAGATCACTAATTTAATGTAATTGGTATAAATTACCATAAAACGATATTTACTCTTTTATAAAGTAAATATCGCTAAAGCCCATACGGGCAAATTCTTGGTCGCGAAAGTTACGAACAGAGACCGACCCTTTTGAGGTCATTTCTATTTGTTGTACCATGCTTAAGTAATTAGTCAGGTCAATACCTTCAGCAGCAGCAATTGCTTGATACATGTCGTGGTATTTATCTTTAGCAAAATTAATCTCGCGTGGTTGGTTTTTAAATGTATAAGTGATCCTGCGTGCCATATTTAGCTCATTTCGATTGAGTGTTACGGTGATTTTACACTGTATTGAACTGGCATTGAACGATTTTTTGAAATCAAATAATTAATATAAAGAGTTTAAAATGAAATTATCAGTAGAGATCAGTAAATACCCATTGCACCAAGATTACATCCCGTTTATTCAGGGCTTTATTGACCGATTAAATGAATACGATGACTTAAAAGTGATTACAAATACACTATCAACTCAAATTTTTGGTGATTATGATTTAGTAATGCAGGTGTTAAATACCGAAATTAAACGTTCATATGAAGAGTTTGGTAAAGCTATTTTTGTATGTAAGTTTCTCTCTGGCGATTTATCGCCTGAATAACCTATAATACCAACCTGCATAAATCTTTGATCAATTTAACGAATTAAATTGCACTATAACGTCGTTAAAATTTTTTTATTTAGAACAACTAGATACAAAAATTTTTGCCTAGTTCTAGCGTAATTTTCTTAACGTTAAATAGACCCCGTATATAAGCAGATTGGTATAACAATCTGCACAACTAAACGGTAACTGCATAATATGGACTTTTTAACACAAACCTTAAGTGGTTTTACAGCAATGTCGCATTGGGAATACATTGCGGTAGGGTTGTCTATGGCCTACTTATTATTAGCAATAAAAGAAAGCCTATGGTGTTGGCCTGCTGCTTTTTTTAGCACGCTTATTTATACAATAATGTACTGGAATGGCGCATTACTTATGGAGTCATTACTTAATTTTTATTATATGTACATGGCTGTATTTGGCTGGGTTGTGTGGCGTAAAGGCAAAGCTGCAAATTTAAATATTACATCGTGGTCTATAAATCGTCATGCAGTTCTAATTAGTTTAACAACCGTAGCTGCAATAGCTATTGGTTACGTTATGCAAAACTATACTCATGCCGATTTTGCTTATCTTGATAGCTTTACAACATGTTTTGCAGTAGTAACTACTTACTTAGTGGCTAAAAAAGTCCTCGAAAACTGGCTGTATTGGATTGTAATAGATGCCGCGTCTATGTATTTATATTACGAAAAAGGCTATTACCCAACGCTAGCACTCTTTATCTTTTATACCATTATGGCGGCGTGGGGCTTTAAAACTTGGTATGAAGAATACGAACAAAGCCAAGCTAAGCCTGTTGCACAGCTCTAATAGATGATTACTAAGACTGAGTTAATTAAAATATGTAGTGCGTTTACAGAGGCTCAGAGCATTGTTAAATGTGAACGAATAATTAATGGCTTTAGTAATCACAATTTTTTAATACGCACTGAACACCAAAGCTACTTATTAAAGTGCTATAAAAGCCATTGGCCAAATATAGGGCTTGAAGCACAGCGTCTTTTAAGTGGCTTTAGTGTATGCCCAGCACCTATTTGGTTAGACAAAGTAAATCAATATGCAGCCTTTAATTATATTGAAGGTGATGTTGCTCAATCACATATATCGAGTATTCCGCGCAGTTTAATCAATAAACTAGTTCAAGTGCATAATTACGATATTAAAACTGAACCAATGGATATCGCTAAAGAACTATTTTGTTATCAACAATCGTTGGTTTATAAACAATACCAACCGCAAATTGAAGCCGCATTAAAAGTAATTTCAAGGATGTCATTTGATGAAGGCTTTTGTCATAACGATTTAGTTAAAGAAAATATAATAGTAAACGCCACTGGCATGTACTTAATTGATTTTGAGTACGCCAAAACTAATGATGTATATTTTGACTTAGCATCCCTTGCTGTTAGCTTTAACTTAAGTGAGCACAGTGAAAGCATATTATTAGCTGATTATAAAAAATGTATAAGCGGGGAGTTTAAGTTTACTCAATCAATAGATAAACTTAATAACTATAAGCTTCTTTATTTGGTGTTATGTGTAGGGTGGTATGAGCAACGCGCTATAAGTAATAAAAATGTTGAATTACGCGCGCAGCTTGATGACCTAATTAGCCAAAATAAGATAAAACCTTAACTACTTTTTATTCTATTTAAAGCCCACCAAAACGCTCTGCCAGCTCTTTATATTTAGTTACTTCATCAGTATCAAATTGTGGCTCACCGTTTTCATCTTGCGATTTAGCTATTAATAAACTTTCTCGGGCTAGGCGTTTTACTCGCTCTGCTTTTACACCTAAAAACTCAGCAACTTGCTCAGTAGACATTAAACTCATAATTACTTCCTCGTGTTAAAAATATGCACAGCGACAATTATAGTAAAATGTTGCTAAAGCGTTACCTTTCTTATCGAATATTAATAAATAGCGTGTTTTTACATTATTGTGAAGTGTTTTATTTAAAACAGCTTAATTAATAGGCATGTAAACTAATGTTGCTAGCATTTAACGTAAGATCTCTTTATTATTGCGCATGCTAAAGCACTGATATCGCGAGTTGGTGTGGCGGCAACAAATGTGCTCTCGTGGTGAAATGGATATCACGTGGCCCTCCGGAGGCTGAGTTGTAGGTTCGATCCCTACCGAGAGCGCCATTTGCTTTATATTGTTTAGTATAACCTTGTTATTTATTCCCCCACTATCTACTCTTATTATTTCAAATGTTCGTTTTTATATTCCTAATTTATTAAATAGAAAATCAATAAAATGCATTTTCCTGATAAATTTTGAAAGTTAATTATAAAAACAGCTTTCTAGTAAATCATACAATACAAATTATTAAAATTTTACTCAACGTTATGTGATTCATATACGATTGCAGTAGTAAATGGGGAAAGTCGATTCAATGTTAAATAGTCAATTAGAAATACTAGCTCAAGGACGCGCTTATCTTGAAGGTGTAACTAAAGAGGATTATTCGCAAATCGTTACTCCTAACTTTATTAGTTCGGCAGGCTCGCATATGCGCCATATTATCGATCATTATCAATCATTACTGGTTGGCTTTAATATGAAAAGTGTTGACTATGATTATAGGTTAAGAGGCGGTGATATTGAAAGTTGTCCAAAGGCAGCAATCAGTAAAATTGATGAAATAGCATCGTGGATTGAACAGCTCAGTGAAAGTAATTTTAATGAACCATTATTACTTTCAACTGAAGTTTCGATTAAAAGCAAAAATGTACAAACAGTAACGACTTCATTAGCACGAGAGCTTATTTTTGTAGGCAGTCATGCAGTACATCATTATGCGATGATTTCGCAAATATCATTTGCTCAAAAATCACAATTCGATCAAAGCTTTGGCTTAGCGCCAAGTACGGCTACTTTTTTAAGAGAAAAAAATCAACAAATGCAAACTAAGGCGACTCAAAATTAAATGTGCACTTTAAGCTACTTTTTAACTGAAGATGGTTATGAGTTGTTTTTTAATCGTGATGAACAAAAAACGCGAACAAAGGCATTACCGCCAAAAAAGCATAATGGTAATGTAATCTATCCAACCGATCCGCAAGGTGGTGGTACATGGTTGGGGGTTTCGAGTTTTGGGCAAACGTTAGCATTATTAAACGATTACCAAAGTGTATTTGATATAGACGCAGTTAAATACAGTCGGGGAGCTTTAATACCATTACTATTGAACAATAATGTAAGTGTTTTACAGCAACTACAAAATTTAGATTTATCGGGATATGCACCATTTAAGTTGTGTATTTTCCCCGCTAAATTATCACTAAATAATAACGATGTTACTTTTATTAGGTGGGATGCTAAGCAGTTAACTCAATGCGAAATTGAACCGATTGTTACGTCATCAGGGGTTGAATTAGAGGTCGTAACTAAAAAACGACTACAACAATTTAAAAAAATGATTGATTTAAGACACCCAGTAAGCGAGCAGTTTTTAGCATTTCACTATAGTAAAGATAAGCAAGGTCAATATGGCGTTAATATGCACCGAGATGATGCTATGACTGTCAGCATTAGCCATATTCAGGTAAGTAATACTATTAGCTTTGATTATTTAGATAAGCAATCTCAACGAATTAGTAGTGTTAATTGTCTAAAATCAGCTACATCATAAGTCATGTAATTTATATCAAATAGCGCTTAAATGAATACTTAAAAAGCCGAAGCAATTAATTGCTTCGGCTTTTTAGTGGATTAGTACTTAATCAATTTGAAGAATTAAACCTGACGCTAACTGCGTTAAAAATCTCTGATATACGACTACCTGAATACAGGAGATAGAGCAACACAGGGCAATTGGCGAGAACAACTAAATAACAAATTTCTACTTTGTTATCGTCAAGATCTTTTCACCTCAAAATAGACTATTTAATTAAGCGAATGAGTATAAGCAGCTTCTGGGTAGTTTACGTAATTATCTTTTTTATTACCAAGGTAGAGCTTTAATAGCTTTTCCGGAGCGCTAGGTAAGTGAACACTCAAAAGTAGCCCTGGAGTGTGATTAAAGTTGCTATCAATTCCCATGCAATGAAATTGAGCGCCTAGCTTATGGTATTGCTTTAATAAAATAGGCAGGTCTTTTTTATCGGTCTCTATCCCCATTACTAAAGTTGATACTTGCTCTATGTTTAATGTGCGGTTATTAATAAAATCGGTAAATTCTGGGTGAATCTTATTATCAAAAGGTGTATTTGCGTTTACGCCATCTTTATTATTTACCATTGTATGGTCAATAATTGCTACAGAGCGAGGATCATAAAGCTTACTGAGTGAAACCGTGCCGTATAATGTTCGGTAACGTGGGTTTTGCGCCATATACACACCAATCCCTTTAAACAACAATAACAACCCATGGTAGCTCCCTTGATGTTCTTCAACTATAAATGAGCGACCCATTTCTAAGCATGGCTGTTGTTGATTAATAAAAGAGGGTTCAAAGTTAAACATTTGCGACAAATATAAAGCGCTTATGTCATTATTTTTTAGTAATAAATCAGTTTGACCTATTCTGTAAGCCCCAATGATTTCTTCATTTTTATGATCATAAATAAACAAATGCATATAGGTTGCGTCAAATTTATCGGTATCGCACGGCTCGCCACTCCCTTCATTTAATGTACGGAAGGTTATTTCTCTAAGGCGAGTTATTTCCGCTACGCAATTAGGTATTTGCTGTTGATAACCGTAATAAACAGAGTAGTTTTTAAAATCGACTAAATGCTGCTCACTTGGCAAGTTAGATAGTTCGTTCGTCATTTTTGTTTTATCAACATCGGGCATAATTGCTTTAAGTTGAGTTGATTGGTTATCATCTTGCCAAGGTGTTATGTAACGTTCATCATTTAAATAACACTGCAAACGAGCTATGTCATTAACGTCGACAGTTTGGTCAAACTTACCTAATAATTTTGATGTTAGTAAATTACCAGCACTTAAGCTAATAGTGCTTTTTTGTATTTTAAGTAATTCTCGCACCAACATGAGTAGTCTAAAACGGTAATAAATTCGTCCTAAATTATGAAACGCTGGGCTGTTTTCGCCACTAATAAAAACAGGCAATAAAGGGGCTTGTGTTTTTAGTGCTAGTTGAGCTGCTAATCTATTCCATTCAGCATCGGTTATGCGCTGTTTATCAGATTGAAAAAATGAGACTCTTCCTGCCGGAAATACAACAAGTAAACCATCGTTATTTATGTGTTTAAAGCATTGCTTAATAGCGGAAGTATTAATAGCTGCTTTTGGCTTTAGTGGATTAGCAAATATAAAATACTCTTCTATTTCTTTAAATATTTTTAAACCTACGTTAGCCATTACTTTTGTATCTTTACGATAATTAGTTAATAACTTGGCAATAATCACGCCTTCAATCATCCCATAAGGATGATTACAAACCACAATACAAGGACCTTCCTGAGGTATTTTACTTGTTACACCTTGAGCACCAATTACATTTATACCTAATACATTTAAAAGCTTCTCGCTAAACTCTTGTTTAGGTAAACCCGATAAATTATTAGAGAGGTAAATATTACGTAGTTTATTTATGCCTAATAAACTGTCGAGCAACGGAGCTGCTACTTTTAATATATGACCTAATGGCGAAGCGGTGTTTATTGCTGCCACACTTAAATTTGATACAGGTTGGTTTAGTTTTGTCATATACGTTAATACTCTTAAATATTTAAAGCTGCTATTAGTTGTTATATTTATTTAGACCGAGGTTAAACAATATTATGTTCAAATTAGGTTAATTAAGTTCGATTTTTTATAATGATTAGTTAAATATCAATAAGATTTAGTTTTACTCATAGAGAAAGTAACGCTCGTTACAACAATACTTAAATTGAACTACAAGTTACGGTGTTAGTTATTTATCATTACCATTAACTCAAAAAGTAGACTTTTAGGGTTGATAGGTGTTATTTAATACACATATTTATTTTTTGTAGAAAAACTCACTTTTATGCTTATTACTTTACCTATATCAGAGCTTGTACCTGGCATGTATGTCGATAGCGTTACTAAGCAACATGAAGGGGTCAACAGCATAAAAATTAAAACAAGTGGCTTAGTGCGCGATAAATCTATTATTAAGCGTTTAGTTGCAGAGGGAGTGCTTGAGCTTTTAATTGATTTTGCTAAAGGTGATGCTGCAATACCCGCCAAATATAAACCGCAAAGTAAACTTAAAACGTCTAACAGTCAGCTAAAGCCTGAAAAAGCTAAATTAATTATAACTATAGAGCAAGAATTCTCTAAAGCAAGTGTGAGCTATGAGCAAAATAACCGAAAATTACAATCCTTATATGGTGATCTAACATCAGGTCTTACTATCAATATGAAGGTGCTTGATGAAATTGCTAATGAAATAGTTAGTTCTGTTTTTCGTAACGCTAATGCTATGAGTATTCTTACTCGTATCAAAGATAAACACAGTTACAACTGGCGTCATATGATTAACTGCGCCATTTTTACCGCTGTATTTGCTAAATATTTGGGATACAAACAAGCTGTTGTGCAAGAACTTGCCATGGGCGCTTTACTCCATGATTTAGGTCAAGCCAAATTACCTCAAGGTATATTCTCAAAACCAACTAAAGTTACGAATAATGAACTGCTGGCAATTAAAAAACATGTAGCACAAGGTTTAGCTTTAGTTAAGGGTGAAAAGGGCGTTACACCACTTATGCTCGATATGATAGTGAATCATCATGAAAGATTAGATGGCTCTGGTTATCCTCGAGGAATAGAAGCTGAAAAACTAAGCCGTCCGGCACGTATAATGGCAATAGTTGATGTATATGATGCAATGACTGCCGACAGACCTCATCAAGAGGGCGATGAGCCTATTAATGCATTACGTTATTTATTAGCCAATAAACAGTTATTTGATGGAGAGTTAGTACAACGATTTATAAAATGCTTAGGTGTTCATCCAGTAGGCACTATTGTTAAGTTAACAAACGAACGTTTAGCGTTAGTACTTGAGGGGAATGTACTTAATCCTATTAAGCCTAAAATTAAGCTATTTTATAATGCTAAGCATAAACATCATATTACAGCAAAGGACATCGATTTGAGTGAGCACACTCAAGAGCTTAAAATTTTAGCGAGTGTTAAGCCACTTGACTACCAAATTAACTTATCTCGTTTATTGAAGGAGCATTTGTTAGCGTAGATTTTTTGCACTGCTTATACTTATATTGCCTAGCTGAAATAAACGCACCTAAAAAACAACTTCCCATTAGCGTTAACCATAATAAAGTACCCAGCTCTACATGCAGTGCTAAGCAACAAAGCGCTAATGAAATTAATGCGCTAAGCATAGCCCCAAGCCAATAATGGTTTACTGGATTATCGCATTGACCTGCTTGGGTACATGCACAGTAGTTAGCCTTGTAAAAGCAGAACACACTTGCACCACAAAAAAAAAGTCCAGCCACAATGAGTGAAATGGTCACTATTTTATTCCCTTTGTTATTTTATACTCAGTGTAAATTGCTAAATTTTTCAAGTCAATCTAAATGATAACTAATTACATTTAGAGTATATGCTCTAATAGCACACTTCTAGTCCGATGAGTTTTAATTAGTTGTTAAAATGCCGTTAAAAATCATGTTTTTTGCTGTTTTTTAACTTATTCATAGAGTTTTTTACAAAAAATTAAGGTAGTGTGACAAGGTTTGAAACCCTAATAACAACACACATAGTTATCCAAACAGTTCGTTTGGTGAGGACACAACAATGAAATTTACTAAAACTCTTATTGCAGCTTCGCTTGCATTTGTTTCAGCTGACAGTTTTGCAGCTGCGTTTCAATTATCAGAGCAAAATGCATCGGGTTTAGGCCGTGCATATGCTGGTGAAGCTTCTATTGCAGACGACGCGTCTGTTGTTGCTCGTAACCCAGCACTAATGACTTTATTTAAAGAAAAGCAACTAAGCGTTGCAGCTATTGGTGTTATCCCTGATGTAAGCATTGAAGGTGAAGGCACTAATAACGGTATTGATCCTAATGCATTAGATGATGACAGTATTGCTCCTAGCGCTATTGTTCCTGCAATTTACTTTACTATGCCATACAACGACAGAGTATCGATTGGCTTTGGTGCATTTTCTAACTTTGGTTTATCTACAGAGTTTCAAGATGATTATGTAGCTGGTCAAATTGCTGGTGAGACAGAAATATTTACAGTAAACCTTAATGCAAGCGTTGCATATAAAGTATCTGAGCAATTTAGCTTTGGTATAGGCTTAAATGCTATTTATGCTGATGCGACTGTTATTCGTAAAGTGGGTGCAAATGCAAGTGGCTTTGATTTTGGTACTGATGCAGTAAACCTTCAAGGTGACGACACTGGCTTTGGCTTAAACGTAGGTTTAATGTATCAGTTAGATGAAAATAGCCGTTTTGGTTTTAACTACCGTACAGAAACTGATATTACGTTTGATGGCGATTTTTCTAACGGATTACCAGCCGCCGCTGGTGGTACTGGTGGTGCTGAGCTTCCTGGTTCAGTAGAAATTACTTTACCAGCTATTGCTGAGTTTTCTGGTTCTCATCAGTTAGACGACAAATTAGGTTTACACTACAGTGTATTATGGACTGGCTGGAGTAGCTTTGAGTCTTTAGAAGCACAAGTAACAGCACCAACTGGTGATAAGTTTGTTGGATTTGAAAAAGATGAAAGCTTCAGTGATTCATTCCGTTACTCTGTGGGTGCTGACTATCAACTAAATGAAGATTTATTACTTCGTGCCGGTGTTGCATTTGATGAGTCGCCTGTATCACAAACACACCTATCAATTTCGATTCCAGATACAGATCGTTTTTGGTTCTCGTTTGGTGGTAACTACACAATAGATCAAAACTCTAACGTTGATTTAGGTGCGAGTATTATTCGTGGTAAAACACAAAACTTTACTGAAGCTGATGATTCTGGCAGTGAATGGTCTTTTGAATCAAAAGGTCATGCAGTATTAATTGGTGCTCAGTACAACTACAAATTTTAATATTTGTATAGATGTTTAGGGTTTAGTCTCTGGGCATAAAAAAAGCCGCTCACTTAATAAGTGAGCGGCTTTTTTAATACCTATTAAATAGTGTTAATAGGCATTTTTATGAAAGCTTATAAACTTTCTATTTTAGTTTTTTGCTCAAGTAGCTTAGTTTTAGCGTCGCTAAACTCAGCCAGTTTTGCATTTTCTTTAGCAAGTACCGCTTCAGGTGCGTTGTTTACAAACTTTTCGTTAGCGAGTTTGTTTTGCACTTGTGCTAGGCCTTTTTCGGCTTTTTCGAGCTGCTTATTAATACGCGAAAGCTCGGCTTCTACATCAATTAAGCCTGCCATTGGGATCATAATTTCAAGGTTGCCAACATAAGACGTTGCACATGCAGGTGCGTCATCTTTGTTTTCAAGCATTGTAAACTCTTCAATTTTTGCAAGTGATGCTAAAAATGATTTGTTTTCTTCAATGCGGCGCACGTCGTCGCTCGATGCATTTGCAAGTAATACATTAAGTGGCTTACTTGGACTAATATCCATTTCACCACGAATATTACGAATCGCTAAAATGAATTGTTTAACCCACTCTAAATCGTCCATCGCTTTAGCATCAACGCTTGCTGCATTATATACTGGGAACGGCTGAACCATAATACTGGTATTTGCTGTTTCAATGCCTGCAAGTGGTGCAACACGTTGCCAAATAGTTTCTGTTATGTATGGCATCATTGGGTGCATTAAACGCAGTAAGCTTTCAAGTACGGTAATAAGTGTATTACGTGTACCACGTTGCTGCGCTTCATTGCCTTTAAATAATACCGGCTTAGTTAGCTCTAAGTACCAATCACAAAACTGGTTCCAAGTGAATTCGTAAAGCGTGTTAGCAGCTAAGTCAAAGCGGTAGTTATCTAGGTGTTCAGTATAGGTTTTAACGGTAGCTTCGTATTGACCTAAAATCCAGCGATCAGCTAATGAAAGCTCTGTTTGAGCGCCATTTGCAAAACCACAGTCTTGCTCTTCTGTATTCATTAATACGTAACGGCTCGCGTTCCATAATTTGTTACAGAAGTTACGGTAACCTTCAAGGCGGTTCATATCCCAGTTAATATCACGACCGGTAGATGCCATTGCAGCAAGGGTAAAGCGAAGGGCATCGGTGCCGTGTGCTTCAATACCGCCTGCAAATACTTTACGCGTATCTTTTTCGATTTTAGCGGCAAGTTTTGGCTGCATCATGTTACCAGTACGTTTTTGTACTAGGTCTTCAAGTTCAATGCCGTCAATCATATCTAGTGGGTCAAGTACGTTACCTTTTGACTTAGACATTTTATCGCCATTGTCGTCACGTATTAAGCCAGTTACATACACGGTTTTAAACGGAACTTGTGGTTTGCCATTTTCGTCTTTTACAAAGTGCAGCGTCATCATAATCATGCGCGCAACCCAGAAGAAAATAATATCAAAACCAGTTACCAGTACATCAGACGGGTGGAAGGTTTTTAAATCATCGGTATTTTCTGGCCAACCCTGTGTAGAGAACGTCCAAAGCGCTGATGAGAACCATGTATCAAGTACGTCTTCGTCTTGGCTTAGCGTTACGCTGTCTGCAATGTTGTTTTCACGGCGTACTTCAGCTTCGTCGCGACCAACAAATACGTTGCCTTCACTGTCGTACCAAGCTGGAATACGATGACCCCACCAAAGCTGGCGTGAAATACACCAATCTTGTACGTCGTTCATCCACGAGAAGTACATGTTTTCGTATTGCTTAGGTACAAATTGAATATCGCCGTTTTTAACAGCGTCTTTTGCCGGTTCAGCAAGTGGTGCAACACGTACATACCATTGATCGGTAAGTAGTGGCTCAATTACAACACCAGAGCGGTCACCGTAAGGTACGGTTAAACCATGATCTTCAATTTTTTCTAGTAAGCCTAGTTCTTCAAATTCTGCCACAATCGCTTTACGCGCTGCAAAACGATCAAGCCCATGTAGGCGCTCAGGAATTGGCGCATCAAACTCAATTTCTTTACCATCAAAGGTGTATGTTTCACCTTGGGTTAGAATAGCTGCATCTTTATCGAAAATGTTGATCATTGGCATTTGATGACGTTTACCAACTTCGTTATCGTTAAAGTCGTGCGCTGGGGTTATTTTTACACAACCCGTACCTTTATCTTTATCGGCATGTTCATCAGCAACAATTTTAATACGACGATTAACGATTGGTAATAAAATCTCTTTACCAATTAAATCTATGTAGCGTTCGTCATCTGGGTTTACTGCAACACCCGAGTCGCCAAGCATGGTTTCTGGACGGGTTGTAGCTACTACAATGTAGTCTTTTCCGTCTTGTGTTGTAACGCCATCAGCTAGTGGGTAACGTAAGTTCCACATGTGGCCTTTTTTGTCTTTGTTTTCAACTTCAAGATCAGAAATAGCCGTGTGTAATTTAGGATCCCAGTTTACTAGGCGTTTACCACGGTAAATTAGGTTTTCTTTATGAAGGCGTACAAACACTTCTTTAACGGCTTCAGATAAGCCATCGTCCATTGTAAAACGTTCACGATCCCAATCAACCGATGCGCCAAGGCGACGAAGCTGCTTGGTAATAGTTCCGCCCGATTCTTTTTTCCATTCCCAGATTTTATTAATAAAATCTTCGCGACCTAAATCGTGGCGTGTTTTACCTTCTTCGGCATGAAGCTTACGCTCAACCAACATTTGCGTTGCAATACCTGCATGGTCAGTACCTACTTGCCATAATGTGTTGTTACCTTGCATACGTTTAAAACGCGTTAGGGTATCCATTATTGTATCTTGGAAGGCGTGGCCCATGTGTAAGCTACCAGTGACATTTGGCGGCGGGATCATAATTGAATATGGTACGCCTTTACCAGATGGCTTAAAGTAGCCTTTTTGTTCCCAGTCTTGATATAGAGACTGTTCAATATCTTGCGGATTGTAGGTTTTATCCATTACACAGAACCTTAAATAAGTACTTAAATTAGTTGGTTAGCTATTTAACTAAACGTGTTTTTAGTTATTAATATCTTGCGTGGTGATATTGGCACCGAGTTGGCGCAGCTTTTTAAAGCGCTCGCGAGCAGCTTGCTTAGCAACGGGTTCTACGGGTACAAAATCAAAAACTTGGTTAAATCGACGAATAAAATCCGGCAAGTTATTAGCCAAATTTATTAAAACTTTACGATTACCAACAGGAGGCGTTATGCCTATTTCTACAGGTGCGCCACCTTTAGGACCTTCGCCTTGTAAATTATGTGGCACAAAGCTGTCGGGATCGAATGCCCAAATTATTTCATCAATGGCACAGGCGGTTTCGTTGTTATCTACACATATAAATACACGTTGACCATTTCGATACTGATCGGCTGCAATTTGAGCTGCCAAAGCAAAATGATCATCTGGCTTTGCCAACGATTCATCTTGTTGCTTTAGAACGAAAAATTGTGCGTTCATGTTCATTGTATCGGGGCTTCCCATGACATTGAATGTGTATTAAGTTGATACACATAAATTAAGAGGCAGATTTTGCCATATAACGCGTTTTGCTTCAATTAATACACAAATAAATAAGGCGCCAAACGGCGCCTTATAAACAGGTTTAACTTAATTTAATGTTTAATCTTGAGCTGCTTCGCTCACACCTGCTCTATTTAATAAATATTGAGTAAGCATTGGTACTGGTCGACCGGTTGCGCCTTTTTTAGCGCCACTTCTCCAAGCTGTACCGGCTACATCTAAATGTGCCCAGTTATATTTTTTAGTAAACTTAGATAAAAAGCATGCTGCAGTAATGGTGCCAGCAGAACGACCACCTAAGTTAGTAAAGTCAGCAAATGGGCTATCTAGTTGATCTTGATAGTCATCCCACAGTGGTAACTGCCATGCACGATCGCCACTTTGCTCCGACGCTTTTAATAAGTCGTGTGCTAGTGGATTATGATTTGATAGTAAACCAGTGGCATGCGCGCCAAGGGCTACAATGCATGCACCTGTTAAGGTTGCTACATCAATTACGGTATCTGGGTCAAAGCGCTCAACATACGTTAGCGCATCACACAATACTAAACGACCTTCAGCATCGGTGTTTAACACTTCAACAGTTTGCCCCGACATAGTTGTTAAAATATCACCTGGGCGATAAGCATTCGGACCAGGCATGTTTTCACAACCAGCTAAAATACCTATAACGTTAATGGGTAATTGCATCTGTGCAAGTGCACGCATCGCACCTATAACACCTGCCGCTCCGCCCATGTCGTATTTCATTTCGTCCATGCCTTCGCCTGGTTTTAATGAAATACCGCCTGAATCAAACGTTAAACCTTTACCAACAAGTACAATAGGGGCTTGATCATCGGCTGCGCCTTTATAGTTAATAATCGACATAACCGATTCGTTAACACTACCACGACCAACAGCTAAGTAAGAATTCATCCCTAGCTCTGCCATTTGTTCTTCGCCAATCAGATCAACAGTAATGTTGTCAAAATTAGTTGCAAGCTCTTGTGCTTGTTCACCTAAGTAAGCGGGGTTACAAATGTTTGGTGGCATATTCGCTACGTCTTTACATAGCTTGCTACCAGCTGCAATAGCCAAACCGTGCTCAATAGCGCTTTCGCCTATAGTCAGTTCGCGACGCGTTGATACGTTAAATACAATTTTACGAAGTGGTCGGCGCGGATCTACTTTCTTACTTTTTAATTGATTGAATGTATATAAACAATCTTGCGTAGTTTCTACTGCTTGGCGTACTTTCCAGTAGGTATCGCGACCTTTAACGTGTTGCTCTGTTAAAAAGCATACCGCTTCCATCGAGCCTGTATCGTTTAAGGTATTTATTGTTTTAGAAATTATTTGTTTGTATTGTTTGTCGTCAAGTTCACGTTCTTTACCACAACCTACAAGCAATATACGTTCGCTTAATACATTAGGTACATGATGCAATAATAAAACTTGACCAGGTTTACCTTCTAAATCGCCACGGCGAAGTAAATTTGAGATATAACCGTCACTGATTTTATCGAGTTGTTCACCAATGGGGGATAACCTACGTGGCTCGTAAACACCAACCACAATACATGCGCTGCGCTGTTTTTCTGGGCTACCACTTTTTACGCTAAATTCCATTGTCACTCCTGATTTTGAGTCATTTAGGCTATTAATAAGGGCTAAAAAAATAATTTCTAGTCTTACCCGCTCAGCTTATGTAGAGATAATACTCATTTTAGCTGATTTTTTCTGACTCTTACTGTGTAATTGAACTTTATATGCATAAGGGCTACTAATGCAACATTATATCGTGCACTTAGGTAGGATAATTAATTTTGATGGCTTATAATAATACTCTATTTGCCAGATCAAACTGGATAAAATAGCTATTTAACTATCCAATTATCACTATTGTAGTGAAATTCCATGTTTAACAGGGGCGAGCATTGCTTATTTTCCGTTATTTGACCGCTGAGGTTTTAAAATCGCAGGTCGCCGTATTTTTAACTTTAATGACCATATTTTTGTCACAAAAGTTAGTTGTTATTTTAGGTGATGCCTCTGAGGGGAGCATTCCGGCTAAATTAGTGTTATCGATGATAGCGCTTAAGTTACCGCAACTTGCTTCTCTTATATTACCGCTGAGCATATTTTTAGGCATTATTTTAGCTTACAGTCGTATATATGCCGACAGCGAAATGACCGTGCTCAAAGCTTGTGGGGTAAGTGAGTGGTATGTTGTGCGAGTAACACTTATATCAAGTGCAGGGCTTGCCTTTTTAGCCGCCGCGCTCACTATGTATTTAGCGCCTTGGGCAAGTGAGCAAGAATATCAATTAAAAGAACAAGCTAAAGCGGATGCCGGGTTATCTGCACTCAGAGCAGGGCGTTTTCAAGAAACCGGTAATGAAAAAGCGGTCGTATTTATTCATAATATTGAGAAAGGCGGCAAAGAGCTAAATAAAGTGTTTGTAGCACAATTACCCGATAGTGAAAAAGATAACCTTGCGCGCCTAGTATATGCAGAGCAAGGTGTTGTTGTTGAAGCGCAAAATGGCGAACAACAATTAGTACTAACCGACGGTAAACGTTACGAAACAGATGGCACTACACCTGCACTTAACTTAACTGAGTTTGATGGTTATAGCGTACAAATTCGAGAACAAGAAATAGAACATCAGCGACGTAAGTTAGAAGCGGTACCTACCAATCAGCTACTTGCGATTAATACACCAGAGTCAATAGCGCAGTGGCNTAGCCATACCGCTTTCAATTCCGTTACTTACATTACTTGCTGTGCCTTTAAGCGTGGTTAATCCTCGCCAAGGTAAATTTGCCAAATTAGTACCTGCGATTAGCCTATATTTAGGTTACTTCATTTTACTTAACGCCGCTAAATTTGCAGTAGAAGACGGGAAAATACCACCTTCAATTGGTTTATGGTGGATTCACTTAAGTGCTCTCTTTATTGGTGGGTTATTAATAATTAAGGGACGACCACTTGGCGCTTGGCTTAAAGCTGTAATAACTAAGCGGGAGGTAGGCTCATAATGAAAATGCTTGATTGGTATTTGGGTCGCAGTATTTTACAAACGACAGGCTTTGCACTTTTGGTGCTTGTGGGTATAAGTACTTTAATTAAATTTATTGAACAGCTTAAGTCGGTAGGGCGCGGTAGTTACGATTTAATGACCGCCATGCTCTACACTTTGTATACAATACCTGGCGATCTTGTTGTTTTTTTCCCTATGGCAGCATTGATCGGAGGCTTAACCGGCTTAGGGGCACTTGCTTCAAATAGTGAGCTGGTGGTTATGCAGGCAGCGGGTATGTCACGTCTTCAAATAATTGTATCTGTAATGAAAACCGCTGTATTTATGGCTATCTGTATGATGGCGCTTGGTGAATGGGGTGCTCCCGAAGCACAGCTGCATGCAAAAGAAATGCGTAATCAAGCAATACACGGCGGCGATGTTTATAATGCACAAAAAGGTGTATGGGCTAAAGATGGCAACAACTTTATTAATATAGAAGATGTTGATCAAAACGGTATGCTGCATGGTGTGCATATGTATCATTTTGATAAATCGTTAGATTTAACGCAAATAACCAAAGCTAAAGAAGCTGTAAGTCGTAAAGATGGTTGGTTACTGCGTAATGTAAACAAGGTAATAATTACAGATGAAAAAACTTCGACTGAGCAGGTAGCTGAGGAATTTTATACTTCACAACTCACTGCTGAAAAGCTCGGTGTTGTATCGGTAAAACCTGAGTCGTTATCGTTTACTGGTTTATGGTCATACTTAAGTTATTTACAGCAAAATGAGCAAGATACGAGTACTTATGAACTAGCCCTTTGGCGCAAGGTCATGCAGCCAATATCTGTTGCAGTCATGTTATTAGTCGCATTATCATTTATATTTGGTCCCCTTCGTACTGTAACTATGGGGGCACGTATAATAATGGGCGTAGTGACAGGCATCGTCTTTCATTTAACAAACGAGATATTTGGTCCTGTTGTAATGGTTTATCAAATTCCTGCATTTGTTGGGGCGGTATTACCAAGTATTATATTTATAGGTTTTGCAACTTACTTAATGAATAAGCGGGTTTAATGCTTTTAAGATAGTTTAGATAATAACTTACAAGATAAAACAAAAAAGCGTGACCAATGGTCACGCTTTTTTGTTATTAGTGATCTATTCAAGCTTCGCTCATAGTACTTAGGTTGCTTAACTCTAATCTAGCTCACGATATATACGCTTGTTTTCTTCTTTAGTTAACGCAATAACTTCTGTTTTAGAGATGTAATCCTGCAGCGCTTTTCTGTTTTTAAAATCAATAATTAATAATAAATTACCCAATCCAAGTAATGCGCTTAAACAACGAATAATAGATTGCGACCAACTAATAAGGTCACCATTTTTGGTTTGTACTTTTAAACGCCATGCGCGCATTCCGATGGTTTGCCCACTTTTAGTCCAAAAGTAAGTAAAAAAGAAAATGTTTATACCGACAAATAATGCACTTCTAATCCCATACAATAAAGGTGAATCTTGTATCAAAGCAGCAGGGTCTTCTGTTTGGGCAATAACACCTAAAGAAGTTAATGCTTGAATAACCGCAAAATAGAGTATGGCGGTTAGCATAGATAAAGAAATTACAACTAATGCATCGTAAATTAACGACGCAAATCGGCGCCAAAAACCAGCTCGTGGAAACTCACCAGACATAAATATACTCTCATTATTAATATGTACGTTAGTTTATCAAATAGGTTAATAAATACTAGGATCTATGCTGTCTCAACAAAGTGTAGATATATGAGTTGCCTGAAAATGTTAATGGTTGCTTAATTGTTAAGCGGTTGATCACACTTATACTATAAAACGCTTGCTGCTACCTTTATTGTTTGTATAATGCTTAGCATAGAGACGAAGGCACATTAATAAGCTTTAGCTCTAAAGTGGTTTTTCTTTATCTTCTCGTGTTTAGAAGGTCAAAGAAAAATGACGCCAGCGTGATGAAATTGGTAGACATGGGGGATTCAAAATCCCCTTCCGAAAGGAGTGCCGGTTCGAGTCCGGCCGCTGGTACCACTTTTTATAACCCCGACCAAATTGGTCGGGGTTTTTTTATGTCAAAAATTTGAGTGCGGCAAACTCAACTGCATTTACTCGCGGACACCATCCATTTAAAATATTTTCACGTTTAAGTGAATTTTAATTAAAACCTTCATATTCGTTATTATCAGAATGTAGTTATCAAATGTTGTAATAGGCGAGACCTCTAAAGCTATTATCGTTTTACTGTCTTTTTAGCGTTCTTTAAATATAAATTGAGTTCATAGCTTTTTGTCACAACAGATTAAAAAATGTATCTAATACTATATATAGTGAACACAGTATTTTACTCCTTCTATAATAATACGATAAAGGTATATAGCTGGTATGGGTTTGGTGAGCTTAAAAGGCTTCTATCAAAAGCTTAATACTTTTAATCCTGTTATAGGTAAATGTCTAAAAATAAGCACAACTGTACTTGTTGTTTATATTGTATATATAACAGTGTTATTAAGTTATGAGTCAGAGATAGTGCTTTACACAGCTATTGTTGTAAATGCAGCCTGATTTTTGAGCATAAAACCCTGTGCAGACCTTTATTTGTATAGCTTTCATACTAAATTCATTTAATTGTCAAAAAGCTGAAATAAAGTATTGACCCTCACTCGTTTATCCCTATAATGCGACCCCACTGAGACGGGAAACGCCAACGCCTAGCGAGGAGCGAACTACT
>NZ_AUTQ01000195.1 GCF_000498095.1 Pseudoalteromonas sp. TB64
GAGCCGCTTAGCCAAAATGAACTGCAGGCTTTTGCACTGGCGCTTCGTACAAAACTTAGCCGCTCAGGCGATGATGAAGTTGCTTGGATGCTACTGGGTCGAGTTGCTATGTCGCTTAATGAATTTGACATGGCGCAGCAGTCATTTGATAAAGCACTGCGTATGAACCCTGATAATATGCAGGTACTTATTAGTTATAGCCAAGTTTTATTACTAGAAGGCAGCGAAGCTAATATGACCCGTGCGGCAGGTATGCTTTCAAAAGTATTAAAAGTTGAGCCTACCAATTTAGATGCAATTTCGTTATTAGCACTAATTGCTTATGAACGTAAAGATTGGCCTCAAGCCAAAGCTGCATTTGAAGTTTTACTTGCGAGTATGGAAAAAAGTGATTCTCGTTATAGCATGATCTCCGAGCGTATTACTGATATTGAGCAGCAAATGCAAACGGAAGGCTCTGTTATGCCAGTTACAAATCATACGGGTGCTATTGCAGTTACAGTCGACATTGCAAAAGAGCTTGTTGATAAACAACCAAAAGACGGTATTTTGTTTATATTTGCAAAAGCAGCAAGTGGTTCACCAATGCCGTTGGCTGCAGTTAAGTTAGCTAAATATTCATTTCCTATTACTGTTGAGTTAAATGATAGTAGTGCAATGGTTGCAGGGCTTAACTTATCTAGTGCAGAAAATATTGTTATATCGGCGCGTATTTCTATAGATGATTCTGTTATGCCAAGTTCTGGTGAGCTAGAAGGTCATTCAAAATCATTAAAACGTGAAAGTGTAAGTGACTACAAACTTCAAATTGATACATTAATACCTTAAGGACTTTATATGTTAAAACATAGTTTTACTTTTTTATGCTTATTGGTGCTAGCCGGTTGTGCTCAAGTACCTCAAAGCAAAGTAGACGAAAGGGATCCACTGCAAAGTATTAATCGTCCGTTATACGACTTTAATATGGATGTATTGGATGCATATATACTACGTCCAGCCGCAGTCGGTTATATAACAGTAACTCCAGCACCTGTTCGACGAAGTGTTGTACATTTTACCGATAATATTACTGCTCCAGTAGATATGATAAATGCGGGTTTACAAGGTAAAGCAGGTAATGCAAGTGTTAGCTTTGCCCGCTTTTTAGTTAACTCTACTGTTGGTATTTTTGGTCTTTTTGATGTTGCAAGTTCATTAGGTCTTGAAGTTGTAGATGAAGACTTTGGACAAACGTTAGGTGTATGGGGCGTGGGGGACGGCGCTTATTTGATGCTCCCAGCCATGGGACCAAGTACAGCACGTAACTTAACCGGCGATGTAGTTGATGGATTTGTACTGCCTGATATAGCGCTTACTACACCACAAACTATTTTAGTATTTGTTTTAAAAGCGGTAGAAGCTCGTGCATCATTAATACCTCAAGAAGGGCTATTAAATGATTCACTTGACCCATATTTATTTGTAAAAGATATCTACTTTCAGCGTCAAATATACGAGCTGTATGATGGTAACCCGCCAATTAAAGAAGAGCCTGCAGATTTTGATGAAGACTTTTTAGAAAGTTTATAATTAAATTTAGCAAAAAAAATGCCAGCAACTGCTGGCATTTTTCATTTTTAGTCGTTTATTCTCTAACCATTAACTGCATTTGCTCATTAACCCAGCCTAGAGCTTCATGATAAGCATCAGGTACTTTATCCCCTAGGTTAAGCTCTTTGGTTATTTCGTTTGCAGCAGACCAGTTTGCTTGTTCGTAGTATTTAACTAAATTTAAATATTTAGCGAGTAAGCCTTCATCTTTAAGTAGTGCCATTTTTATTTCGCTAGAGAGCGGTAGCTTTTTCATTACGCTTTCCATGCTTTCATCTAAAATAGCATCCATTAGCGACATCATGCCGGTTAAAAACGCCATGCCAGTATCTTTAAATTTACCATGCGATATAGCGAGTAATTCACCAAAACGAGCACGAGTAAGTGATAATCTGATGAGCTCTACTGGCTTATCTGCAGATACTTGTGCTGCAAATAACAAAGAGAGTAATTTTTTAATTTCATTCTCACCAAGTACAATAAGCGCTTGCTTAATAGTACTAATTTCAGCACGTCGAGCAAATGCAGCTGAGTTTGAGTAACGCAATAGTTTGTATGATAAATTTACATCGCGCTCGAATACATCTGTGATCTTTTTCAGATCTATTTCAACGCTTGAAGTTTCATAAAGTAATTCAGCTAATGCCATTTCTGATGGCGGTAATGCCTTACTTTGCACCATTTCTGGCTTTGAAAAGAAAAAACCTTGGAAATAATCAAAACCGAGATCTAATGCCAAGCTATACATTTCATACGTTTCTACTTTTTCAGCAAGTAATTTAATATGCGGATGCGCTTTTAAATCATTAATAACACTTTTAATAGTATCGGTGTCACATGCTAAAAAATCGATTTTAATAATATCTACGAACGGGTAAAAGTGACGCCAAACTGGCTGATGAATGTAATCATCTAAAGCTATCGTATAACCTTTATCTTTTAAGTCTTTAACAATAGCTAACAGACGCTTACCTGGTTGAATTGTTTCAAGTATTTCAACAACAATGGTGTCTTTACCCAACAAAGTTGGGTAACCCTTTAGTAGGGTCTCTAAAGTGAAGTTTATATACGCAGGTTTATTATCTGTTAAATCTTCTAGTCCAAAATTAAACTGGCTACCTTCAATTAAACGCGTTGTTGCTTCGTCTCCGTCTATATCGGGGAACACGTTATCTACGCCATCACGAAACAAAAGTTCATAACCAATTAGTTCTTTATCGCGATTTAAAATTGGTTGGCGTGCGGCATAAAAATACATAAACAATTCCGTATGGTTAAAATCAGTAACAATTGTAATAATATATTGGAAAACATTCAAAATAGCATTATGTATATTGATACTTTCAATAAATAATCATTACAAATTAAAGGGTTTATTTATTTTTTTAGTTTTTCTTACCATTTTGTTCTAAAAACATTCAAGATGGGTGTTTTTGAATCAAGAAAAAGTAACAAGTTGGAGATTTCCATATTAAGCATGATATAGTCTTCGAGAATGGTTTTTATCCTAATAGTGTCTTTATTATAATATTTTAAGAGTCAATATTCGGATCAAGAGCCTGTTATTAATAATTATGCGGAGGCTAATTTGGAAACAGGAATGATTATTTCACTGGCGTTATACTTTGTAGTGATGCTTGGTATAGGACTATATGCATATAAGCAATCTACAAGTGACGTCTCAGGTTATATGTTAGGTGGGCGAAACTTATCACCAAGTGTAGCAGCTCTTTCAGCTGGTGCATCAGACATGAGTGGTTGGATTCTAATGGGCTTGCCAGGTGCAATGTTTGTTACCGGTTTTAGTAGTGTATGGATAGCAATTGGTTTAGTGATTGGTGCTTGGTTAAATTATCTATTAGTTGCACCTAGATTACGTGTCTATACTGAAAAAGCGAATGACTCTATAACAATCCCAGATTATTTCTCAAATCGCTTCAATGATAAGTCAAACTTATTACGTGTTGTATCTGCTGTTGTGATTATAGTTTTCTTTACTCTTTACACGTCATCAGGTGTTGTAGCCGGCGGAAAATTGTTTGAAAGCTCATTTGGTCTAAGTTATGAACTGGGTTTATACATTACAACAGGTGTAGTTGTTTTATATACTTTGTTTGGTGGTTTTTTAGCGGTTAGCTTAACTGACTTCGTGCAAGGTTGTATTATGTTTATTGCACTAATTCTAGTGCCTACCGTTGCATACTCTTTACTTGAGCAACCCCTGGAATCTACTCTACATAGTGTAAATCCAGATATGCTCAACTGGATTGGAGCAGGCTCTGCATTAGGTATTATTTCTGCAATGGCATGGGGCTTAGGTTATTTTGGGCAACCACATATCATTGTTCGTTTTATGTCGGTACGTAGTGTTAAGGATATGCCTAAAGCTCGCCGTATTGGTATGACATGGATGATTGTTGCTGCACTTGGTGCTGTTGGTACTGGTATATTTGGTGCTGCTTATACTTATGAAAACAATATTGTAGTTGAAGATCCTGAAACGATTTTCTTAATTCTTTCTGAATTATTGTTTCACCCACTTATTGCTGGCTTTTTATTAGCTGCAATTTTGGCTGCTATTATGAGTACTATCTCATCGCAATTGCTAGTAAGTTCAAGTTCATTGACTGAAGATCTATATAAAACATTTTTACGTAAAGATGCTAGCGACTTTGAATTAGTTACTGTTGGTCGAATTAGCGTTGCATTTGTTGCCCTGTTTGCAATTTATTTAGCGTACGATAGAAATAGCTCTATCTTAGACCTAGTAAGTAATGCATGGGCAGGCTTTGGTGCTGCATTCGGTCCATTGGTGCTGTTTAGCCTTTATTGGAAACGTATGAATTTTGCTGGCGCCTTATCTGGTATGTTAGTAGGTGCGTTTACAGTACTTATTTGGATTTATGGTCCGTTTACTATTAACGGTGAAAGCTTAAGTAGCTTTATGTATGAAATAGTACCAGGCTTTATTTTATCAAGTATTGCAATTGTAGCCGTTAGTTTAGCGACAAAAGCACCTGAGGAAAATATTACCACTTTATTTGATGAAGTAGAAAAAGAGCTTTAAGTAGCGCGTTATGACTTTTCTTTTTGATGAGTTATAAGCAATAAAAAAGGGAGCAACTTAGTTGCTCCCTTTTTTATTAATATTTTAATACACGGTTTAGCTTACTTTTTTCTCATCGTTATCTTGGGCAGCTGAAACGTTGTCTGCTTTTTTATTTTTAGCTGGGGCTTTGGTAACAACCGGATCTTTGCCACCTTTCAATATAGTCATAAAGTCTTCTTTACTCTTAGCTATTTCTAAAGCAAGTGACTCTATTTGTTGCTCGCTTAATGGCACATCTACTTTTTCTAACATTAGCTCAAGTGACTCAGCAATATCGAGCATTTTGTCATAGGCATCAGCTTCTTTTTTAGTAGTAAACGTCATGCGCTCGACTCCGTTTCGTTCTACAACATATTTAACAACAACAGCCATTATTTCTCCTGCAAGCTTGCGTGGCAATGTGGTTTATGAAAACCATTAGATTACTGTTTTTATGTACAGTAATGGTTTGTGGTGTAATTTGCAAGTCTCTCTTATTAATTTTTAGGTGTCTTAAATTTGACAAAAAACACTAACTTTACTTTAGTTAAGCAATCACTTGCTGTACCCGCTGCATTTTTACCATTTCGGAAATTAGTGATAATGCGTTTAGGTACACTTTAAGTGATGAGTTTGTAGCTCCTTATTTATTGAATGTCTCCTGAGCAAAATAATGAACGTTCGATAAGAACAATAAGGAAACCACAATGAAGATTTTTAAAAGCTTATTATTTGTTAGTTTGTTATGTTTATTTCCTGCAACAGTCACGTTTGCACAGTCATCAGAAGTTCTCCAAGAAATGCCTCAATTTGAACCTGTAAGTATTAATAACGCAGATTTAAATATGCTGGCTAAGCTTCCAGGTATCGGTAAAAAAAAGGCGCAAGCAATTATTGATTACAGAGAAGAAAATGGTGAATTTACCAATGTAGGTGATTTAGCTCAAGTGAAGGGGGTTGGTAAAAAACTAATGACTAAGCTTGAAGGAAAAATAAAATTGTAGATGAGTAGGGGCGCTAAGCGCCCTGTTCAAATTGTTTTAATGCTTCAGCCAGGTTTTTTTTAGCAAAGTTAATTTCAATTGGTGTTGTTAATAGTGGATAACATAACCCACCCAGTATTAAAAATGGGATAACTATCCAGCCTTTAAATAAGGTAAATATTAGAAATAGCGGACTTAATAATACAAGCTTTATTATACGTAATAACACGCGCTCGGTAGGAGATATCATGCTTAGTGACAGCGCAATAACGGCTTGTCTTTCGCGTATTTTTAAATGCTTTAGCTCATCTAGTTGGCTAGAAAAAAAAGTAAACATATTAAATCGACTTCTTCGTAATTAAACGGTTAATAATGAGTAGGGCTAATACAACTGAAAATAAAGCAAATATAATCTCCATCCATGCAGGCATGCTTAAACCTACAAACTGCCAATCAATATTCGCACAATCACCCGTCGCTTGAAAAAAGCTAGGGATCCATTCGTGTAATGGCATAAAAGAAGGAAAGTTTGGTTCAAATTCACAACTGAACGCAAAAGGATCTGTTGTTGTTTGCATATCAATATGTTCTCGTGAGATTAAGTACCCCCAACCACTTGATATTCCCCATACTAAATAAGCGATCACTCTTGCTATTTTACTCTGTGGTTTAGCTGAGCCAATAACACCTGCACCAAGTAAACCAAGTACAGCTGTACGTTGATAGATACACATAATGCATGGAGCAAGCCCCATTTTATATTGAAAAAAGAGTGCCGTTACTTCAAGCAAAAATACGATAGCAGTAAATAAAAGCCAAGGAGTACGTTGCGTAGGTAGTTGTGCAAGCCAGTTCATAAAAAATCCGCAGTCAAATAAGAGGTTAGATTATGACTTAGGATAAAGTAAGCCACAAGGGAAACGAAAAAAAAGCGACTTTAGTCGTTTTTTAAGTAGGAATAATGATTATTAATCATTATCTCAGAAGTGACAGAGTGATACTTTAAATAGCACTTATATATATAAATCGGGCTTGTTAAATAAACCCAGCTTGAGTGAAGTGAAAGGAAAAAGGTCAATGGTAACAATGTACCCAATGTGAATGTGTCTATCGGATATAATTTAAAGGTGTGATTTAATTTAAATTATTAATTTATTGTAAATAGTGGTTCATTTGCTTTAACTAATATACCTTACTTTAACTTGTTAGTTATGCATCGTCTGGTACAATCAGTCAGTTATTCGTGTAAACAATGAGTTGTAGATTAATTCGAGTGGGAATTGAATGAGAATTTTTAAAGCGAAAAGCCCAGCAGGATTTGCTGAAGAATATATAGTTGAATCTATTTGGAACGGCGATTTTCCACCAGGTTCAATTCTACCGGCAGAACGGGAACTCTCGGAGTTAATTGGTGTAACAAGAACAACTTTACGTGAAGTATTACAACGTTTAGCGCGTGATGGCTGGCTGACTATTCAACACGGTAAACCAACTAAAGTTAATAACTTTTGGGAAACGTCAGGCTTAAATATTCTTGAAACGTTAGCACGTCTTGATGAAGATAAAATGCCAGAGCTGACAGATCAGTTATTATCAGCAAGAACAAATATCAGTGCTATTTATACTCGTGCTGCAATTAAGTTGAATCCAGAGCGTGTAATTGAAATTTTATCGCAAAGCCATGAGCTAGAAGATACCGCTCAAGCGTTTTCTGATTACGACTATAAAGTACATCATGAACTAGCTGTTGCCGGTAATAACCGTATATATGTATTAATTTTAAATGGTTTTAGAGGCTTTTATTCTAAAATCGGATGCCATTATTTCTCAGATGCAGGTACTCGCGAACTTGCACGTCAGTTTTATAAAGATTTAACCGTATTAGCTGAGAATAAAGAGCACGATGGTGCTATTTCTATGATGCGTAAATATGGTCATCAAACCGGTGAAATCTGGCAGAAAATTAGAGGTGACATGCCCTCTGATATTATGGATTAAACCTATATTTAAAAGCCTGCTAATGCAGATTTTTTTATAACCTAAATTCGTTATTTATAAGCGTTCGGTATTTTCGATTAGTCACATCGCTAAATCCGATTGTCCTTTTCTAGTTAATAACTCTAGAATGCCAGTTAATTATATGTCGGTGCTATTGGTTTTTAACTTTTAGCGCCCATATAACTATCAGCATTGCGAAAGCAATTGATAACAAACTCAAAATATTTGGAGAATAAAATGGGTGTATTAGTAGGCCGCCAGGCACCAGACTTTACCGCTGCAGCTGTTCTTGGTAACGGTGAAATTGTAGATAGCTATAACCTTCATGAAACAATTAAAGGTAAAAAAGCAGTTATCTTCTTTTACCCACTAGATTTCACGTTTGTATGTCCTTCTGAACTTATTGCATTTGATAAGCGTTTTGAAGATTTTAAAAAGCGTGGCGTAGAAGTAATTGGTGTTTCTATCGATTCACAATTCTCACATAACGCATGGCGTAACACTGCTATAGCAGATGGCGGTATTGGTAAAGTTCAATACGCACTAGTTGCAGACGTTAAACACGAAATTTGTAAAGCATACGACGTTGAACATCCAGATGCTGGTGTTGCATTTCGTGGTTCTTTCTTAATTGATGAAGAAGGTAACGTACGTCATCAAGTAGTGAACGATTTACCACTTGGTCGTAACATTGATGAAATGCTACGTATGGTTGATGCACTAGCATTTCACACTGAAAACGGTGAAGTGTGTCCAGCTGGTTGGACTGAAGGTAAAAAAGGTATGGATGCAAGCCCTGAAGGTGTTGCTAAATTCTTATCTGAAAACGAAGGCGACCTATAATTTAGGTCCTTTGTTTAAATAAAACCGCCAATTGGCGGTTTTTTTATGCATTTTATATTAGAACGTAAATCTTACTTTTGTATAAAGGTAACGACCACGTGGATTATGTACACCTGATACATAACCATATAAATCACCATCACCATCGCCAATGGCAAATGGCGGCTCTTCATCAAATAAGTTATTAACACCTAATGATAATTTAATTGATTCAGTCACTCGATAAGCCGTTTGTAAATCGACGAGTGTTTGTGAGTCAACCATACGCGATGTATTACTATCAAAATCTAAAGTACCGTCAAAGTTAATATCAGGTGTATCTTCAAATTCACCCACATAACTAATATTTAGGTTTGTGTTAAATTGACCAACTTCCCAATTAGTTGAGAAAATGAAGCGATGTTCTGGGTAACCATATTCCCCAGTATAATCACGTCCATCTTTTTCAAACTTGTTTTGGTATGCCCACTCTAAATTAAATTTAAGTAAACCTAAGTCATCTAAAGAGTGATTATAATTTGCAGACACGTCAACGCCGGAAACTTCTTGCGACGATAAGTTTTTAAAGGTGCTGTGTACTTTTTGGATTGTACCTAAGCTTAAACCACCTGTTGGTGCTAAACGAACACAAATAGTACTATTTTGATCACCACACTCTGCAGCGTATATAGGACCAAATTCTTCTTCGTCAATCTTATTATCTTGAGTAATACTCCATACATCAACACTTAAGCCAAACTCAGCTGTAGGCGCCCATATTGCTCCTACGTTCCATGATTCAGATTCTTCGGCTTCCAAGTCTGGGTTACCTGAAAACTCAATGTTGTAATCAAGTGCTTGGCAATCTAGCCCAGTTTGTTCACAGCGCTGCGTATCCACAAAAAATTGGCTTTTTTGAGATGGTCCTAAGCCTATTTGCGCTAATGAAGGTGCTCTAAAACCTTGTGCCCAAGAACCACGCACAGTAACTTCTTCTGATGGTGCCCAGCGTACTGCTACTTTTGGGTTTGTTGTAGTTCCAAAGTCACTGTAATCATCGAAACGACCAGCAAGTTGTAGCTCAAGGTTCTCAGCAAGCGGAATTGAAAACTCAACATAGGCAGCATATTGCTCGCGCTCAGCAGAGGCAGATACCGATTCAGTACCAAAAATTAAGCCACGTTGAAATTGATCATCAGGAATATCGTTTACATCCTCTTCTCGGTATTCTATACCTGCCGCCATCATGATTACATCATCACCAAAGCTAAATGCTTCGCCGGTAATATTTGCATCAAACGATGTCATATGTGATTCGCCGCGTCGCACTAAACTGGTTGTTATTCTATCGATAACTGCCGCATCGTTATAAGTGCCGCCAAATGGGTTGTAATTTCCAGCATCAATTTCTTGCTGTAAAAAGTCAGTGCGTACCCAACCTTGGGTTCTGTCGCCAGTTTGCAGCGATTTACTTCGACCTTTTTGTACCGCTGTTTCCCAGCTCCAATCGTTAATTTCGCCTTTTAAACCAGCAACAAAACGAAGAGTATCCGATTCAATATCCCATTGTCGTGCACCGGCATCTACAGTACGGTAACGACCAATTTGAATATCTTCACCATATGGATTATTAGGATGGCTTGCAGGTACTGTTAATCCCGCATCTTCATCAAGGGGGGTTGGTGCACCTGCCGCTATAGAACTATTATGCTGTACTGCTATTTCTAAAAAGCCAGTTATACCAGCATCAAAACGATATTCAAATTGTGAAATTGCACCTACACGCTCCGACGCAGGAGCAATGTAGCCATAAGAGCCGTAATCAAATAAACAACTCCCCCCTGAAGTTGCATTTTCAGCAGGGCATGAAGGGTCAATTGTTTTTACGCCATCGACATAAAAGTATCCAGGGAAACCACGAGAAGAGCGGAAATCTCCACCGCCATAAGGTTCTTGGTTTGCAGTGCCTAAACGACCCATTTCATCAGAAGAAAGAGAGGTGTTTTTAAAGTAATCAATAATAACTGATGCACTACTTTTTTCGCTTGTAGTACCCCAAACAAGGCTAGCTGTTGTTTCTTCATAATTTGGACCGTCGGTACCGCCGTAGCCTAAATTAATCTCAACACCATCAATATCTTTCTTTAAAATAACGTTAACTACACCCGCTACAGCATCTGAGCCATAAATAGCAGATGCGCCATCTTTTAGTATATCAATTCTCTCAATAGCAGATATTGGAATGCTGTTTATATCTACAAATGAATTAGTGATACCTTCAGCAAAGGCACTAATTGATACACGACGACCATTAATTAGTACAAGTGTAGCGTCGGCTCCTAAGCCACGTAAACTAACGGCAGCAGATCCATTTGCTGTTGAGTCTTGGTTATTACCACGGGTAGAAAAAGTACCATTACCTGCAACAGGCATTCTTTCAAGAAGTTGCTGTAAATTGTCGTAACCCATGTTTTCAATATCAACTCGACCTATAGATTGCACCGGAGAGGGACCTTCTATATCTGATCGCTTGATGCGTGAACCTGTTACTTCAATGCGTTCTACTTTCTTTACTTCATCTGCAGCATATGAGGTTGTTGTAAAGCCAGCTGATAGTGCGAGTGTTGCACCCACAATAATACTGGGTGTAAATACGGTTGATTGCTTCATCCTTAAATCCTTGTTGATATGTTATTAATATTGTTTTTTTAAAACAGGTACATTAATATCATGTAACTTAAGTGTTGTCAATTGCGCTTTTTTGTGATTTTAGTATGGGTTTTGGAATGGTTTTGTTGATATTTTAATCTGAAAAAATTATTTGATACTAATAAGCTTAACGTTTTGGGGAGTTGTATCTAATTATATTTGCTCGAGAGTTGAGTTAAATGGATAGTAATTAGGTTTTAATATTTTTTGTAATAATTTATTTTACTTGCGATAAATTGAATCGAGTAAATAAAAACGCCTAACAGAGTTAGGCGTTGAGGTTATACTTTGTGTTTCATTAAGCGTTCTTTTTCGCGAGACCAATCTTTATTTTTCCCGTCGTCGCGCTTGTCATGCAGCTTTTTACCTTTTGCTAAATAAAACTCCAGTTTTACCCAGCATTTTTTCCAGTACATCGCAGTGGCTATTAATGAATAACCATCACGTTCGGTAGCACCGAGTAAGCGGTCTAGCTCACGTCTGCTTAATAATAGTTTGCGATAACGCATTGGATCGCAAATAACATGGGTTGATGCACTATTAAGAGGCTGAATTTGCGCGCCAAGTAAAAATGCTTCGCCATTTTTAAGGTGAATATAAGTTTCGGTGATGTTTACTTTACCAGCTCGGATACTTTTTACTTCCCAGCCTTGTAGTTCGACACCTGCTTCAAACTTATCGTGTAAAAAATACTCATGTCGCGCTTTTTTGTTTAGCGCGATGGTATTACTGTTCGATTTTGATGAATTTTTCTTAGCCATAGTGCCCTATAATATACGTAATGTGAGATGTTTTACATCGATTTTTTTAATAATGCTTTTAAAAAGTTAAGGTTTAATTTAAGCAGTATGAAAATTTGGGGAAACGCACAAAGCTTGCTAAAATTCGCCCACACAGTTGGGAGTGAGTATGCCACAAATAGAAAAAAGTGCGCTGGTTATGTACAGCACTAAAGAAATGTTTGATCTAGTTAATGACGTAGAAGCTTATTCGCAGTTTTTACCAAATTGCTCAAACTCAAAAATTGTTTCACAACACGATAATAACATGACCGCGAGTTTAGAAATATCCAAGGCGGGTATAAAAAAGTGGTTTACCACCGAAAACACCTTTATTAATGAGGATACAGTGCTGCTGCGCCTTGTTGATGGTCCGTTTAAAATGTTAAAAGGTCGCTGGCATTTCCAAGAACTTGATGCCAAAGCATGTAAAGTACAGCTAGAACTAGAGTTTGAGTTTTCGAGTAAACTAGTTGAGCTTGCTTTTGGTAAAATTTTTAATGATGTAGCAAAAAATATGGTAAGTGCGTTTACCCAGCGTGCTAAGCAAGTTTATGGAGCTCGAGTATGATTAATGTTGAAGTCGTATTTGCTTTACCAACTACAGCAACCACTTTATCTATTGAAGTATTAGAAGGTACAACAGTAGAGCAGGCGGTGATTCAATCAGGAATTATCGAAAAGTGCCCAGAAATAGATGCTCAAGCATTAACTTTAGGTGTATGGAATAGAACAGTAAAGCCAACTCTAGAGCTTAAAAATGGCGACAGAATTGAGATTTATCGGCCGTTAATTGCAGACCCTAAAGATGCCCGTAGAAAACGTGCTGAAAAAGCAAAAGATGAAGGTCGAGCAAATAAAATAACGGGTGGAAGACCAATAGAGCGGTAATTATTTACTGATGAATACTAAAAAGGTGAGCATTGCTCACCTTTTTATTAACGCTGAAGAGGGATTATTGCTCTAGAGGCGTGTTAAAGTTTTCTGGTTGATCGTAGTCACCTGAAATCGATACCAATTTTTCGTTTTCGAATTTAATAACTAATGATTTATGCTGCTCGTTGCTACGGCCTTTGTTAAAGCTGTAAACATAACGCCATGTGTTGTTATCAAAGGCATCTTCGGCAACAGGTCTACCTAATACATAAATAACTTGCTCTCGAGTCATACTAACGCGAAGTTTTTCAACATCTGATTGCTCTAAAAAGTTACCTTGAGGAATGTTGATTCTGTATACCCAGCTAGAACAACCTGCTGCGGTACTTAATGTTAGCGCAACGATAAGCCAAAGAGAAAAAGTTTTTAACGACTGCATTGTTAGTTGTGATCCTTATTTTTTATAATCTGCATGATACCGATTAGTCACTGAAGGTAAAACCCTTTTAGCAATTGTTTTTTGTTAAGGGCGTTAAGGTAATGTTTTGACCATTAATAATGAAAAAAGTTTACATCACATTGAAGAGAATAACTTAAAAAGTACGTCTACTTGGTACTTATATATTGTGCAAACACGATTTGGCCATTGGTATACAGGTATTACAACAAACGTAGAAAAGCGGTTTTCCACACATCAAGCAGGTAAAGGCGCTAAAAACCTTAAAGGAAAAGGGCCTTTATTACTTATTCACCAGCAAGAGGTGGGTAATAAAAGTGAAGCGAGTAAGCTAGAGTACCGATTAAAAAAATTATCAAAATCGAAAAAAGAAGCGTACGTTGCTTCATTTAAAAATATTTAAATTTAATGGATTAGCTAACTAATTTATTAAATTATTAATTTATAAATCAATAACCAGTTAAACCTCTGAGCAAAGTTACTTTTAAATATTATGTAATTTTGCCCAGAGAAATATGCGGTTTTATAGCGGTTTAACGACCTTTTTCAAAAGTTGCAACCAAAGTGTCAAGAGTTTGAGCGCTGTTAGCTAAATCACTGATGGCTTGTTCAGTATTTATTTGCTCACTCATTGCTTTATCACTAATTTCACTTATTTGCTCAATGCTACGCCCTACATCAGCAACTACATTACTTTGTTGCTCTGTTGCTGTTGCAATTAGGGTTGCCATATCATTTATTTGATTTGCGGTCTCTGTAATTGCATCAAGTAATTCAACAGAGCTTTGCATTGCACCTACACTTTCCTGTGCTTTATTTTTAGATTGGCTAATATCATTAACTACATCGTCAGAAATTTTTGTGAGTTCTTCAATCATCGATTGAATTTCGGTTGTTGATTGTGAAGTGCGATTTGCCAGTGCACGTACTTCATCAGCTACAACAGCAAAGCCACGACCATGTTCGCCTGCGCGAGCAGATTCAATTGCCGCATTTAAAGCGAGTAAATTGGTCTGCTCTGAAATACCTCTTATGGAATCTACAATACTTGCTATATCCACAGTCTTTTTAGATAGGAGAGTTACTTGCTCTGTTATGCCATCTATATCACTGGCAAGAGCCGAAATAGTAGCCTGACTTTGTAGAACTTGTTTGTGGCTCTGAATCGTGTTTTCACGGCTACTATCTGTTAATTTTGCTGTGTTTGCGGCGCTTTGTGCAATTTCTTGAACAGTTGCACCCATTTCATTTATAGCAGCGGCAACCGAAATAGTTTGCTCTTTTTGACTGTCAATTGCTTGTGAGTTTCGTTTAGATTGCTCAAATACATGATCAGAACTTTTTCTAATATCGTGACTTTCGCTGGCAACTTGAGTAATTGCGGTTTCTATTTTATTAATAAACTGGTTAAAACCATTACTTAGGTTATTAAGCTCTGGTTGGCTTGATTCTGGTAGGCGGTACGCTAAATTAGCGTCACCAGAGCCCAAACGTGAAAACAGTTCTGCCATTTTAGTTAATGGAGAAGAAAGAGACCGTGCTAGTAAGTAACTAATTAAACTGGCAACTAAAGCAATAATTAACGTAAAGGTTAGTATCTGCCATTGTAGGGTGTTTACGCTCGCAAATACCTCGTTTTTTGGCACCTGAGCAACAACGTACAAGTCGGTATTTTTAATAGGTGTTGCAGCAACAAGCGTAGGCTGACCATTAAAAATTATTTCTTCTAGCGCAAAACCATTACTGTTTAATAGCTTACTATGGATATTGTTAGTATATAAATCATCAATATTTGTTTTAGCTACTTTGCTTGCGTCTTTATGGAGTTGAATTAACCCACTTTTATCTGCGATAAATACAAAGCCTGTTTGCTCAATTTTAAATTGTTGTAATAAACTTTGCATATCAGTAATGCTTTTAGCAAGACCTGCTAATCCAGTGCCGTTAGGTTGCTGGTGATTAATAAACATTTTTACATCGTTAGCCGACTCTTGGTAAATACTAATAGAGTAAGGTTGTTTTGATTGTTTAAAAGCAAAAAACCAACCATCCGCTGCATCGTTTTTTAATACGCGTAAAAAGCCATCTTGATTCCAATATTGAGCTGTATTTCTGTTTGCCCAAGATGCTGTCGCTAAATCGTATTGATCAACCAAGTTATTTAATTCTTTGAGTAACAAAGTATCGTTTTTATTATCAGACTGTGCCCACTGTAAAATAAACTCGTTTGATGATAGTTGCTCTGCAGCTCCAATGAGTACATTTATATCGCCACCAATATGATTACTTATTGTTTGCAACTTACTGGGTAGCTCAGATTCAATCATACGTTGTTCAATAATATCTTCTGAACTGTATAAAGAGGTCAAGCCAATAAGTGCAGCAACACAAATAGCGATGCCACTGCCTAAAGCTGTGATTTTTTGAGTAATAGAAAGCTTTTGTAACGTCATGATAATAATTTATTTTACAACTAAGTAGAGAAACATATTAGCACATTATTTATTTGGGAACTAAATATTGGTCGAGCAGAATAGGCAAAGATATACCTTGATTGGTTAAAGTTTTATTAACAGACATAAAAAAGCTCACATGCAAAAAGCATATGAGCTTGGTTTCTAACAAGCGAAACTTTTATTGTTTAGGGTTAAACAATTTTCTTCATTGCTGACATGTAACCACGTAACTTAGCACCTACTTTTTCAACAGGGTGTTCACGCAGAGCAGCATTGATTTGAATTAATGTTTGGTTATCAACTTGGTTGCTGTGCTGGCCAAGACCTTTACCAATAATGTCTGTATCAACGTTTTTCATAAAGTCAGCAAGTAATGGTAAACATGCATGGTTATATAAATAACAGCCGTATTCAGCAGTATCAGAAATAGTACGGTTCATTTCAAAAAGCTTTTTACGCGCAATAGTATTAGCGATTAATGGCGTTTCGTGTAATGACTCGTAGTAAGCTGACTCTTCGATAATGCCTGCTGCTGTCATGGTTTCAAATGCAAGTTCAACACCTGCTTTAACCATTGCTACCATTAAAATACCGTTATCAAAAAATTCTTGTTCTGAGATTTCTACATCGCCAGCAGGGGTCTTTTCAAAGTTAGTTTCTGCTGTTTCTGCGCGCCATTTAAGTAAGTTTACGTCATCGTTATTCCAGTCTTCCATCATAGTGCGTGAGAAAGTGCCGTCGATGATGTCATCTTGATGCTTATTATAAAGCGGACGCATAATTAGTTTTAGCTCTTCACTTAGTTCAAACGCTTTTACTTTTGCTGGGTTTGAAAGGCGGTCAAGCATGTTAGTAACGCCGCCGTACTTAAGTGCTTCGGTAATTACTTCCCAACCGTATTGAATTAGTTTTGATGCGTAACCAGCATCAATGCCTTTTTCTATCATTTTATCAAAACATAAAATAGAGCCAGTTTGTAACATGCCACATAAAATGGTTTGTTCGCCCATTAGGTCAGACTTAACCTCAGCAATAAATGATGATTTAAGTACACCTGCGCGATGTCCGCCCGTACCCGCTGCATACGCTTTAGCTTGTGCTAAACCAAGACCTTGAGGGTCATTTTCTGGGTGAACTGCGATTAGTGTTGGTACACCAAAACCGCGTTTGTATTCTTCACGTACTTCAGAACCAGGACACTTAGGCGCAACCATGATGACAGTAATGTCTTCACGTACTTGCATGCCTTCTTCAACAATATTAAAACCATGAGAGTAAGCAAGGGTAGAGTCTTTTTTCATAAGCGGCATAATCGCACTTACTACAGCGGTATGTTGTTTATCTGGCGTTAAATTAAGTACTACGTCAGCGGTAGGAATTAATTCTTCATAAGTACCAACAGTAAAGCCGTTTTCAGACGCATTTAAAAATGATTGGCGGCGCTCAGAAATAGCTGATGCGCGTAATGTGTAAGAAACATCTAAGCCAGAGTCACGTAAGTTTAAGCCTTGGTTTAAACCTTGTGCGCCACAGCCTACAATAACTAGTTTTTTACCTTTAAGTGCGTCAACGCCATCAGCAAATTCGCCTGCGTCCATAAATTCACATTGCGCTAATTGCGCTAATTGCTCGCGTAAAGGTAAGGTATTGAAATAATTCGCCATTGTTAGTGTCCTATAAAGTCATGTTTGTTAGATGCGCAATGTTTATTGCGCTTACAAACACCATATGTAAAATCGTTGCTTGCGTAAAATGATATATTTGAATTAAAGTGTTTCATAATATGAAATACTGGGTTTGGCATGGATCATAAACATTTAAACTACTTTTTAGCACTGGCTAAAACACTTCATTTTGGACGCGCAAGCGAGCTTTGTCATATAAGCGCACCCACTTTGAGCCGTAATATAAAGTACTTAGAGGAGGAGGTAGGTGTTGCGTTATTTGTACGTGATAACCGCAGTGTTAAATTAACGCGTGAGGGTGAGTCGTTTATTGATTACGCCACAGCAACGCTCGCTAATTGGCAGCGCTTTAAAGCGAATGTAAAAGATCCACAGCAACATATTTACGGCAAAGTAAGTATCTATTGCTCGGTTACTGCGTCTTATAGTTTTTTACATCAAATATTAGAGCAACTTCGTGCGCAGCATCAGTATATAGAAATAACATTAAATACAGGCGACCCTGCACTTGCTATAAATCGTGTATTAGATGGGCACGAGCTAATGGCTATTGCTGCTAAGCCAAGTAAATTACCTTCACAAATTGCCTTTGTAGATATAGGGCACTCTCCGCTTTTATTAATTGGACCAAAAATTCAATGTCCGATCACAGAAAAATTAACACAAAATAGTGATGACATTAATTGGTCTGATTTAGAATTTATAGTGCCAGAACAAGGTTTTTCTCGCCAAAGGTTAGAGCATTGGTGGCGCAAAAATAATATTCACGGAAAAATCTATGCACAAGTTGCTGGGCACGAAGCAATGGTATCTATGGTGAGCTTAGGATTAGGTGTCGCAATGGTCCCTAAAATAGTGCTAGATAACAGCCCGCTGCAAGATAAAGTACAAATACTAACACCAAAAATGCAAGCGCCTGATGGGTTTGATATTGGTTTGGCAGTATTGAGGAAAGAATTAAATGACCCTGCAATCAGTGCCTTGTGGAATATTGCGCAAACTTTAGATGCCAAGGCAATTTAAAGTTTTATAAATTAAACTAATTCGAAAAATAGTATGAATAGTTGTTGCGTATATTTTTACGATTACTTAACATCGGGAGTCAAATAATAAAAATAATAATGTTTAAGATTTAATTATGAATCATGTTGTATCACTAGCACACTCTGCTCAGTGTTTAAAAAAAGCAGTTCCTATGATGGTAAAGTACCGAATGCCGGTTACTCCTATCAACTACGCTATTTGGTATTGTTATATTCAAGGTAATAAGCCGTCTTTAAATGCCGAACTAGAACAAATAATTTCTCAGCAGCAAACGTGCACTCAAAATAAAGCACAAGAAATATTTGATAAGCATTTAAACAAAGAAGATTTGACCCTTTTTCAAGAAGCATCTAAAAAATTCCACGCGACGATTGAAGAAGTACAAAAAGACATAAGCATCACACTCAATCACTCTAAAAGCTTTACTACTACATTAATTGACTCGCAAAATGAGTTAAATACACTTACTGAAGTTAATTCATTCAATGAAGTGCTTGGGTGTGTTGAGCGTTTAACTGATGAATCTATTGCGATGCAAGATTATGTGCGTGAATTTCAAACTAAGCTTGTATTAGCTTATAACGAAATTAAAGATCTTAAAGAGGCGCTTAACCTATCCAAAGAAGCCGCTGAAACAGACCCGCTAACAGGGTTTTATAATAGAGGTAAGTTTGACGCCGACGTAACCAATTTTTGTAACGAATATTCCCTGCGTACTCAAGGAACTTCGCTTGCTGTGTTAATTATGTTTGATATTGATCATTTTAAGCGCTTTAACGATGACTTTGGTCATCAAAAAGGGGATGAAGTATTAAAGTTAGTAGCAGAAAAAGTTATACAGCATACTAAAAACACCATAAATATGGCAAAGGCTTATCGTTATGGCGGAGAAGAGTTTTGTATAACGGCTTACTTTGACACTATTAACGATATTATGGCGTTTGCCAATCGTATTCGTTTAGATATAGCCAAACTGGCGGTGCGTAAAAAACATGATACAAATGCTAAGCGGGCTATTTCTGCTAGTTTTGGGTTATCTATTTTACGTCCATTTACTAATAGTGCGGTGTTAATTGAACGAGCAGATAGAGCACTTTATATTGCAAAAACACATGGTCGAAATCGTATAGAAATAGCACCTGATATTTTATGATGATTAGATAAAATAAAAAAGTTAATAATTATGTATATAAATTGTGAATGATTGTAACTAGGTAGAGCTAGTTTAAAATGACTTTGCTACTATAAATGACTGAATATTTGACACCTTGACTGACACTGATGCGGTTTGATTTTTTAATAATAACAACTTTACTCTATCTCGCTTTAGTCGCTTGCTTTACTGCTAATGGGCAGCAAAACGACAATGTAACAGATGAGTTTGAAGAGCAGCAAATCGCTACAGAACAATGGTATTTAAGTTTGAGTGCTGGAGTTGGCGTTATTACGAATCCGTTGCACGGTGGTGATAACATCCCTTTGGTGTTAATTCCGCAAGTTGCTTTTTACGCACAACAATGGTTTTTTGATAATGGTCGAGTTGGTTATTCATTTATACAAACCCCTAAGCACCAACTTAATCTTGTTAGTGAGCTAAATACAGAATCTCGTTTTTTTATAGATTGGCATCCTAAAAATACTTTTGCTCTACAGGGAAATGCACTTAGCAGCCAACTTGTTCAAGACGGTGACTCTTCTCCCGCTAAAACCCTCAATATAAATGACATTAAAAAACGCCATACGGCACTCGATACCGGTATTGCTTATCACTATGTGAGTGGACCTAATGTATTTTCTATTCAAGCATTACACGATGTTACTAATGTTTATAATGGGTTACGTGCCGGATTGCAGTGGCAGTATCATGCTCAAATAGATAAGCTTAAATTAAAATCTACCATGGGTATTAATTATAAATCGGCGGAACTAAATAACTATTATTATGGACTAAATGCCGATGAAACTCAGTTTGGTAAAATAGACGTTGGTAGTAGCTGGCAGCCTTATGCTAAAATCGACGCCCGTTGGCTACTGAGTAAGGTCAACTCTCTTCGTTTTCATGTAGCATATTACGACTATTCAGCTATGGATGGCAGTCCGCTCTTTGAACGTACTTATTCAATGACTGCCTTTATAGGATTAGATCATACTTTTTAATATGAAGTATTTAATGTTTATTGTGCTTACTGGGTTGCTATTTAGTGGCTCTAGTATGGCAAAAACCACGGCTTTTAACGTCTCTCCTAAAGTATGTGTGGTTTCTGAAGAACGCGATTTTTGCGAGCTTGATTTGCAATTTAATTGGCAGCTAGATAAGGCTATAGACGTATGCTTATATCAACAAGATGAGAAGATACATTGTTGGCAACAGCAACATTCAGGGCAATTTAATTATAAAGCGCGTGTTCAGGTAGAGACCATATACTCCTTAATCAATCCTCATACGGGTGTTTCATTATCAAAAACACAGGTTGAAGTACAAAGCGCCCATGCTAAAAAAAATAGGCGTAGGCTTCGCTCTCCGTGGAGCTTTTTTTAAATTAGGAGCAACCAATGCCAAAAATTTTACTTGTTGAAGATGATCTCGGTTTACAACAACTAACAAAAGATTATCTTGAACATAATGGCTTAGAAGTCGCTGTGTTAGAGCGCGGTGACGAAGTGTTTAATTACCTTGAAAATAATGCAGCCGATTTGATTATTTTAGACGTCATGCTTCCAGGTAAAGATGGGTTTAGCGTATGTCGTCAGGTTCGTGATAAATATACTTTGCCAATTTTAATGTTAACAGCGAAAGGTGAAGACTTTGACCAAGTACTTGGTTTAGAGTTGGGCGCTGATGACTATGTTATAAAGCCAGCAGAACCTCGTGTATTACTAGCCAGAATTAATGCTTTACTGCGTCGCGGTCAAGTAATTACTAAAACGAGTGAAGAGTTACAATTTGGCGACTTAATGATTGATAAAACAAGTCGTATGGTAAAATTAAATGAGACCGAAATAGTACTGACATCTCATGAGTTTGAGTTACTTTGGTTATTGGCTTCAAACGCGGGTGAAGTGCTGAGCAGAGAACATGTACACCAACATATGATAGGGCGTCAGTATGATGGTCTTGACCGTACAGTTGATGTACGAGTGTCTCGAATTCGTAAGAAATTAGGTGATAACAGCGATAAACCATATCGTATTAAAACTGTGTGGGGACAAGGTTATTTATTTGTTTCTGATGCGTGGGATTTATAGTTAGTGTTTTGGAATAGTCGGCTTTAATGGGAAAACTGTTTGCAAGTTTGTATGTTTACTTCATTGTTTCTTTATTTGTAGTTAGCGGTGTAATTGAACAGCTGTGGCCATATGAAGAGTCGCAGCAACAGGTACTATTAGATGACGAATTTGGGCAGTCGCTCTGGCTGCTCACTCAAACTTCCTCTGGATTAAAAAAGCTAAAAAGTAATTTTGAAAGTCAAATTATCCAACGACATGACTTGATGTTGCCACCACAGCAGCAAGCGCAATTAATCGATAATCACTACCTTTATTTATACGATAAACAACAACGTATTGTTTGGTATGTAGAACTGAACCAGAAGGACTTATTGCAAGTAGGTCCTTTTGGTGTGCCAGCTCCTGTATCGTCTTCTGTTTGGCCCTATTTATTATTACTCATTATTGTTGGTATACCGGTTGGGCTTTGGAGTTTTTTACTTTGGCGTGATTTTGCTAAGTTGCGCAAAGCATGTGAAGCCGTTGAGGGTCTGCAAGATTTTCAATTAAACGATACTTCTAAATCTTTCTTTTTGCCTGTTACAGATACATTAAAGGTGATGCAGCAACGCATTACTTTTTTGCTAACGGCACAGCAAGAACTCACATCTTCAGTTTCTCATGAGTTTAGAACGCCACTGGCGCGATTAAAATTTGCAATTGTTATGCTACAAGATCAGCTTTTAGATGACAAAAGCGAGAAGTATTTGGCTAATATGCAAACCGATATTAGTGAACTGGAATCGTTAGTTTCAGAAATGCTTGAGTACGCAAGATTAGATTCTCAACAACCAAGTTTACAATCTACTAGTTGTGACTTGGTGGGGTTAGTAAGAACGAGTATTGAAAAGTTAACTTTTGATACACGAATAAATCTTGGTAATAACTTACCAGATAAGCTTACTCATAAATGCGATAGCCACTTTATGGCGCGTGTATTTCAAAACTTAATTGGTAATGCTCTCAAATATGCAACGACTCAAGTAAAAGTAACATTACTTGCTGAGAAACAATGGATTTTATTTATTGTTGAAGACGATGGTGCGGGTATCGCTCAAATAGATAGAGAAAGTATATTTAAGCCTTTCACAAGGCTTGATAAGAGCAGAGATAAAAAAACAGGTGGATTTGGACTAGGTCTTGCCATCGTGTGTAAAATCGTATCGTGGCATCAAGGCGAGTGCAAAGTTGAAGATTCTGAGCTTGGTGGTGCTAAGTTTATTATCAGTTTACCTATAAAAAAATAACCCTAAATATATAGACATAAAAAAAGCGCTGTAAGGCGCTTTTTACGGTTAAACCAAAATCAACAAGTAGCAAAGTAATAGACCGTGCATCTTCAAAAAAGTTTCCACTCTTTTTATTTTCTTTCTAATAATGGCATTAGCATTTGTTCAAGCCCATTGAGTTTTACCTCATACATCATTGCTAATTGACTACCGAGTTTTGTATCAGGAAAGCCTTGTTGTTTAAACCAGACTAAATAAGGCTCTGGCAACATTAATAGAGGGCGTCCGGCATATTTACCAAAAGGCATTTTTGTATTTATAGCTATTTTAAGTTGTTTTGGATCCATTGGCTTATGTAAGTCTGCTTTTAATAGGTAAGTGTAAGGTATTTTGGAGGGATAAAATAGGCTGTGACGGGCAAGAAACAGCCTATTGTGTGAGGGAGTAGGCCCTCTTATTCATGAATTTATGTTGATAAATATAAACTTAGCTGAACATTAATTAGCTGGAGTCTAATTAAGTTATTTTTAGCATATGGGTTCTTATTTAACCAACGAAGGTAGTCTACCTGTTTTTTTAGCTAGGGTTAATTAGCTTTGTGAAGAAATGTAAATATAATTGGTTTTTTTTGGTTTTGTAGTAAAAAAGAATTAGATTTTTACCAAGGCTTTAAAATCGTATTATGGAAAAAGCTTTTGTTTTACATGCTCTGCAAAGCCGCTACCTGCTTCTAGGTAAAAGTTATAGGTAGAATGCACACCCATCTCTTCTAGTTCTTTTTGTTGATCTGGGTAGTTTGCTATAGCTGTGACCTGTCCGCTATAACCAGAGGCTTGCAGTTGCTCTAAAGCAAATATATTTTGCATATGCTTTGGCATTGCAAGCATAACCATTTCTACGTGAGAGTGGTTTACACGTTGCCAAAAGTCAGGATCGGTGGCATCTGCAATTAATACCTTTCTACCTCTGCTTATGTGCTTATCGACAACTTCTGGTTTTATATCGATACCCGCGACCAAGTTAGGGTGGGTGGTATTAATTGTTTCGTAAGCACCTGTACCGATACGTCCCATTCCAAAAATAACTATTTTTGTATCATTTAGATTCACTGGTAACTCTTCGGCTAAGCGAGTTTTACTCTCAAACTTAAGTAACCAGCGTTCAACCTTTACATATAGCTCGTTAGAACGTTTATTCAACGGTGAAGCAATAACAAAGGTGATTGAAACAGCTATAGCCATAACTGCAAGCCATTCTGAGGTGATCATGTCTGTGCTTGCAGCAACGGCACAAACAATTAAACCAAATTCACTATAGTTAGCTAGGCTAAACGCGGTAAGGAGTGATGTACGAGCTCGTAACTTAAATAGATTCGTAAATACATAGTAAAGTAATGTTTTAATCGGCATTAATAAAACGAGTAGTAAAGCTATAAATAGTGAATTAGCGGTTAGCTCTGCATTTAAACCAATACTTAAGAAAAACCCAACCAGTAATATATCTTTTAGGTTAAGTAATGACTTAGAAAGCTCGCCTGCTTTTTTGTGAGGTGCAAACATCATCCCAATAATAAGCGCACCTAAGTCGCCTTTTAGACCTGCAAATTCAAAGGCGTTGTAGCCTAAAACAAGGGCAAAGAAAAAACCAAATAACGGCAGTAGTTCACCATGTTTTGAGCGGTTTAATACCCAATACATAACAGGGCGCAGTAAAATAAGCCCAATAACAAGACCCAAAGCCCAAATATTTGGAACCTTACCGGTACTAATTGCTAAAAACATAACAGCAAAAATATCTTGCATTACCAAAATACCAATAGCGATTTTACCATGAAGGCTTGCCATTTCGCCACGTTCTTCAAGTACTTTTACAGCAAATACGGTGCTCGAAAAGCTAAGCGCAAAACCAATAAGCAGAGAACTTTGCCAGCTTAAATCAACAAAAAGTGGTAGGGAAAATACGCCAAGAAGTAGCATAAAGCCGCTAAATAAAGCACTACTCAAAATAATATGAAGCGTGGCTGGAGCCCAAACTTGCGGTTTTATCAAGCTGTTTACTTTGAGTTTTAAACCAATACTAAATAATAAAAGAGTGACGCCTAGGGCAGCTATTGTATTGAGTAACTCTGTGCTTTTATAGCCTGCTAAGTTAAGTGCGAATCCTGCTAGCAAAAAGCCAATAAGAGGAGGTAGTTTTAATTGATAAACGCCAAAACCACAAACAAACGCGGTAGCAAAATAGATTAGTTCCATAATTCTTAATATCACTTCATTTGGTGTTGCAGTGTAGCGAAAAATTGATATCAATGAAAATAAATATAAACATGTTAGTGAGCCTATTTAATCAATTAGTTGTTTTATTACGTATGAAAAATAAACATTTAACAGGTATTTAATCGTAAATAACATGTAAATAACATTTTTTCACTGACAACCGCTTTTAAATATGGTTAAGATGCTATAACGAAGAAGTTTAAGTAAGAGCACATGATAGAGCCGCTCTGCTTAAGGAGAAATATATGTTTAAAAAGATTTTAGCATCGGTTGGTATTGGTGCCGCTAAAGTAGATACTATTTTAGAAACTGAGCACTTACAACCTGGCCAGCTTTTCAATGCACAAATAGTTATTACCGCAGGTGATGTTAGCCAAGAAATAGCGGGTTTAGATTTGCTATTAATGACCCGCGTAAAAGTAGCAGGTGATGATGGCGATTACTTTACTAATCATGTGATTGATCAGTGGCGCATTACTGATATTGGTATTATTGAGCCTGGTGATGTTAAAAGCATTCCTTTTGAAGCTCGACTTCACTCTGAAACACCAATAACAGAAATTAACGCTGGATATAATCAATCTTATGTCTGGTTAGAAACAGGTCTTGATATTGATTTAGCGCTGGATCCTACCGATAAAGATCATTTACATATTTATCCAAATGAAGCCGTTAAAACTTGTATGCAAGCAATGGAAAAATTGGGTTTTAGTTTAACTAAAGCAGATGTTGAGGAAGGTCATTTACGCGCATCTACGTTCCAATCTGTCTCTGGGTGTTATCAAGAGCTTGAATATAAACCTAACAGCAGAAGCTTATTTAGTATTCAAGAAATTGAGTTGTCGTTTGTACCTGAAGCACATAAAACCCATGTTTTAATTGAACTAGACCGTGCATTTAAAGGCGATGGTTATATTGATTTAACAATAGAGCATGATCATGTGAATCTTTCACAGTTGTGTGACCAATTAGAGCGTTTATTTACTTAACTCTATCTATTAGTTAGTTATTAAAACAACCCAGCTTAGGCTGGGTTTTTTATCTATGGAATTTAATATGCAGTTTAAATGTGAGAAATTTGACGCTCTCGATGCGTATACTCTTTTTACTATTATGCGCGGTCGTGTTGATGTGTTTGTTGTAGAGCAGGCGTGTCCGTATCCTGAACTTGATGACTATGATATTGCGCCAACTACTCAACATATATATGCAATTGATGATAACCAATTGCTAAGCTATGCACGTTGCTATAAAAAAAACGCGCAGTATAGTGCGATAGGGCGAGTGTTAGTAGGCGAAACAGTTAGAGGCAAAGGTTATGCAACTAAGCTTGTTACGGCTGCTATAAGCTGTTGTAAAGCACAGTGGTCTGAGTGTGATATTTATATTGGTGCACAAATTTATTTGCTTGATTTTTACCGTTCATTTGGTTTTGAAAGTGTAGGAAAAGAGTATCTTGAGGATGGTATTCCTCATCAAGATATGATTTTGAAAGTGGTGAAGTAACCAGAGATTAAATTAAGTGGATTTAATTTAAGTGCCTATTAAACAAGCCCACAAATGTGGGCTGTTTTGTTTTTATAATGTTTAGCTTAATAGCGAATGTAAAAACACCATGCCAATTGCCAGTGGGCAAATAAACTTAGTGTACCAAGGCCATACTTTCCAAAATAAGGTGTTATGTACTTCAGGATTACCTTGTTGAATCGCTTTAAGTAATGAGCCTCTATACCAGATCCAACCAACGAATATACAACACATTAAGCCAAGCAATGGCTGAGCTACTTTAGTTGTAAGCGTGATAACCAGACCAAATAATGCACCTAAGTTACATACTATTATTACGCTAACGACAGCTATTAAGGCACCAATTAACCAAGTGGCTTGTACGCGTTTCATTGCAAAGCGCTCTACTGTGTAAGATACAGGGGCTTCAAGCATTGAAATAGACGAAGTTAATGCAGCAATACTCATGAGCGCAAAAAAGGCAAAACCTACAAATACTCCCACACTACCCATGCCATCAAATAGCGCCGGTAATACTTGAAATACTAATGTGTCTTCAGAGAGAAGCTTACCTGTTGTTGGTGAGAATATTTCTACGCCTTGTGCTTGGGCAACATACATAGCAGGGATAATAAGTAAACCCGCCACAAAGGCAATAAACACGTCAATAAGTGTGACATAAGCACCTAGCGAAACAAGATTTTCTTTTTTGCTAATATATGAGCCGTATATGATCATTACGCTAGTACCAAGTGATAGCGAGAAAAAAGCTTGCCCCAATGCGCTTACTAATAATTCAGCATCAAAAATAGATGAAAAATCAGGAACGAGATAAGCTTTTAAACCTTCCATTGCTCCATCTTGTGTCATTACGTAGGCAATTAATAAGAATAAAATACCGAGTAATGCAGGCATTAATCGCTTTGACCATTTTTCTATGCCGTTTTCTACACCACGACTAATAATGGCTACCGTTAATACAATAAAGATAATGGTGAATATAATATTTCGTGAGAGTGACTGCTCACTTAGCCAAGTTGATGCTGACTCTGCACCCACTAGTGTTGTGACGGGTTCAACAGTCGCGCTAAGCATCCAACCGGCAACAATGGCATAAAAACTTAATATAAAGCCAGCACATAAAATACCACCAAAACCCACAATAAACGCAAAGTGCTTTTGCCAAGGTTTGTTAGATATTTTTTGAAGCGAAGAAACTGCATTTGCTTGACCATGACGACCAATCATAAGTTCAGCCATTAAAGCAGGGTAAGCTAAAAAGAAGGCTAACACTAAATAGGCAACTAAAAACGCAGCACCACCATTACTCGCTGTTTGTGTTGGGAATCCCCAAATATTGCCCAAACCAACGGCAGAACCCNCGGCCATAATAAAACCAAAACGAGAACTAAACTCGCCTCTAACTGCGCTCATATTATTGTACTTCTCTATTTTTTGACGGCGCTGACAATCTACTGGAAATGTAAAAAAATAAAAAGTGCTTATTTGCTGATCTAACACAATTTAATACGGCAGTAGTGTGGTATGGGCGCTGTTTTTAGTAAATGTTATCGTATAGTTAAAGTTAACAGATTGTTTTTGTTTTTAAAATGTTAATTACAGTGTGTAACTAATGCTTTACGTTTTGTGATGTTGATCAATTGTAAGGGTAAAACAAGCCCCGCCTAATTGGTTACTTTTACTCACTTTTACGCTGCCATGATGCCAGTCGGCAACTTTTTCGACAATTGCTAGACCAAGCCCGTAGCTTTTATCTGCACGGTTACGATGGTTTTCTTCTCTAAAAAATGGACTAAATACATTATTAAAGTTTTCTTTAGCGATACCTGGTCCATCATCTTCAACAGTTATAATAAGTTGCTGTTCGTAAACTTTAGCGCTTAAGTAAATGTGTTGCTCAGCAAAATCACATGCGTTGGTTAATAAATTAGTAATTGCACGAGCAAGCCAGTGAAGGTCTGCATTAATAAGATCACTTGAGCTATTGAGTTGTACGTTGAGTATTTGTGATTCAAGTTTAGGTGCAAGCTGTACTAAAATATCGTCAAGATAGTGCTTTATATTAGTTGAAGAGTAAGTCAGTTTATTTGCGTTTTGTTCAAGTGTTGCAAAAGCTAAATAACTTTTTAGCATTGACTCCATATGGTCTAAATCGTTTTCCATACGGGCTAAGTATTGCTTTATTTTTTGTTCATCGTGGCTGTCAATTGCGGCATCTAATCCAAAGCGAAGACAAGCTATAGGTGTTCGGATATCGTGAGATAAGCTCGAAGCCATTAGCTTGTTTTCGGCGACTAGTTTTTCTATTTGGCTTGCCATTCTATTAAATGTGAGCTCTACGTCTTTGATATAAGTAAAATGCGACACTTTAATACGAGCTTGTACATTGCCCGATGCAAACTTTTTTGCGGCTTCGTTTAGCACTGTTAAACGCTTAGCTAAAGGCGCAATAATAAAGCCCATAAATACACACAAACCTGCATAAAAGAGCAGAGTTAAAAATATATCATTGCGCTGCTCTGTGTCTGTGCGTTTATCGAGTCGCATTGAAATATGAAAAGGATTTAACGTTTGATTGCTATACAGCATATAAAAACCTTGTTGATCTTCTAAAATCAATCCGCCAAGTGAATGCATTTGTAATAGTAAAGAAGGGGGAAGGGCGAGTGATTCATTAAGCTTATAATCAATTAGTAAATCAAATTCATTAGCAAGTTGTTTTACATAAGCACTGCGCTCAGAAGTTGGGATATTAGCTAACTGTTTGCTAAAGCCCGTGATCATCTTACTTTGCACGCTAAACTCATCTTGTGGGGTGTGTGCTTGTTGGCTAAATGCGTCAATAAGCCAACCAAGTACCACAATAGATAAAAGCGCGCTGCCTAAGAGCGATATATAAAACTTTTTCATTTAAATAAATACCACCTAGTTACCAAGCAGTAGACACTAATAAATAGCCACGGCCCCATATAGTTTTTATTTTTTCTGGGTTTTGTGGATCATCATTGAATTTTTTACGCAAAGCCGAAATAAGTACATCAACACTTCTATCAAGACCGTCGTATTCTCTGCCTTTAGTTGCTTTAAATACAGCGTCACGAGAAACAACTTGCCCAGCGTTGCTTGCTAAATAGTGAAGTAGTAAGTACTCAGCGCTAGAAATATTTACGTCTTGCTCGTTGAGTTTTACATTTCTAGATTCAGTGTTAATACTTAACGAACCTACATTTATGACGCTTTCGTTTGCAAGAGATTTATTTGGTTCGTTATTTTGACGCAGTGCAGCTTTAATTCGGGCTAAAAGTGCGCGCGGACGAACAGGTTTCATTATGTAGTCGCTTGCGCCAACTTCTAAACCTATTACTTCATCCATTTCTTCGTCGCGTGCTGTAAGCATTATAATAGGTGAATTATAAAAACTGCGAAGCTCTCTACATACGCTAATACCGTCTTGTCCAGGAAGCATAATATCAAGCAGTACAATGTTTGGATTAAGAGTTTTTACTTGGCTCACAACTTCGTCGCCTCTGTGGCAAACATGAGTAGTGTAACCTTGCTCTGTTAAATACTCTGCAACCCATTGAGCAAGTGATACATCATCTTCTACAAGTAAAATAGTGCCGTAGTTATCCATAAATTATCCTTAATGCGTTGGTTAAAATAATCGCCAGCGACGTTTTTTTTGTCTGTTTTGATATACCCATTGAAGCTTTACCTCTGCAGTACTAATTATTTTAGATGTATTGCTATCAAAGAGTTCAAACGAGATGCTTTGCTGTGAGTCAAAAGCATAATTAAAAGTTCCTTTTTGCTGCTTAAGCCAACATTGCATAATGTATTTTGATGTAGCATCGCGCAGACAATAATTGCCAATGATTGGCTGGCTCCAAGTGAGTACCACATCAGCATAGCAATCTCGACCTTCGCGAAGCGCTACACAGGTATCGGGAACTGCAACTAAAGTATCTAGCTCATCATCAGTCTCTGCGTATAGCGCAGTAGGGAAAAATAATAGCAAACATATCCACTTAAAATACATAACGTAGGCCTACCTTGGCTTTATGTTGGTACCCTTGTGAAATAATAGGGCTATCGTCAATTTCTTTTGAAAACCAGGTAGAAAGTAAGCCGGCTAAAAATACCCAATCTTGGCTTATAGGGTATTCAGCATGAAATTCAAAAATAACGCTAGTACTAGAATTGGTTTGATAAACAGGGCGTATTGGGGTTGCTTCACTTTGCTCTATACCAAAGTAATAATTTGTAAAGTCAGCAGAATAGGCGCTTACGCCAACACCAGATCTAAACTCCCAGTTTCGCCATGGTAAAATATGGCTAAAAAAGCTATTAACAACCCNCCCAGCCATTGTGTGTGCCAGAAACGTCATGGAGGTATTCAAATGAGACTTGTGAGTTTTCAAATCGACGAGTTAGCCTAAGACCTACATCAAAATCATAATTGCGAGACTTAATACCGCGTAATTCATCTATTACGCCATTATTATAAAAGCCAAGACCCTTCTCATCAAAGCCTGCTTGGGTGTTAGTGCCTAATACATCTAAACCCCAATCAAATTTATCAATTAAGCTGTAGCCTACAACAAGACCACCACTTAGTTGGTTATGATCAAAGTCGAGATAAAAATTCTCATAAGAAACAGCAACACTTAAATCAAGTTCTAAACCATCGTCGTAAGAGTCAATACCAACTAAATAAGAGTCTTCAATAAAATAGCTGGCACCTGCGCTCCAATCCCATGCAAAGCCTTGGGTAGGCTCTAATGTGTTATCGGCGTAATAGCGATTACTAGCCATACTTGAAGTGCTAAAAATACTTGCAAAAAACAAGCTTGTGCTAAATAAAGTATGGATAAGTAAAGAGTGTTTCATCCCTAAAGTGCCTAATTATTATTTGTTATAAAGCGTAGTATATTGTTAAACCGTTTTTTTTATCTGTAAAAAAGTGTAGTAAACGCAAGGCTTACTGCACTTTAATTTTATCGATTAATATACTACTTAGGTAAAATTGCATCATAGGTGTTAATGCACTTACTTCTGTACGATTACACGGACCACTAAGCTTAGTAAGGCTTGATAGCTTTGAAAGTACTTTATACTCAGGAATTTGAACTTCTTTGCCTAATCTAGCTAAGCGAGCTTGTTCTGTATTTTGTTGGTGAACAAAAGAAGCAACTTCTAATTCGTTTGTCACTTTTTGCTCTTCACTAAAGCTATAAATTAATGGTTCGCGGTGAAAACTTGCACTGTCTATTGAAGATTTTGCAAACCACACAACATCACCAGACTTTTTGTGAGTAAGACGCATGCTTACTTCTGCAAAAATAGCTGCGCATTGTTGAGTTGGGTATTGCTGAGCAATATTAGTGTAAAGTGAAAATGGTTGTTCAGGTTGATTAAGTGAATATTGAATATCATCTTTAAAGGTTAAATCAAGCTGTTGAATTGAAAGTGTATAGTCACTATCGTTTTTGGTAGTTACTTTTAATTGTTTTTCGCTTAATGCTTGGCCTATTTGCGCTAACAAGGTGTCGGTTACACTTGCTTTACCCGTAATGATTTTAACTGTTTGGTTTCTTGATACTTTATGAGCAGGTAACTGAACAGACTTTACTTTTGGCGATGCATGTTCAGTTTTATACTCAAGTTTATATGTTTGACTTTTTAATGTCGGCTTTAAAGGCATAGCTAAAGGTTCTGCAGGTTGTTGTTGCGTGACGGCACAACCAGCTGACAGTAAAATAAAAAGTGACACAACTAAAAAACGCATAAGTATTAAACATCCACTAAAAAACAATAATTATGCCATTGTACGTTAGTCCAAACAAAACTTCATGATATTATGCCAATAGATGTAGTTAAAAAGATAAAATTATAAAGAATGAAGTATTTCACCCCTTTATTGTATTGCCTATCTGCTTTTTGTTTATTGCTCAGCCCGGTGGCTTTTGCAAAGAAACTAGATCCAAATTGGAATGATTTTGTAAGTAAATATGGTCGCTATGCTGAAAAAACGCTTAAAAGCAAAGGAATTCCAGGTGCCGCTTTATCAATAGTTAGTATTCAAAATGATGACTATATTAATACTATGGGACATACCAAAGCGCGTAATGGGCAAAAAATAAATGCGCATACTCGTTTTAGGTTAGCGTCTGTTTCCAAAACGTTCGCAGGCTCGCTTTCAGCTAAATTAGCAACGGATGGTTTGCTTAGGTTAGATAGCCCTGTTAGTGAATATATACCCAGTTTTAAAAATACGGTTTATAAAGATAATTTAAAGGTATTTCATATTCTAAGTCACTCAAGTGGTTTAGTCCCCAACGCATACGATAACTTAATTGAATCGCGAATGAGTTACCCCGATATAGTTGAAAAGCTTGTTAGTGTTAAGCCTATTTGCGAGCCAGGGCAATGTTATGGCTATCAAAATGTAATGTTTAGCTTAATCGACGATATTATTTTAAAAAGCACAAATAAAAGTTATTCGCAGTGGCTAAATGAAGCTATTTTTACTCCTTTAAAAATGACTGATGCAAGCTTAGGTTATGAGGCTATGGTAAAAAATAAAAATTTTGCATTACCACATGTGCGTGGTAAAAAGCGTTGGTATAGCGCTGAGCTTAAAAAAAATTACTATAAAGTTGGTGCAGCAGCCGGCGTTAACGCCAGTGCTAGCGATATGGTAATTTGGCTTAAAGCACAATTAGGTCAATACCCTGATGTTTTATCCCTTAATGCTTTAGCAACTCAAACACGTCCTTATACTCACACCAAAAAAGAACGTTATAGGCGTGTATGGAAAAAACACCTCAATGAAGCTTTTTATGGATTGGGTTGGAGAGTGTACAACTATGCAGATGAAACTCTTTATTATCACAGTGGTTGGGTACAGGGGTACCGTAGTGATTTAGTTGTTTTTCCGCACTTAAATGTCGGTTTTAGCTTAATTGTAAACGCAGAAACAGGGGTTATAAATGAACTAACAACTGAATTTATTAACCGTGTATTAGAGTACAAACGAGGTCAAAAAATATGAACGTTAAAAATAAAATAACTACGCTGTTTTTAGTGTTTTTTACATTGTTTAGTTGTAAGTTTGCGTTTGCGTCTCCGGATGAAATTTACTTATTTCGTCACAGCGAAAAGCAATCAGGTAAAAACCCATCATTAACAGAGCAAGGTAAAACTAGAGCAAACAACCTAGTTTTGTTGTTTAAAAAATATAAAAATGTACATGTATTTAGTAGTAACTATAACCGTACATTACAAACAGCTCAGCCACTTGCAAAGCACTTTAATACAAGCGTTAATATATACAACTCCAGTATTTGCGGAGTTACTTTCAGGTGAAAAAGTTTCGTTAATGGCAGAGACAGACTTCACACGTTACTTTTTATTAAAAAGCAATTTAGATAAAAGTAGTAACCAATATAGTGTTAGCGAGTTAACTATGGATTTCTAACGTGCGAGTAAGTTAAATTTATAATAATCAAAAAAACTTTCTATAAACGACAAAAAACCAGCATTAAGCTTAATGCCAGTCAGTTAACAGCTGACTGGCGTTTTTTATTGGGGTATTTACTGGGTTTTGGTTTCACACACCTCGGATACGCCCGCTCCCGTTTTATCGGCAATATGTGATGTTCAACTTGAGCTTGTAATTGCTCTATTGATTTAGGTATCCGTCCTGCATTTTCTATAAACATTGTATGAATAAGGTTAATAATACTAATAGCACACGTCGTAAAACTCAGGTGTTTTGCATATATTCCAGACTTTTTCTGCGCCATTTTCACCATCTGGTATCGGAGCAAGTTATAGCTCAACATTACGCCCCATAATTCTTGCGCTATCATCTCAGGTTTCTTGCTGCGTAGCGTGAAGTGACTATTTAGTAAGGTTTGTTTCATTTCTCGATAACCAAGTT
>NZ_AUTQ01000196.1:0-24467 GCF_000498095.1 Pseudoalteromonas sp. TB64
CCGCCGCTTTAATACGGTCAACCATTTCGTCTTGGCTAACAATTTCTTTATTAGGACGGTGACCACAACGCTTTTGTGCTACTTGGTCTTCTATATGAAAACCGGCAGCACCGGCTTTGGTCATTTCTTTAACGGTGCGTGCAATATTAAATGCGCCGCCCCAACCTGTATCTGCATCAACTAACAAAGGTAAATCGCTCGCACCGGTAATACGACGAATATCTTCAAGTACATTATCAAGGCTGGTCATTCCTAAATCAGGCATACCAAAAGAAGCGTTGGCCACGCCCGCACCTGAGAGGTAAATTGCTTGGTGACCCATTTTTTCAGCCATCATCGCGGTGTATGCGTTAATAGTCCCTACAACTTGTAAAGGGTGATTATTAGCAATAGCCTGTTTAAATTTTAATCCTGCTGACATTACTTTCTCCTAACTTTGAACGGTTGCTACGTGGAGTAACTACTATTTTTAATATCTAAATATGACTTTTTAACTGTTCTGCTTAACTTTAACGGCTAGTAACTTTTGAGCTGCTCATGAGTTTTGAGCCGTTAATAAATCGAATTTGGTTTGAATATTTGCTTGCGATGCACTTATATGTCGCTTCATGAGCATTTCGGCAAGTTCACCGTCGTGGTTTTCTATCGCATTAATAATAGCTAAATGCTCATCAAACGCTTTTGATACACGCGGCCCCACCATGCCCATTTGTACTCGGTACATTCTTATTAATTGGTAAAGTCCGTTACATAACAAATGAATTAAATGGGCATTTTTACTGCCTTTAATTATTCGATAATGAAAGTCTAAATCGCCAGCCTCTTGATAATACCACTCGCCTTCTTTTACACGTTGTGTTTTTAAATGTTGATTAAGTAATTGCTTTAAGCCTTGTACTTCATCGGCNCCATATTGTCGGCAGCAAGCCTGCAAGCTAATCCCTCAAGCGAACTACGAACTTGGTATACTTCAATTAAACGCTCTGCGGTAAGTGCAACTACTCGGCAACCCACATTTGCTTTACGTTCAACTAAGTAACAGCTTTCTAAACGATTTAATGCTTCACGAAGCGTTGCACGGCTTACACCATAACGCTTTGCTAATTCTGGCTCAGATATTTTGCTGCCCTGTATTATGCTGCCCTCTACTATTTCGCGGCGCATATCTACAAACACTTGATCTGATGCAGTAGTAATAGGAGCTTCGTTTAAAAAGGTTTCGGTCATAGGTATCTTTTATATTGTCGACAATTTATGCAGTCACTATGTGCTTATTGGTAATTTATGTCAACCCTAAAACCCATTAAAATGGCTAAAAAACCCCCTTATTGTCGACACTATTAAAGTAAAATAGCTATAAACGAGTTAAAAACAGCTAATAAATAATTAAAAGCAAGGAAGTGTCGACACAGTAATAAAGCGAAAATTAGAGTTTTTAGCGCTGAAACCACCTTATATAAATGTTATTATCGCGCTTTATTTTTATAGTATGAGCCAACGCGTGAACGCCAACACTTTTATTCCTGAGCATTTTATTGACGACGTAAAAACCTATTTACCTGAGCATTTAAATTTAGATGACTTTATAAGTGCTTGTCGTCGCCCCCTCAGAAAATCAATTCGCGTTAACACACTAAAAATAACCGTTAAAGAATTTATAAAACGAGCTCAACAAAAAAACTGGTTGCTAACCCCTATTCCTTGGTGCAGTGAAGGTTTTTGGTTAGAACGCCCAAGTGACGAAGATCAAAACTTGGCATTAGGTAATACCGATCTACATTTAAGCGGTGCAATGTACGTGCAAGAGGCAAGCTCAATGCTACCTCCTATCGCTTTAAAACAAAGTATTGAACTCGCTGACCCTCAAAATAATTACGTGCTTGATGTTGCATCGGCGCCAGGTTCAAAAACATCGCAACTAGCTGCGCTTATGAATAACCAAGGCGTATTAGTTGCAAACGAACTTTCGTCATCACGTTTAAAGGTGCTCAGCGCTACATTAAAACGTATGGGAGTTGGTAATTGTGCGCTATCACATTTTGATGGCGTTATATTTGGTAACTACATGTTTGAATGCTTTGATAGCATATTGTTAGATGCTCCCTGCTCTGGCGAAGGGACTGTGCGTAAAGATGCCGAAGCTCTTAAAAACTGGTCAATAGAATCAAATATCGAAATAGCCCAAGTACAAAAAGACTTAATTAAAAGCGCATTTTATGCATTAAAGCCAGGCGGTACATTAGTGTATTCAACTTGCACGCTTACACCGCTCGAAAACCAACAAGTGTGTGATTATTTGCTGAGTGAGTTTGGTGACTATATTGCCCCACAATCGTTAAGTAATTTATTTGAAGGCGCAAACAAAGCCACAACAAGCGAAGGTTATTTGCATGTTTGGCCACAAACATTCGACAGCGAAGGCTTTTTTATCGCTAAATTTAAAAAGCACGCCAGTTGCGATAACCCAAATCAAACAGTTAAAAAAGGAGCATTCCCGTTTAACGAGTATGATAAAAAACAAAGTGCTGCTTTTATGGAATCACTTAAAAAGCACTTTGGGCTAATGGCACTGCCTGGCAGCTTAATGCAACGCGACAAAGAGTTGTGGTTATTTCCTGAAGGCTTTGAAGCAGTACAAAATAAAATTAAATATGCTCGATTAGGTATTCAAATTGGAATCATTCATAAAAATGGCGTAAGGCTCACGCACGAGTTTGCAACTGTGTTTGGTAGCGAATGTGCAAGTAACATTTATGCTTTAAATAACGAGCAAGCAAATGATTATTTTCAAGGCAAAGATATACGCTTAAATGAAGTAACCCAAACAATAGGCGAAGTAGTTTTAACACTATGCGGATGCCCTATTGGGCTAGGTAAATGGCAAAAAAATAAGATTAAAAACTCATTACCAAGAGATTTAGTGCAAAATACAAAGTTAATAAGTTGGGTATAATTAAAAGATTAATAATAAAAAATTAGTTACGCATTATTATGTGCTTTTACTACACTTAAGATACTTTCTTCTTCTCCCTAAAGAACACAGAAAGTTTTTTTAGTTAACGCTAGGCTCAAATTAGAGTCACTTTATAGCCCAGAGCTTTTTATAAGTTTCTGGGCATTTTTATATTCAGTACTAAATTTAAAGTAATTAAGAACGGCAATATTTTTTATAGCGATTACTAGTTCTTACTTTTTCAAAATCAGTACCGAACTGTAATGACAAGCAAAGGGTTTGTAATCCATTAACTTGCTCTGCAATATAAAATATTTGATTAAATTTATAACCATGCTTTACAGATAGACTAAGCTCTTGTAAGTATAGCGCTTTGAATTTTGGTGATAGTTGATGCCAATTCATTAATGCTATTTGTATAGCGCCTACATGAACGTCAAAATTAAAAGGTCCTACTTTTTTTGCTTGCTGAATATAGTTATAAACTTGCTCACTCGCGCCATTTTGATAGCTTGTGACTTTTGCAAGCTCTATCCAACTATTAGGCCATGTTTGCCTAAGCTCGACTGATTTCAAAAGCGCCTGTTCTGCTTGTTTATAAACATCGCTTTTCACATTTAAATCATTGGCAACTTTTTTTGTTACTCCCAGCGAACGCATTTTTATATAAGCAAACAATTGCCAGTAATGTGGTTGTGCTGGTTCAAGGCTAGTTGCAAGCGTTATTGCATGCTCAGCAAGTTCTAGATCAACATTATTAACTAAAGGTGCAGGTAACTGTTTTACAATATTAAGAGCATTAAAATACCATGCGTTTGCGCGCATACTTTGCATGCTAGAGTAGCAAATAATTAAAGTAGTAACGGCGAGAGCAATTATTTGAAAAAACTTTTTTAATTTAGAATTAACCACAAAATAAAGACTCAGTTAAACGAGTTGGATTAGTTGCAAACAAGGCTTGAGTCCTATCATCACCAATCAACTCCCTAACAACATTCTTGGCTTTACTTAAAATTGGCGGTCTTCGCTTTACTGAATGAGCATCGGAAGCAATATAGTCGACAAAGCCTGCTTTTAACATGTTTTCGCAGACACTTTTAGCTTGCTCACCCCAAGCACCTTCAATACTTGATGCAGTTAGCTGAAATTCACAACCCAATTGTTTTAAACGTTCTATATAAAATGGATTAGCTTGAATATCTCGGTTACGCTCTGGATGAGGTATAATTACCTTAATATTTTGCTTCGCTAACCACATAATAAACTTATCGTAACCTTGTGGTACATGTGAATGTGGCAGCTCTAATAGCAAGTAATTATAAGTATCTATTTGACCAATAAACGGAAGCTTATTGGCCATTATTAATCCCATCAACTCAATATCCAGTCTAACTTCTGCTGCAACGGCAAGCTTAATGGTAATACCAACAGCCTGTGCATGGCTTTTTAAATTAGCTAAATCATTATAAATATGGGAAGTTGAATTGTTAAATCTACCCAGATGGATATGTGGTGTAGCTACCATGTGCGTTATGCCATCGTTTTGAGCTATTTTTAATAGCGCTAAAGATTCACTTAAATCTTTAGCGCCATCATCAATACCTGGCAATATATGTGAATGAATATCAATCATAAATTATATTTTATGCTTTTGGTTCTTCTGACGGTTGAGAGTAATCGAAATAATCATAATAACCGTGACTATGCTGATCTCTTGATTTGCTCATATCCACCTGATTAAGTACCACCCCAGCAACATGTGCTTTAGCCTCAAATAAGCGCTCAAGACCTGCTTTAATTGGTTTAATGCGTGTCACATCCGATTTAACAACATAAATTACTGAGTCAGCACTTTGAGCAATAACTAAAGCATCACTAACCGCTTGCGTTGGTGGTGTATCAATAATGATATAATCGTATTGTGTTTTCAAGGTCTCAACTAACTCATTAAAACGGATACTAGATAAAAGCTCTAACGGGTTTCCAGGGATTTGACCACTTGGCATTATGGTAACACCCGACTTTTCTTCTAGATATACACATTCAGCAAACTGTTCAGTACCAACTATCAAATTACTTAAACCAGGATGAAACACTGGAACATCAAAGCGTTTTGCAATACTTGGCTTACGTAAATCCGCATCAATAAGTAAAACTTTGCCCATCTGAGCAAGCGACATAGCTAAATTTGCTGAAGTAGTTGTTTTACCTTCACCGGGCGAACTTGACGTAACAGCAATCACTTTATGATTTTTATCTAGCTGAGTTAATAATAAGCTTGTACGAAATGTCCTTACCGACTCAGCAAATAATCTATATTGCTCTTCGAGGTAAGCATGAATAGGAAAAACACTGTTCTTCGGTGTTTTTACATGTGGTAATAGCCCTAACATCCGCTGTGCTAATTTACTTTCAACATCTGGTTTAGTTTTAACTGTGTCGTTTAATGCATCAAACACAAAACTCATCACTACAGCAAAACCAAAGCTAGCTATAAATGACAACACAATAATTAATACTTTGTTTGGTTTACTAGGATCCCTAGGAGCATAAGCTCGATCTGTAAAGCGTGCTGCTGCAGAAGTAAAATCACTCGTTACTTCAGTTTCCTTTGAGCGCGATAAAAACGTATTGAATATATTACGGTTAGTTTCCACTTCACGTTTAAGCTGGTTATATTGGGTTTCTTTACGAGTTATATCTTGATACTCAGCCCGTATTTTAACTAAATCGCTCTCAAGTGCACTTACTGTTCGAGTAATACGATTGAGTTCTTTTTCAATACCAGTAATAAGACCTTTTATTTGCTTATTTAAATTAGTCTTTACAGTAGCAAGCTCAGCCTTTGCAGAGATTATTTTAGGATGTTTAGATCCATAAACCTCACCCAAATCACTTAATTTACGTTCAACCAAAATAACTTCGCGTTTAACATCTTGTATTACTTGGTGTGATGTAATTTCAGGCATACTACCTAATAGATCAATGTTGTCATTACCGTACTCTTTAATAACTCGGTTAATACTTTGAAGGTTGTTTCTTTCATTGCGAGCAACAATTAATTGTTGCGATATTTGTTCAAGTTCTTGTGTGGCTAGACCAGCAATACCTTCAATGTCAACTAGCTTTTGTTCCTCTCTGTAAGACTGTAAACGAGCCTCGGAGTCATCTAATTGAATACGTAACTGCGATAAACGGGTATTTAACCAAGTTGATGCCTGTTGTGTGATACCCATTTTTGCACGCATTTGGTTATCTATATATACTTCACCTACAGTATTTGCTACTAATGCGGCCAGTTTCGGATCGCTTGATTCAAAGCTTACATTTACTAGTTGTGTGCTGCGTATAGGTGATACAGACAATCTTGATTTAAAAATAGCTAGCAAACCTAGCATATCTCTATCAGCTTTCTCTTGTGGGGAAAGTATCAGCAATTCTTTTTTATTTAAAAAAGGTAACATCTCCTTAACTAAGGTTTTTAATTCCCCTAAAAGAGATGGTTTACTGATAAAGTCTACATGAGACTTAAGATCAAGCTTAGTAATAACTTCACGAGCAATGCTGTCTGATTTAATTACCTCAAATTGTGTAGAGTAGTACTCTTTTTTATTTGAATCTAAACCATAAATCTCTTGAAAACTAACAGCCTTTGTCTGCTCAGCTTCAATTAATAATGTTGCTGTTGCATTATATTTAGGTATTAGAGTTAGGGTAACCATAATAGTTAAAAAAGTTACGATTATCGCGAAACCTAAAATTCGCCATTTTGCACGCTTAATAATGTTCAAATAAGCGACTAAGTCAATAATATCTTCGTTATCATTTGTGTTTTCTTGTACATTGTTCATTAATTACTGCCTTTAAAACGACTTAAAACAAGCGTTGTTCTATTTTTATTGTATCGCCTGCTGCAATTTGGCTATTAAGGGTGCCTTGTTGTCGCTGCTGCTTAGTTTGCTCTTTAAAAATATATATTTTATCAACTGATGCTCTCTCAGTTAAACCACCGGCTAAAGCTATAGCTTGATTTACTGTCATTGCAGGTTGATAAGGATAAGCTCCTGGGGATTTAACTTCGCCATGTATATAAAAAGGTCTATACTCAATTACCTGTACATATACATCAGGACTAACTAAATAGTCAGGTTTCAATCCGTCTGTAATTACTTGTTCAACTTCTGAAGCATTAAGCCCAGTAAGCTTAACTTTTCCTAAAAAAGGATAACTTACTTCCCCACTATTTCCTAACAGTACCGTCACTTCTAAATCAGGCTGCCCAAATACTTTTATTTGAACTTTATCGCCAGCACCTAAAACGTAACTTTGTTGCGATTGTGCAAAACAAAAACTGCTAAGTGTTAACAGTGACAAACTTAAAAATAACTTAAAATTCATTAGTTAGCCTTCAATGCAAAGGTAAAGTTTATACCAACAACTACTTGATCAAATTCAATTTGATCCTGAGTTGAATTTTTATCTATGAGATCTATATATGTAGATACCATACCGTAACTACTCGCTACGTAATTTAAGCCGATTCGGGCACTTTTGGTTTTATCCTGTCTTCCTATATCACCTGTATATTGTTCATCTATATAACGAATACCAGCTTGCGAGCTTAAATATTCACTCCAGCCATGATTCCAAGTCACACCGTATGCACTCTCTCTAATATAATCACCTTCAACTAATGGATCTTTAGCAGCACGGCTAGTTGTTACTTCAACCGAAGAATAACTCAGTGGTTGCCAAGTTACTGCCGCATCCCAACTTAATCCACTAAAGTTTTCGCGTAGTGCAGAAGTAAAGTCTTTATTTTGGTAACCTACTTTGAACGTACCTGAAGTAACAGCAGTAGCATCCCACTGCATACCAATTAATATTTTTATATCATCAGAATCACGAGAAATACCATTAGCTTGTAGAACTTCATAACGATAGTTTTCTTGTTTTACTTCTAAAACAGCACGTGTAGAGGCTTGGGTATTGTAATAACCAGTAATACCTATAAGTGATTTGTCATAATCACGAAATTGCGATACGGCCCTAAAATTTTGATATTCTTTACTATAAAAACCAGCCGTTAAGGCAACTTGAGCCTTAGAACTAAGTGCACCATACTCATAGTTAGCTTTTACGTTTTCTTGTCGATATTTAACAAGCTCATCATTGATACTACCTAAACCTTCAGTTAAGCCTGTACCTCTAGCTTCATATAACCAATCTGCAGTACCATCAATATCTAATCTATGTTGGCTGGTAAATTCTTTATGCAAACCGGCACCGACATTTACCTGGGTAAAGTTATCAGTGGTATCTTTATTATGAAATGAAGTACTAGAGCCTAAATTTAGAGTGTAACTGTCTGGACCATTATCTATTTTGGCAGACACCTGCGGTGCAATAGTCCAAATTAAACGTGACTTTTCATCATTTGGTGTACTAAAAAAGTTATTATTAGTACTTAGGCCAGTTTGTAAAGTAGGTGTAATTTCAGCTCCGTCTTTCGTCATTAAACTCCCTGGTTTAAATTCAGCAAAAGCAGGCAAAGATGCACCTAAAAAAACAGCAATAAGCGCAGGGGTAACGATTTTAGTATGCATTAGCATTTTTAAATCCCTTAAAAATTGTAATAAAAATAATTTTAACATCTAACCACAGAGACCAGTGCTTAATGTAATGTAAATCAAACTCAACTCGTTTAGTCATTTTATCTAATGTATCGGTTTCACCCCGCCAACCATTAATTTGCGCCCACCCAGTTATTCCTGGCTTAGTTTTGTGTCTAAGCATATAAAACTCAACTTTTTTACGATATTCTTCATTATGCGCAACAGCATGAGGTCGAGGACCTACTATTGACATATCACCTTTCAACACATTTATAAATTGTGGTAACTCATCAAGGCTAGTGCTTCGAAGAAAAGCCCCCAACTTAGTAATTCGCTTATCATTTTTTGTCGCTTGAGTAACAGTTTCACTGTTTTCGGTAACAGTCATCGAACGGAACTTCCACACCTTTATTTTTCGTCCATCGAGTCCGTATCGGTCTTGTTTAAAAATAATAGGGCCTGATGAAGTAAATTTGACAGCTGCTGCTATCACTATCAAAAGTGGTGAAATAAGCATTAATATAATAGCAGAGACAACGATATCTTCCGTTCGCTTAATAAATTCACGAGCTCCAATAAAAGGTGATTCAAATACGCTTAAAGTATCAACCTCTCCTACATGTTCAATTCGGGCGTGTATTAAATTAGATAGTAAAAAGTCAGGGATAATGTGGACATCAACAGTAGTATCACCGAGCTGTAGTAATAAATCAGCTATCCGCTTATCAGCTTTCATTGGAAGAGCAATATATAGCACGTCAATATTACCTTTTCGTGCTGCACATATTGAACTTTGAATAGTACCAGTTACATCATAAGACGCGACGTTATTAAATAAACGTTCAGGCTTTCGGTCATCATAAAAACCTAAAAACTTGAAACCAAGCTCATCGTTCTTCATTATTTCATCATATAAGTATACTGCTGACTCAGTTGCACCAATAATAGCGACATTACGTAAATTCAAACCTAACTTCCTGCGATTTCGTTTGTATAAATGCACAGTCAATCGCCATGAATATAGAAATATAATACTAAATAAAAACCACAGACCAAGTCCAAAACGTGATAGCGTCTCACTAAATTTAAATACAAAAGATATAAAAAATAAAAATGAGAACGCTACAAATAAAGAAGACCAGGCACATAACACCATCGTTCTAAATTTACCTGCGCGCCAAGAGCGATAAGTAGAAAACATTTCAGCGCTGTACAAAAAGCTCAACGCGACACTCAATACTGCAACCATATAAATATGCGTCAAATTAAAACCATAGAATAAAGCAGAGCATTGAAACGCTAAAAATAGCGCAAACATGTCAAATAATCGGTAAAAATTGGCATCAGAGGAACTGTTTGGCTTGAAAGTCCTTGTAGATGTCATACTATTTTGTTCCCTATAGATGGTGGGTAAAATAAGTTTCACAATGTGTTGTATGATATATCAGCAAGGTCTGCTAAACAATACTATACTATTAGATTCCACAAAATAAAAAACAAATGCACAGGTACAAAAATAAAAAATAACACTGTACATTGAACTTACGTATTAATCGTTATTTAAATAAATCTTTGAACCAAGACCAAATACCCAGTGAATAGTCTTCAAACATATCTATGCCTAGAGCAGACTTAAACATATAAGCAATTAAGAGAAAGAGAATAATCATGATTAAAGTAAATAATGCGATCATAAAAGCTTGAAAAAAAGCAGAAACTCGACGTTCTTTCTCGCTTAATTCACGCCTGTTCCGACCTGTTAAGAACACGATGTAATAACGATACTTTAAAAAGCTAAGCACAAAACGAAAATCAATTTTATGTCTTCCCCATTGCCTTGCACCTATTGCTACTTTTAAGTGCATCAACTGCTCATCTGTGAATGTATTTTGTACTTTCTCTGGCATTCGCTGTAAAAAACTATTAACAGCTGGATCATTTTTTATGTTCAAACTAAAACTCGCTATACATAAGAATAAATTCATTTGCGAAACTATAATAATTGACTTCAAACCTTCAAGTCCCTCATTTGACTTTAGTCCATAGAGTAGATTCGCTTATAAAAAATTCGTTATAATAATATGCAGCTCTTTTGATTATGTTCCTATTACTTATTTAACTCTAATAATAGGCACAACTGAATAAGCAGCGTAAAATCGGAAAAATTTAAAAAACACTTGATAGATTATTTTATTTTATAATGATTTATCAAATAACTCTTTTTAGTAGGTGAGCCTTTAGTTTTTAAATTATTTTCTAATGAAGATTGTTTATAATCGTCTATCGACTTAATATATTTAGCAGGAACACCTGCATAAACTCCATTAGAATCAAGGCTTTTTGTTATAATTGAACCAGCTCCAACCACAACATTAGATCCTATTGTTACGCCAGGCATAATTATACAGTGACTTCCAATGAAAACATTGTCTCCAATATCTATTGGCTTAATTACATCTATCTCAGGAAAATCTCGCCTAAAAACCCAAACCCCACCATCATGATTAACAAAGTGACTTGAGGTGATACTAACGTTATTACCTATTTTTATTAAATAAGGCTCTGAACCAAAACTAATTTCGCCTATAAACCGGCAATTGCTTCCAACCTTACCGCCAAGTTTTCTCAAAAGTGAAACTCGTCCAAAGAATATAATATGCAACTTGTTTGTCAGTTTTCTGTAGAAATGTAGTAACTTAATCATTTTTGTACTATCTCATCAAAGTTATTTTTGAATAATATTTAAATTTGTAATCACGATAAACCATTTTCACAAGATTACCTTATATGCATCAAAGACGTTTTTTTGAAACGCCATTAAACAAGAAAAGTAAAGTTGGATTTTTTACAAGAAACCAATGATGTATTGAAAATGAAATTAGGAACGTTAAAGAAATTATTAAAACGTACTCTAAAAGCAACGGTAAATGTAAACTTTCAAAAAAGAAATAATAGATGAGAACGATCAATGGTTGATGGAGCAAATATATTGTATAACTAGAATCAGAAAACTTACGTGTCAATTTTGAGCCGTTTACACCTAACTTGTATGTTATTGCAATTAGAGTTAAAACCAAGAAGCCATTAGATAATTTTGTTATTGCCTTAATGTAATCAGGCTCCAAAAATTTAAAATAGCTATAATTAATAATGAGATAAATAAAAAGATAAATAAAAGCAGAATAAAAAGCAATTTTATAATTTAATATACTAACGAAGACGTCCCTATTTTTATAACAAACACACCCAAATAAAAAATAAAAATAATAGTAAAATAGAGAATCGAATGTAATAAACACAAAATTATCAAGAAGCATTACCTTTGAAAAAGCGAGAGAACAAAGACTTAAAAATGGAATTAAAAAGTAGAAACAAATTAACATTTTATTTTTGCTTAACTCATTTGTATTTAAGATAAAAGAACAGATGGGGTACGTCAAAATAAAATATGCAATTAGGTTACCGAGAAACCAAAGATGACCTAACCATTGACCATCTGTAAAGTAAGTTAACTCACCCCAATTATAAGTTCGTTGGTCACTGAAGTAATTCATTATTGGATTTATTAAAAAACCACATAAAATCAAAGGCGGTACGATTCTTAGCAATCTCTCGTTCAAAAAATTGTTATTTTTTTTAGTAAAAACCAAAAAATAGAAAAAACCAGAAATTATGTAAAATGCTTCCATTCTAAATGCATGGATAAAATTTGATATATAATTAAAGACCACTGAACTGTCTGCGGAAGAAACCCTCCATACGTAACCGTCATTGTATATTAATGCAGTGTGGTAAAATAATCCGAGTATCATAAATACAGCCCTACAGAAATCAATTCCATGCAGTCTGTGCATACCCTTCTCTTTTTCGAGCGTTCCAGAAAAATTCATATAAAATAGCATCCTTGAAATAATATCTTAAAAATAAAATTTAAATCCCTTTAAAAATTAGAAATTTTGACATGTTCAAATTGTTGTAAACTGAAACCCAGAGGGTTTCATTCAATTATTATATTAATTAAACTAGCACAATGTATTTGTTATGGGTAATTACCTATTATAAATACATTGTGCTAGTTTAATTAATTAAGAACAATAGAAAAATGTCCCTCATAGTTAACATTACGAAAACTTCTGCACTTTTTTATTTAAATTTAACAACCCACTTTAAACTCAAATCGTACGATAGCACATGTAACCCCATGTTTAAATTAAAAATAAGTATATATCCATCTTATTTACACTGAATATATACTTAAAATAAATTAATATTTTAATATCTAACAAATCATTACTTTAGGAGTTATTTATTAATTAACCGTTCATATTAATAATTATACCATTGTGTTTATACGTTTTTACGATATAATTAAAACTCATAGTGAAAAGGGCAAACTTGGTGAAAATCAAGGACGCAAAGCTTCCGGCCTAATATGAGTGTTTTATTAACCACTCATGATGGTAGCGGGGTTACCGCGAAGATAAGACCTAACAGTTTAACTGTTAGTTATTACCTTAGTTTACCTATTCATTTTTTTATATTTAACCTACTTGAATAGTTTCAAATTAAACAAGGTAATGACAATGAAAAAATTTATCCTCATTAATTCAGTATTGCTTTTAACAAGCTTTATATCACAAGCCCAAACTGCTTACATAAGTAATGTAGGTGGTGGTAATGGTTATTCAAATAATGATCCTGCGTCGATAGAACAACTAAATAATTTGTTAGAAGATCCCCTTATAGATAGAATCGAATTACAATCCGGGATCTACAAACAAACAGATGCTCTATACTTATACAAAGGAGAACATCCTGTTGAAATAGTTGGCTTGAATAAAGTTACATTAAGCAGCAATTATAACTATTATTCAGGGAGTAACTCTGGAATTGTTATTGGTAGAAGTAATATTTCATTTGAAAATATATCATTTTTAAACACTCGTCATTGTTTTAGAATAAAAAGCACTAATGTAAACAACATTAATTTAGAAAGTATAACTGCAAATAATACAATGAGTTGTATAGAAATAGATAATAATGCTACTGAATCTATCTCAGATATTTCTATTAACAACTTACAGAGCTTAGGATATTACAAGGCAGGAGTACGTATTAATGGCACTAACACAAGTAACATAAGTATCACTAACTCTGTATTCGATGGTTTAGCATCGTCGGATGATTCAGAAAGATCTTGTTATATTTCAGGTATAAGTATTGCAGGTTTAGCTAAAGATATTCTTATTGATAAAGTATCAATAGCTAATAACATTGGTGGCATTGAAAACTGCGGTAGCTACCAACAAGGTGATGGTATAATGATTAATACTGGCACTAGTAACATCATAATCAAGAATACTATTATATCAAATAGTAAAGATGCTGATTTAGATATTAAAGGAGAAAATGTTACACTAGAAAACATTACTTCGACATCTGGTAAAGAAGCAAGATACAACTTCAAACTTTGGAATAACAACTTCACATGTACAGATTGTTATGTGAGTTCAGCTAATGACTCAGCTATACAAGCCATAAACGCACAAGTGACATTCGTCAACTCTACTTTTAAAGTTAACGAAGATAGTCATTTATGTGATATGAGAAACTATAACGTTGATGACGCAACGGTCGACTTCAAAAGTTCAAATTTTTCGTATTATGGAGATCTTACCTTCCAGCCTCATCAATTATCTGAATGTGAGTAAACCCAGTTTATAGACTCTTTATTTTAGCTAATATTTTTCTATCGATTATATTAACTAAATAAAGAGTCATGTATATCAAGCAATAGCTTACAAAACCTATACCAATTAATAGATATAAGTTTTCGTTCTTTAAGTTAATTTGAATATATATTACTATAAAGCACATCCCTGCCGCAGAAATTAAACATCCAGTAATTACTTTAAAGACGGCACCAATATTAATATCTAACAGCTTACAAAGCTCTTTATTAAATTTTGGTATTATAAATAATAAAGATAAATACATTCCTATTAAAGGTGAGTACTTACCAGTTAAATCAGAAAGAAAAACCACTGAAAGTAGAATAAGTACTGTAGAAGCGATATTTACAAATAATGTTTCGTATGTTGTCTTAAATAGTACTTGTAAGGGTGCTAAATACAGATATAAAGAGGTAATGCATTGATATACCGCTAACCCGATTATAATTTCATAAGCTCCAAGCCAATCGACACCGAAAAACTCTAATATTAAGGGTTTTGCTATTGTAGCAAGTCCTACATAACAAGGGACTAAGATTGTTGTCGAATACAAAAAAGCGGTATTAAAAGTACTCAGCAACTCACGCGCTTCATATTTTACTGAATGAAACTTGCCTGTTGCCCAAGTAATAAAACCTATTCCTATAAGGGTTCGCGGTATATCAACAAATCTAATTGCAAGGGCGTAAATACCAGATATTTGTGGACCGATGAATGCACCTAAAAAAATAATTAAACCATGATTCTTTGCATTCTGTTCTATAATAGCTACACCAGAAGGAATTCCTTCTTTTATCAAATTAGTAAATAGTGGGAAGCTAAAGTGACTATCACTTTTAAATAAATTTTTATGAGAGAAAGACATAACCAATAAAGCAATAAATGCAGCAACGAAGCTTTGTAATATTATTGCTAGCTCAACATGACCTGCATACGCTGATAATAAACCAGCGCCAACTCCTGCTGCTTTGCCCCAGAAAGCCCTCAAAGCAAGTTGTTTATATCTTTGCTTAATAATTAAATCAGCAATATACACTCTGGAAATAGATGAGATAGGAATATAGCTGACTGAAAGTAAGATGAGCATCCACCAATCAGCACCGTATATAATATATAAAATTACATAGAGTAATATTGACATAAATATAGATAGAAATAACCAACCAATTGCACTGGTTTTAAAAGTATTCTCTATATCTTCATTAGCAGCAATTAACGGGTACTGCTGTAAATTCTCTATTATTGTTGATATAAATAAAGATGATGAAAGTATAATAATTGACATACCAAATCCAGTTGGACCTAATAAATTTGCATACCAAAACGTTGCGACTAAAGAAAAAAGAGTCACACCAACTTTTTCAAAAAACACCCACAATAAACCTTTCAACTTTTCCCCCTAGATACTGCTGGGTTAATACCCAGAAATAATAATGCTGGTAAACTATACTTTGAAATTAATTTATGAAAAATAACAGGAAGAAATAACCCTAAAAACAGCCCTACAAAAACATGTAAATCAACTGATTGCATCCCTATTTTGTGAAGTGCAATTCTAGAAAATGCAGTTCCAAAGACATGGTATAAATATATACTATATGAATAGCCGCCAATGAAAATAAATATTTTTGATACAAACATTGTTCTCAAAAGAGTATATGAACCGATAACTCCAATAAAGAAAGCTAATAAACTTATCTTGTTAATTGAACCCCCATTTGTCAATAAAAATGTATTTATAGCTAATAAACTAAAAAACAGACCAATAATAAAACCTAATCTGCTACCTTTTATTTCCTCTAATTTATATTCATTTACTAGTATCCCAAAAGTAAAAAATGGAAATAGATAAAGAGTGCGAGAAAAAGAAAAAAAGTCAGTAAAGTAGTCAGAAATAAAAAAAAGAGGAACTGAGAATAAGAACAAACAAAGCAAAAATTTACTATCTCTTTTCGTAAAGTGATCAAAAATACAATAAAATACAAAAATACTAAATATTGATTGTAAAAACCAAAAGTGAGCATAGGGATATAAAAAGAAAGTTAGAATATTAAAATCGATTGGATTGTTTACGCCAGGTGTATTTGTTTGAATTAGAAAAAAAACACTACTAACAACAACAAAAGGAATAAGTATTCGACGACTTTTACCACTAATATATTTTTTAAAACCTCCTGAATAACGTCTGTAACCATAGACGTATCCGGATAAAAATATAAACAGTGGCATTCGGATGTAAATAAATAAATCAGACAAAAAGACGTAAAAGTTATCCTGGGGTAATTGCAAACCAGTCAGTGGTGTACCTACAACATGAAAGTACACAACAAATACACAAGCAATACCTCTTAAGCTTTGCAATTTATAATTCAATATCATTTCCTTGAAATTTCGTATCAACACAAAATATTAATGCTTCACTAAAATTTAATTTAAACACAGTTTAATCTAAAGTAATTAAATCAATTATGAATTTTATCTATATTGCTATCACTAAATATCTTTGTTGATAAATAATAAGCAATTGTAAAAATAAATGAATATAAATGCACCCCTTCAACAGCCCACAGTGGCATTGTCGAACTAGACATTACTAAAAAACCAGCTAAAAAACCAAGTACAACAATCTTTAATTTTTTATCTTTAATTTTTAACATAAAAACAAAAGTACTATAAAGGACTCCTAAAAACACACACAGCCCGATAATCCCCAAATCAAACAGTGCTGCAATATAGGCATTGTGCGCATACACGTCAAAATAATTAGTCCATGCTTCAGGTCCTGCACCCAGAAGCATGCCAAAAAAAGTAAAGTGTGAATATTCAGTAAGGTACATATTCCATAAAAATAGTCGACTTGATAGCAATCTGCGTTCTTCAAAGCTAAATAACGAGTAGTCGATTGACATCAACTCACCTAAATTAGAGAGTGCACCACCAAGTTCACCAAATCGATCTGCTATATCAACACCAAACAGCATACCAAAAACTAATAATGAAATTGCTCCTGAGCTAAATACAAATAGTTTAACTTCTTTTTTTGATCCCATATAAAGGTGAGCGAAGTAGACACAGAATAATGGGATTAACGCAGAAATCAATAAAGTGCGGTAATTAGCAAACACTAAGCCAATTATAAACAAAAACGGTACTATAGGTTTAACATCTTTTTTTAGCATCAGTACAGATGAAATTAAAAGTCCTGTATACAATAATATAGAAAAAGCACTCTCATGGGCATACCCTGCAATATAACTGATTGAATTTGAAGTTGAGTTTAATGCTTCAGTATCTTTACCTTGCCCAAGTACTACAGATGCTAATTGACAAATAAAGAGCCCCAAGAACAAATAATAAAAAGGTTTTAATGTATTTATTAATCCATGTTTAAAAAACAACTGAATTAATGCTATTGAGGTAACTATTAATAGTAACCATTTCATAAGAACAACTACCCCTCCCATAAACTCGCCCGAATAGATTGCTGATATGAAAATTGATATAACAATTAAATAGTAAGGTATTATGAATTTATACCTTAAATATTTTTTATCCATAAAAGTAAATACTAAAAATATGGTACACAATGAAGATAATGATGTTAGGGATTGACCAGCAAATATTGGTTTAAAAGAAATAACATGATTTATTGAGAATATAATTCTTACAACAAATAGAGTAAAAAACCCCAAAAACAACTTAGAGCTTTTAATATAAGGTAACTTTCTAAGTGTATAAAAATACATTAATATTATTATTAATGACGAAATATAGGCCATTAAATTATCGCCTCTTTAATTAATTTTTCATAATTATTAGAAATATTATCCCAGTTATAATTTTTCAAAATGTTTTTATCTACCTTTACTCCACCTTTTTTTAGCATTGTAAGAAGACTGTCAATGTCACCCAATTTAAAGTAACTTTCGTCAGGAAAATCTAAATCTTTATTTTGAATAATATCACTCATAATTACAGGTGCTGAACAAGATACTGCTTCGAGAGCAGATATTGGTAATCCTTCTGAATAAGACGGTAGTATAAAAGCTTGGCACTCACTATAGAGCCATTTTAGTTGCGATCTATTTTTTTTACCTACAAAAATAATATTAGTGCCTGCTCGTTTTTTAATTTTATCAGCGTAATCACTTTTAAAATCACTATCCCCAGCAATAACTAGCTTCTCTTTTCCTTTGTATAGATTAAAAGTATCTACAAGGTCATGAAAGCCTTTTTCTGGAACTAAACGTCCTACAGCTAAAAAAAACAAATAATCCACTTCAGGAATATTTGTTGATAACTCTGGCAAGGAGAAACCATTAGCCATAAAGTGATAATTATCTATCTTTTTTGGGTAGCGTTTTTTTGAGATTTCTAATAATGATTTTGATACAAAAAATACTTTATCTGCATACTTTAACGCAAATTTTTCACCGCATCTAAATACAAATTTAGCAAGCTTCCCCCATTTTTGATGATCATAATTTTGAGAGTGATGAGTTACCAATACTTTCGGAAATAAAATTTTCGCTAATGGCAAAAACATAGAACCGCCAATACCATGTATATGAAATACATCAACTCTAGAAAACATGAAACAATGTATAATTGCTATTAATGTATGGAAAGGAGTTTCAAGCGACTCTTTTTTTGGGCTATACAACGATTTAACCCTAAGTGTACTTGAAATAATTGAACTATTTACATATCGCTTTCTACCATAAACCACAATATCGATATCAGCGGACAAACGTTTGTATAACTCTTCACAATGAGTTTCAACGCCTCCCATCACTCCAGGTATCCCTCTTAATCCAGCGACAGCTAATTTTATTTTATTTTTAGTTTCCATTTAGCATCTCCTCAATTTTTTTCTCAAAACTTGATAAAAAGAACTTATGAGAATAACTATTCCTTAATGGCTTTATCACCATTTCATAATGTTCAATCAAGGTAGTGTCATTGAATAGCTCTATCCCTGCAACTGTGTCAGCCTCACTATTCACAGGAATTAAAATACCATATTTTCCATTTTTCAAATGTTCGACGCCAAGGGAAACACAATTATCTAACAACTCTGCCGGACCTGATTGACAATCACTTGAAACTATAAATTTACCGAGAATTAATGCTTCAGCTATTACATTAGGAAAGCCCTCAGCTAACGATGCCGATATTAATCCTGCTGAGTTAGCTATATAGGGATATGGATTTTTAATAAACCCTTTAAATATTACTCGCTCTTTAAGACCTAATTCTAAAACTAAAGCTTCTAATGAGGCTCTTTCTGGCCCATCACCGAGCAAAACCAATTTTTTTGTAGATTTAGCTTTAGCTAAAGATTTAATTAATAATGCATGATTTTTATTTTTATAAAAACGCCCAACACACACAATAAATGTTTTACTTTCAAATTCCACCTCATATTGCTGTGCTTTAAGTGCTAGTTCTTCAAAACTATATGAATTGCTTATTACATCAATACGTTTATGTTCTAAATTAAAAAAGTGACTCAAGTCTTCTTTAACACCTTTCGAAACAGCAATTATTAAATCTGCTTTTTCGTAAAAAAAACGTGTGAACTTTTTCTTTAGCTGGCTTTTTAAACCATTCCCAAAATGAGATGAAGTATTTACTCTTTCGCTGATCATTACTGAATAATTACTTCCAAAACCAGAGAAAACAGAAGCTACATTTGATCTAGTTAAAAATGAAATAACAAGCGATGGTTTTAATTTTTTAAGAGTTTTATTTAAACCAATCATGCTTTTAAATATAGACCCTTCATAATTAAGCTGCATATGCTCTATAGAGTCATGTAACGGATTTTGAATTTCTTCTTTATCTAAAGTAATGACAATAATTCTATAGCTTCTCTTCGTATCATTAAGCATATTAGCTAAGCGGGCAAAAACTCTTTCAGCCCCGCCGCCGCCCAGACTATTTATCACTAAACAAACTAGCTGTTCATTATTCATTGATTGTATGCCTTATACCAATCAACAAACTGCTGCATCCCGTGCTCAATATGAGTATTAGGTTTGAATCCAACCTCATTTTGTAAACTATCTATATCTGCAAATGTTGCTGGCACATCACCGGCCTGCATTGGTAAATAGTTTTTGTCCGCGACTCTGCCAGCCGCTTTTTCAATTGATTCAATAAAAGTCATTAGTTTAATGGGTTCGTTATTACCTATATTAAATACACGATATGGCGCTTTACTTGATGCTGGAGATGTATTAGCGTTTTCAACGTCGCGTGATGGTATTACATCTTGAATACGAATTATGCCTTCTACAATGTCATCAATATAGGTGAAATCGCGCATCATTTTTCCATTATTAAATACTTTAATTTCACGGTCGTTTAATATTGCATCAGTAAATAAGTACGGCGCCATATCTGGGCGACCCCAAGGACCATACACTGTAAAAAAGCGTAAACCAGTAGTTGGTAGATCGTACAAATGGCTATAACTATGCGCCATAAGCTCATTCGACTTTTTAGTCGCTGCATAGAGCGATACAGGATGATCAACAGCATCGTCTGTTGAAAATGGCATTTTTTCGTTCATACCATAAACAGAACTTGATGATGCATATACTAAGTGCTGTACCTTATTGTGACGGCAACCTTCCAAAATAGTTGCTGTACCAACTAAATTAGAATCGATATAAGCCATTGGATTTTCTATTGAGTAACGCACGCCAGCTTGCGCTGCAAGATGTATTACACGGTCAAACTTTTCATCTTTAAATAAGTTAGCTATGCCATCTCTGTCGGCTAAATCCATTTTTACAAAACGAAATTGCGTAAGGTGCTTTATACGCTCAAGCCTTGCGTGTTTTAATGCGGGATCGTAGTAATCGTTTAAGTTATCTAACCCTATTACTTCATGACCCATTTCGCATAAGCGTTCGCTAACAAAGTTACCTATAAAGCCTGCGGCACCAGTTACTAAATATTTCATTATTTACTCTCCTGCAACCGATAAGCCGCGACCAATGCTGTAGTACTTAATTGCTTTTTTATTCATGCGATCAGGGTCGAATAAGTTACGACCATCAAATATTACTGACTCGTTTAATTGTGATTTAATTAAATCAAAATCGGGAGCTCTAAAATTTTGCCATTCTGTACAAATGACTAAGGCATCAGCATTATTTAAGGCGGACTCTTTAGTTCCCATTAAGCTTAAATCTGCGCGAGATCCATAAATACGTTGAGTTTCTTCCATTGCTTCTGGGTCATACGCTTGTACATTTGCACCTGCTGCCCAAAGCTGTTCCATTAATACTCGGCTAGGTGCTTCGCGCATATCGTCGGTGTTTGGTTTAAAGCTTAGTCCCCATATTGCGAAGGTTTTACCTTTTATTGCCGCTGGATTATTAGCTAAATCAAAATGTTTACTTATATATTCAAACATTTTATTTTTTTGTGCGTAATTGACTGCTTCAACCGCTTTTAATATTTGTGACTCGTAACCTATGCCATCGGCAGTGCGTACCAATGCTTGTACGTCTTTTGGGAAACACGATCCACCGTAACCACAACCAGGGTAAATAAACTGAAAACCAATACGTGAGTCAGATCCAATACCTTGTCGTACGTTTTCTATATCTGCCCCTACTCGCTCTGCTATATTGGCCATTTCGTTCATAAAGCTTATTTTAGTTGCTAGCATGCAATTGGCCGCATATTTAGTTAGCTCGGCACTTTTTATATCCATAACAATTATTTTTTCGTGGTTACGATTAAAAGGTGCGTATAGCTCACGCATTTGTTCTTCGGCTTTTTTTGAATCGGTTCCAATTATTATGCGATCTGGGCGTTTACAATCGTTTACTGCTGCGCCTTCTTTTAAAAACTCAGGATTTGATACAACAGCAAATTCTAAATCGCTTTTACGTTCGTGAAGCACACTTTGTATTTTTGATCTTACTTTATCTGCGGTGCCTACTGGTACGGTTGATTTATCAATAATTACTTTAGGGGTTGTCATATGCGTAGCGACAGTTTCGGCTACTTTAAGCACGTATTTTAAATCGGCTGAGCCGTCTTCGTCTGGCGGTGTACCTACTGCAATAAATTGTAAGTCGCCAAATTCAACACCAAACTTGGCATCGGTAGTAAATATTAAACGACCGTCGGCAAAGTTCTTTTCAACTAAGGGCGTTAAGCCAGGTTCATAAATAGGAATAATACCCTTTCTTAGGTTATCTATTCGTGTTTCGTCAATATCTACGCAACATACATCGTGTCCTGCATCTGCAAGCACAGTAGCTTGAACTAAGCCTACGTAACCTATGCCATAAAAGGTAACTTTCATTTTAAATCCTTGGAGTATGTTTGGTGTTTTATAGAAATAATTTGTTTAATAATCTCTTCATCCATGTGATTGCATTGCGTATCCATCATTTATTGGGTTATCGCCTGTCTCGTTAAACAATGCAATCATTTGACCTAAATTATCAATTTTTAAATCTGGCTTATATTTATCAGCAACTAAATCAGGTAGTAAGATGAAAAATAGGTTATCATCAACTTTTACGTGCCGTTAAATTAACAAACCTATACATAATTTGACGTACCGGAATAATAGTCATATTTCTAGGCACAATAGAACCCACTTTTAGGAATAAGCTTGATTTTGTATGCGTTTTTAATTCAAAGCTCGTATTGAAGTGGTTTTTTAAAGCGTGGGCAACTAAAATTATTTTTTTAATACCGGCTTGTACTGCTTCGTTTTTAAAATGTATAACAAAAGGTTTATTATCGACAGAATAAAGCATTCTTCTGTGAGTTGTATTACTCGTTAATAGTGTTTGTATATCAAAAAATACAACCCATAAAACAGCTTTTAAAACTTCCAATTTAAATCCTTTTTTATAAATGATAAACAACGAGCCTAACTACATCCATTTACGTTATTCAGCTACCACATTTATCTTATGATTATACACAACCTAATGTTGGACTCAATAATAAAAACCTCCTTTAGTTCGTTATTTTGTTTCTAAAATGTTAACTGCGAATTTTATATGGTTCTTTTTTACTACCTACCTTTTTTAAACTAATAAGACTATAATTTCTATGTTTATTTATTTGGGATATTTTTGTGCGCTTTGTAATTTGCATTTTTTTATTGTTATCATTTTTAGCATGCGCACAAGACATGCTTTTGTATTTGCGAAATAGCGATATAATAACGCGTGCTAAAGTACAATATGGTGAAGAAGGCCACCACCGCATAAAAAACTGGCTAAACTTTATTGATGCTTCAGTCGATAAAAATGAGTGGCAAAAAGTCCACTTAGTAAACGATTTTTTTAACGAGAATATAAAATATAAAACTGATCAAGCACTTTGGAATCAAAAAGATTATTGGGCTACACCACTTGAGAGCTTGGGCGTTGGTATGGGGGATTGTGAAGATTACGTAATAGCTAAATACTTTACGCTTATTGCGTTAGGTGTTCCTGAAGAAAAAATTAGATTAATGTATGTACGTCAACGGACTGTAGACCAGCCTCACATGGTACTCATTTATATCGAAAAACCTAACCAAATTCCTTTTGTATTAGGCAATTTTAATACCAAACTATTACCAGCCANTGGCTAGCAAAATCTAAAGGGTTAGGAAATAAAGTAAAAAATAGTCAAGGCGTATCAGCTTGGGACACCATGCTTGAAAGAATTGAACAAGGTGAGCTTGCTCCCATAAACACTAACAATAAAGGAGTTAAAAGCTATGTCTCGAATTTTTAAGAATGGATTAAGTCTTAAAACCCAAGTTTATGGTTTGATAATAGCTATTTCGGCTATTTCTTTTGTTGTGCGTGTAATTACAGATGTTGAAACCACTCGTAATTATTTGCAAACACAAATGGGCAGCCATGCACAAGATACAGCAACCAGTTTAGGGCTTTCTATTTCCCCTTATTTAAACGAAGATAATCTAATGATTGCCCAAACAATGGCTACCGCTATTTTTGATTCGGGCTATTACAAAGAAATTAAGTTTACTAATTCGCAAGGTACTGTTGTATTTGATCTTGAAAACCCTAAACGTGTTGAATCTGTGCCTAACTGGTTTATTGCATTGAGCAAGCTAAACGCACCTACAATGCAGTCTGAACTTAATAGTGGTTGGATAATGGCGGG
>NZ_AUTQ01000196.1:24473-27938 GCF_000498095.1 Pseudoalteromonas sp. TB64
TAGCCACACCGGTCAGTCATATTTAACACTTTGGGAGCACACAAAACGTAGCTTTTATGGATCATTTTTATTGCTAATTACTTCGCTTGCAGTTGCTTTTTTAATTTTACGTGCTGTATTCAAGCCTTTAAGAGCGGTTGAAAATCAGGCTCACCTTGTTACTCGTAAACGATTTACGTTAAACGAAGAGATCCCTATTGCTCGCGAGTTACGAACAGTCACTAAAGCAATTAATAATATGGTTATTAATTTACAAAGTACGTTTGATTCGCTTACAAAGCAAACTCAAATGCTTACAGAAGAAGTATATATAGATCCCCTGACTGGGCTGGGTAATCGTAAATCGTTTGAGAATCATTTTAATTCTGTTACCGGTACTATAACAGCTGATACACCAATAACTGCGATGATGATTACTCTTCCCTCACTTGCAAATATAAATCAATCTGTAAGTTACCAGGATGGCGATGAACATGTGATCGATGTAACGACTACTTTGAAAAACATTATCGGTGATCTAACTAACTCAAAGATATTTAGATTAAATGGTAGTACGTTTATTGCTTTGTCACCTTTTGATGAAGTGTTTTTAAACAAAACCCGATTAGAAATTACAGACGCTTTCAGCCAAAAGAAAAATAGTTTACACATAAATGGCTTTGCTAATTTTGCGCTGCTCGCCCTTGAAAAAAAATCATCTATTGGTAGTGTATTATCAGAATTAGATACCGGTAGCACAATCGGTAATAAAGTTAATCTAAACAAGGTAGACAAAGACACCCTATTTAGTGTTAAACAATGGCGCGCACTTATTCAATCAATTATTGATTCTGGCGATGTAAGTTTTTCAGTCCAGCCTGTTAAACGTGCTAATTCACAAAATAAACAATGCTATTTTGAGGTCTTTGCACACTTTATTCATGATGGTGAAAGGATAAATAATAGTCACTTATTCGCTATGGCTGAAAAACTTAACTTAACAGAAGAACTAGATAAAAAACTTATTCGAAGCTTTGTAAATATTAAAGAACAATATCCTAATGACGTATTTGCATTGAATGTGAGTAAAGCATCGTTATACTCAACCGATTTTATTCAATGGCTTACGCTTTACGCAAACGCTAAGCCAGTAATTAAAACTAATTTAATTTTTGAGCTTCATGAGATTAGCTTACTCTATAATGTTCATATAGCATCTATGCACATAGATGCTATTAAAGACATTGGGATTAGTGTGTGTGTTGAGCACTTTGGTACTAGTTTAACGTCGTTTAGATATTTACAGGGTCTTGATATTGAGTACGTAAAAATTGACGGTAGCTATATACAAGACTTATTAGATAACACGCAGAGTCAGTTTTTTATTCAAACCGTTAATAATATTTGTCATGGCTTTGGAATTAAGGTTTTAGCTTGTTTAATTGAAAAACCTGAGACATTAAAGATGCTTGAAAACTTAGGGTGTGATGGTGTGCAAGGAAATTTAATTATGTCACCTTCAAAAATCACCAAAGAAAGAGGTGAAAATACAAATAAAGAGTTTACTTTCTGCGCTGATACGCTAAAATTTTGTAATTAAATTTTTTATCATGGGATGATAAATGAAAACACTTATTTTAGCCGGTTTAATAGCTAGTGCATTTGCTGTTTCAGCATTACCTGTTTATGCACAAACAAGCACTGATACAGTTGTACAAAAACAGAGTATGGACTCTATACTTAATATTCTAAATAATGCGGATTCAGATACATCTCCAGAAGAATTAAAAAAGGATTTAGTTGATGCTATCAATCTATTATGTCAAAGCGATGAAGATACCCCAAAAAATATCGAACTTGACTTAAAATCTGGTCGATGCTCAGCAGCTGATATTGATAAAATGATTACAGAAGTTGTTGCTGCTCTCGGCGTAGACAACGCATTAATTAGTGACTTTTTAACTTCACTTGTAGCTTCAGGAATCAACAGCGACGCTGTAACACTAGCAGCTATCATTGCTGGTGTTGATGCAACTATAGCATCTGAAGCAACTGCGGCTGGTCCTACTATAACTCCAGCAGTACCTGTTATTGTTAATTTGCCAATACCTATTATACCTCCTGGTGCCGGTGGTACTGGTGGTGATACTGGAATTTCTGAAGTCGGTAACTAATACCCATTGTTAAATATAATATAAACGCAGCCTTTGAGCTGCGTTTTTACTTTTGAGTTTACTTTGAATCGCTTTATATTTTTTTTGCTGTGTGCAATATTATTTTTGCTGCCTATTCCTCTGGGTAGCTATCGTCCGTGGGCCATTTTGGCAATGGGCATTTTAATTGGTGCTACATTTTTAGTTCACCTAATTAACTGCACTTTTAATGATAAGCAACCCCTTTACCCTCCTTTATACTCTTGGCCTTTATTTAGTGCTCTTGGTATTGTTGTTTTAATTTGCAGTGTGCAGTTACTAGGCATTAGCATTGATCCTTTTCAGACCAAGCAAATGCTAATTAAAACTAGTTTTATAATACTATTTTGCTGGTTAATATTGATTTATTGTAATGACGACCAACGGATTAAAAAACTTATTTACACTATTATTTGTGCGGGTGTATTTCAAGCCTTGTACGCTAGTTACTTAAATCTATCCCCCGATATCGTTAGCCCTTTGTTTGGCTACAGGCATACCGAGCGTGCTATTGGCACTTTTACCTACTCTAACTTTTTAGCTAATTTTTTAGCCCTATGTTTATGCTTAGGTATTGGCGTTTTAGTAAGTGAGTTAAAACGCTCTGACAGTGGCTATAAACAAACATTTAAACAAACTTTACGTGCCTGGGCGGAACTACTTTTAAGCTCAAAAATTATTTTACGTATCTCGCTGATTATAATTATTGTGGCACTTATATTAACGCGTAGCCGTATGGGTAATTCGGCATTTTTTATTGCATTAATTGTTGTAAGTTTTTTAGCTTTATTTATATATAAGAATAAGCCAAAAGCGTTTAAGCCTTTAATTATAAGTTTTTTTATTATTGATTTAATAATTATTGGTGCAATTTTTGACGTTGAAAAAGTTAAACAGCGAATTAGCGAAACAAGTATTCAATCAGAATCACGAGATGAAGTAGTCCGAGACTCAATTCCACTGATTTTAGATAAACCTTTATTGGGCTCTGGTGGTGGTACATTTTATACGGCGTTTCCGGCGTATCAATCTGAGCCTTATTCTGGTTATTACGATAACGCCCATAACGATTACGTACAGTTTGCAGTAGAGCTGGGGATACCCGCTACAGCTGCACTAGGTTCACTTATACTCTATTGTTTATGGTTATGTGTTAATACGATGCGAAAACGTAAAACGGCGCTTTTTCAAGGAGTGGCTTTTGGGTGCGCAATTGCGATTATAGCGATGTTATTACACTCATCTGTAGATTACTCATTTCAAGCAGGTGCTAATTCGATGTTATTTATGGCGG
>NZ_AUTQ01000196.1:27948-31380 GCF_000498095.1 Pseudoalteromonas sp. TB64
CCCGCCCCTAACAGAAAAGTTAGGGGCTAGTTCTGTGTATTAACTTTTACATTATTTAGAGATTTACGTTGCTCTAAATCAAACTCAGTTAACAGTCCATCGCCATGTATAAGTTGATATCTGGCTAAATTACCTTGCTCTAACGTTATTAAACTAATTGCTGAGTCACTCACTAAATACTTTTGCCCTTCACCAATTGTTTTATGTTTATCTACTTCCATGTGCCAGCGTTTAGTAAAAAAGTTAAGTGGGCTTTTTGGTCCATATAGTATTGAGTCGAGCTTATCGAGAATGTTTATTAATTTACGCGGGAATTCGTTTTTGATTCCACTGGCGGTAAGCTGCCAAACTCGATTGGGGTGATCGCCAAAACGTTTTTGCACAGAAAAACAAAACGAGTAATGCACATCCCCTGATAAAATAAGGGTTTCATTTGGGGTCTCTGTTCGTCTAAATGTGTCGAGTAATTTTTTGGCAGAACCTTCATGTGCCATCCAGTTTTCTACATCTACCATTAATGGCTGACCACACATATTAAATAGTGCCTGAATTGCTTCTATTGATTTAACACCAAATACAGGAGCTGGCGATACAATAATAACTTGATTGTGGCTTAATAGGCTCGCCTCAAGCTCTGTGAGGCGTTTCCAATCTAGTAAACCGGAAGGTTCGTTAAAGTTTGTCTCATTACGCCAGCGGTGTGTACGTGTATCTAAAACCACAACTTTTGGTGTTGTAGTTAGTTCGTAATGCCAGTCGTTAAAATCGTTTAACGGTTTATCAAACGCTTTTAACTCCCAAATATTATTAGCTGTTAGGCTATTTTCAAACGGGGTAACTAATGCACTGGTTTTTGTTAGTGCGTCGTTACCCATGCCCTGAAACAACCAATAGCTAATTAGACCATTATTTATTATGCGCTTACTACTTGGGTTGTTATTTATTGCTTGCTCCCACCCTGCTGTAAGGTTCCAATCATCAGTTACATCGTGATCATCAAACATCAAACATCATTAACGTTGATACGTTAGCAAACAACTTTTCAACTTCTTTTAAGCCTTGAGAGTAATTAATTAAAGCAGTTTTTTCGGCGTTAAAAATAATTTGATTTTGTGGGTTTTTACTTTGGTAAGTTGTATTTTTTATATCAACACATTGCCATGCCGCAGCACTAAAGTTAAGTAAGTACAGTGCAACATATTCTTCAAAATGAATAAGATGATTATGGGCTTTTATGCTTGAAAAATGCGGTTCATCTTTTTTAACCAATAGCCAACACCAAACTTTGGACGTTTTTGCCAAGGTGTTTTTGGTAAAAAGTGGTGGCGATTATACAATTGCGCGTTTATGTCATTTGGTAAGGTAAGCGCTAGCGCTTGTTCTTTATAAATACCGAGCTTGCTAATTAGTTGATGAATGATAAGTAGCATAGGACCTGCTACGTCATCAGCGTAAACCTGATCCCCACTGAGTAAAAGTAATTGTGCGCCTTGATTGTTATTACCACGCTGCGTGTTTTGCCAATTACTTGCCGATACTAAGCTGTCTTTTGAGGGGTGATGCGCATTACAACATGAACCATGTAAAATATCATCAAGTTTATTAGGTATTACAAATGCGGGAGCTTGCTTGTTGCTAAAGCACCATGGGGATAAGTCAATTGCGCTGCCATTAATAAAAAGCGAATAACTAAGTAAGCTATCAAGCGGAAACTGATTATTTATAGGCTTAATAATTATAAAATGAAGATGTAAATGCTTACCCAGTGTAATACTTTGCTGCTCGCTATAGCATTCGTGGTTTATAAACTCTACACGACAATTTGCAGACTCAGATGTTGCAAACTGAATACACACACCGGTTTGCTCTGCACGGCGCACCATTGGTCCCATTAGTAAAACAGGAAGTTGCGCCGTGTGAGTTGTCATTTTTTAGCCTTTGGCAGCTAATTTAAATAAAGAATAAAAATTGTCGGTGGTTGCTTTAGCAAGTTCGTTAAAGTTAATGCCTTTTAGTTCGCTAATATAATAAGCAACATTTTCTACATAAGCTGGCTGATTAGTTTTACCACGGTACGGTACTGGCGCTAAATAAGGTGAATCTGTTTCTATTAGAAGGCGATCAAGCGGTATTTGCTTTACAACTTCTTTTAGCTCTACTGCATTTTTAAAAGTAACAATGCCCGAAATAGAAATATAAAAGCCCATATCAATCGCTTTTTTAGCCATATTCCAATCTTCGGTAAAACAATGTAGTACACCACCACAGTTTTCTGCTTTGTGCTCACGCATTAAGTTAATGGTGTCTGCACGCGCATCGCGGGTATGAATTATTAACGGTTTTTGTAATTCGTTAGCAACTTCTATGTGCCCAACAAAGCTGGCTTGCTGCACTGCGTGAGTATCTTTTGAGTAATAGTAATCAAGACCCGTTTCGCCAATAGCGACTACTTTTTCGTGAGAAGCTAGGTCGATTAACTGTTGCTTGTTAAGCGCATCTTTTTGATCAAGTGGATGTACGCCACATGAGGCTGATACATCGTCGTAATGCTTAATTTTATCAAGCATACTGGGGAACTGATCAAGCGTTACGCTTACACATAAAAAGTGTTCAACCTTTTTTGCACGTGCGTTATCGAGCACTTGGTCGAGGTTTAAATCAAGTTTATCAAAATCAAGACGGTCTAAATGGCAATGAGAATCTACAATCACAATTAATGCTTACTACATGGTATAAGTTGGATTACCAGAGTTTAACATAGTCCCTAGTAGTTTTTCGATCTTAGCGTTTAGGTTTGTTTTGTCATCTAAAAAGCTAATACCAATACCCGGCGGGTTAGAACTTTGAGCACCTTGTGGAGTGATCCAAGCAACTTTACCTGTTACTACGTCATCTTCTAGGGCATCGGGGAGCGTTACACGTAAAGCCAATGAGTGCCCTATTTCATAGCGCATATTTGTACGTACAAACAAACCACCTTTTTTTATGTAAGGCATGTAACAACGGTACAATTCGTCTAGGTCGTCTATATCTACTAAGAGCTCTTGCATGTTTGGTCCTTTTAAGTGTTTCGTAGTGTGTAAGCTAATCGCGACACCGCGAGTGGTAAATTAAGCCCGAGTATTTTAGTGTTATTTTGTAAAAACTCACTCAAAGCTTGTTGTGCAATTTGATAAGCGTCAAAACTCATGCCTTGCATAAGTTGTTGCTTTAATTGTTCGCTTAAAAATAATGTAAATATACGAACAAGTTCAGGCTGTTTATTTATTATATCGACTAACGCTTTAAAATTATGGCTTTGTTTAAACCCAGTTGCAAATTTATAAAGTGTATCAATGCTTTCGAGCTGATTTTGTTCTTGCCATTGCTTTACTTGCAATGGTTGGCTGTAAAAAAGCGGTAACCAGTTGTAACCTGTAATCTGTAACGACT
>NZ_AUTQ01000197.1 GCF_000498095.1 Pseudoalteromonas sp. TB64
CCCGCGACCCCCGGCGTGACAGGCCGGTATTCTAACCAACTGAACTACCACTCCATATTTCCGGTGCCGTTTAGGTCTCCCTTAACAGCGGCGTGAATAATACGAACCAGCCCCTATTTCGTCAAGGGCTTTTTTACTTTTTTATAGGTTTTTTAGTCATCTGACATCGAAAGGTTTAAAATTTCACCTGATTTGTCATTTTTTGACCCGTTTGAACTACTTTGATTATTTTTGGAATCAGTCATTTCACTATTTTCGTCTTTCTTTTTATTTAAGAAAGGCAGCTTAACTTTAAATGTAATTGGTTTTTTCTGAACAAATATACGAACACCAAGCCAACCTATTAATAAAACGAACAAATTACAACCAACTATTAAGCTAATTAATGTCGCTGTTGCCATTTTCTCTTCTTCGGGTTCGCTCTCAATTATAAGGTCGGGGTTAATTATTGTACTAGGATCGATTTCTGGTACGGCTTCGATAGGTCGTGCTATTTCAAATTTGTATGTCGGGAGCGTCGCCATAAATTCACGATCATTAATATTTGTACCAAAAACAGACAACTCAACACTATATCGACCCCAATCATAATTTTTAATTGCAAGCTGACGTGATTCATTAGGTGCGGCGTCAATGGTAAACATTTGCTCTTCATTACTAGGGTAATAAATTTTTCCTTGAATAAGTACTGTTTCTGCTTTAACTATTTTACTATCAATATTAATAGTAAGCAGATGCTCATCAATATTTTCCTCACCGAGTATAATATCATAACTAAAAGGAGGCTCATGAACGATAATTGTGTCTTGCACTATACGGCGCTGTAGTAAAGGTGTTGTAACGTACAGTTCTGGTATCCACTCACCTTCTGGAAAATCTAATTTAAACTCACCAGTAAAAATACCGTCGTTTGAGCGCTCATCAAATTCCCGTCCGTCGTCTTTAAATGAGGCGACTTCTTGTGTGCTAGTCCCAAAGTTAGCAAATGCATCATTATTAGTGCTAACAAAGTCGACATTGAGGCTCACCACATCTTTAAATAAATTAGCATTAATTGACTCGCCATCATTTAATATTTTTCCAGTGATTTTGAGTGTCTCACCTCTAAATAACATAGGCGGGAGTGGATCTGCCAAAAGGGAAATTTCCCCAAGCACTACAATTCGGCTCTCGGGCAATATACTGCCGATTACTTGCCATGGCCCTGGCATAGGGTTTTTAATAGTAACAAGATCGTAGTTTAGCTCGTCAAACCACTCCAAATTAGGATTTTTAACCGACTCAGTAGCAAAATACTTGCTTCCGTCTGGTCTGACTAAAATAACGGCTGGCGCGCCTGACTTTCTAAAGAAGAGTAAAGTTATTTCATCAACTTGGCTGTCGATACGAAAACGATTTTCTAAAAGAGGGATCTCATTTTGTTGCCCGTCGCGCTTTAGTACCTCAACTTGCTTAACACCATACGCATGGCTTGTAAAAAAACTAGCTGTGCATAGCGCTGTTACAAAATACATCGTTTTCATTTATTAGCCTTATTCAGCGCGCCATAAGCATTGACCGCCTTCTTTATTAACGAGATCTAATCGCGCCTCGTGTGCGCTTTGTTCTGCATCATTTGCATGCAATACAATAAGCGGCGCTCTATCGCTACTTAAACGTTTTATTCCACCCTTTTGTTGATCGCTGCCATCATCTTTATTTTGATTCAAATTCAGCTTTGTTTGACCCCCAGTCATAGCAAGGTAAACATCAGCTAATATTTCAGAATCCAGCAATGCGCCATGCAAAGTACGCTTAGCGTTATCTACATCATAACGACGGCATAATGCATCAAGGTTGTTCTTTTGACCTGGATGCAAGTCACGCGCCATTTTAAGCGTGTCGAGAACTTGGCAAAATGTACTTGTTTTAGGATAGCCCTGATTAAGTAATGCAAATTCATTGTCCATATGCCCAACATCGAACGGTGCATTATGGATAACGAGTTCAGCCCCTTCAATATAGTCGAAAAACTCTTGTGCAATTTGATGAAACAACGGCTTGTCACGTAAAAACTCATTAGTAATACCGTGAACGTCTATTGCTTCCTCTTCGCTTGGTCGTTGTGGATTAATATAAACATGAAAGTTATTACCTGTTAAGCGGCGATTTACTAACTCCACACAACCAATTTCTATAATACGGTGCCCTTGTTTAGGGTCGATGCCGGTGGTTTCTGTATCTAAAACTATTTGTCTACGTGCCATATCGAATTTAGCCTGATTCTGGTATCTTTCTATAATCACTTTATTGTACATAAGATCAAGGTAAAACAGTGCAAAAAACCGTAGAGATTTACACCGATGGCTCATGTTTAGGTAATCCAGGCCCCGGCGGTTATGGTATTTTTATGATTTACGATGCCCACGAAAAAGAATTAAGCCAAGGCTATAAACTCACAACTAATAACCGAATGGAAATGCTCGCGGCTATTGTAGCCCTTGAATCACTGACCCGCCCTTGTGTTGTAACTATAACAACCGACAGCCAGTATGTTAAACAAGGTATAGAATCGTGGATTGCTAACTGGAAAAAACGTGGTTGGTTAACATCAGCTAAAAAACCAGTTAAAAATGTAGATTTATGGAAACGTTTAGATAAAGCATGCAGCGAACACACTGTAACTTGGAAATGGGTTAAAGGCCACAGTGGTCATAAGTATAACGAAATAGTTGACGACCTCGCTCGCGACGCTGCCGGTAGTAAAGATTTACTAGAAGATGTAGGCTACCAGCCTTAAAATACCTTTATTCTTAATAAACTTATCTCAGGCAACAGTTTAAAATGTTTGCCTATAGAGCATTTACTTTATTAAAAATTAATGTATCTGCAAGAAATTCAATAGTCACTTAACTATTATTTTTGTCTTGCTCACATTGCTTAAAGTGTTGTTTAGATGTTTGCCTTAGTCCGGCACCTTTTACTGGTGAAAACTGCGGTCTAGCATGCCACTTAGGTTTAATAGGCGTAAGTGGCGCAACTCTTTTACGTGCCACCAGCATATAAACACTGCCCATCGGTTTTAAATATTGCTTAGCAAAGGTACGCCAAAATTCAAACCTTGATAACCGATTTCCTCTTGCTAATGATGAATAAATAAAACGCTCATCGCCTACAATTTCAAATCCTAATAAATTAAGCCAATCTTTAACTCTTGCCGGAGTAAAAAAGCGCCCTGTCCACGGTAATTTTTGCCCACTAAAGGGCAGCATTTGTGCAAGTCCGCATAAACTAAATGGGTTAAAACCTGTAATAACAATATATCCACCAGGAATTAACGTGCGGTGGGCTTCGCGTAAAATATGATGCGGATCAGAGTGATACTCTAAGCAATGACTTAAAATGCACGCGTCAACGCTATGCTCATAAAATGGTAACTCATCTATATCAGCAACCACCCCAGTGTAAGGTCCTGGCTCAGCAACACATACTTGGTGCTTAATAGTGCTGATACTTGTATTTAATTCTCCGCTTAAATTACCTAACTTAAGCATATGATAACCAAACATACGGGGTAACCATGGTTCCATTTTACGTTCAATGCCTGCACGTAAATAGTCCCCATGAGGAAACTGCTGCCACGACAGTGGTTTGGGTCCTTCTTGAAAACTAAGGGCTGGTTTCATTTTATGAGCTCGTTATACTATGTGTTAACTGTCACTTTATAGAGCAATTTACCATGGTGCAAGTCAAAGCAATTAAAGCCTTTTCTGATAATTACATTTGGTGCTTAACAAATAGTAATAGTAACCAAGCTTGGGTAGTTGACCCAGGTCAAGCCGAACCAGTAATAGCGCACTTAGCTGAGCATAACTTAATACTTGCTGGCATTTTAATTACACACCATCATTATGATCATACAGATGGTGTAGCAACATTAGTTGCCAGCAACCCAAACATACCTGTTTATGGTCCAACTAATAGCCCATTTAAAGGGGTTACTCACCCACTCAAAGATGGTCAAAATATTAATGTACTTAATGTTGATTTTAATATTTTCGAAACGCCAGGGCACACGCTAGACCATATTTGTTATACCAATAACGAACTCGCATTTACCGGCGATACATTATTTAGTGGAGGATGTGGGCGTTTATTTGAAGGTACTGCAGAGCAAATGTGGCATTCATTTAATAAACTACGTAGCTTACCTGAAAGTTGTAATGTGTATTGCACACACGAGTACACGCAAGCAAACCTTGCTTTTGCAAAAGCAGTTGAACCGCGCAACCCTGAACTACTTGCATATAGTAAAAAAGTTGATGAACTGCGAAGTCAAAATAAAATATCTTTACCAACCTCAATTGGGCAAGAGCTGAAAATAAACCCATTTATGCGAAGCGACTTACCTACAATTACAGAACTCGTGCCGTCAAAAATGTCCTTAGTTACAAAAAACAATGAACCTTGGGAGAACTTTGCGAGTCTCAGACAGTTCAAAGACAATTTTTAGCACAAGCGTTATTATTCAATAATAATTACTAACTAATTATCAAATGGTTAAAGTTAGTTAGTAATTAAGCGTGATGTATTGAAAAGTCATTAAGTGGCAATGTTTACTCATAACGGGTAGTATTCGCCGAGTTTTTTACTCGATGTATTGGTATTTATGAATAAATCTCCCCTTTTATTAGCCTTAGTATTAGCACTAAGTGGTTGTCAAACGCTGACAACCCAAGATTCAGACTCACAAGTTGCTAATCAGGCAAACGAACAGCTCGAAGGCGCAAGCCCTGACGACATTAACAATGCATTGAAAATAAACGCACAATATCAGCAAGTAGCTGATGATAATGACGACGAAGCAGCCCCTATTTTTGATGATGTATGGGAGCGCATTCGCTACCAGCTTTCTATAAAAGTCCCACAAAATCGTCCAGTCGTAACGCAACGTAATTATTATGCAAAGCATCAAGCTTATTTAGATCGTATTTCTAAACGAGCAGAACCATACCTACACTTTATTGTAGAAGAAGTTGAAAAGCGTGAAATGCCAATCGAAATAGCCCTACTTCCTATTGTAGAAAGTGCATTTGACCCTTTTGGTTACTCTAACCGCAGTGCATCCGGTATTTGGCAATTTATGCCACAAACCGGTGAGCGTTTTGATTTAAAGCAAAACTGGTGGTACGACGGTCGTCGTGACATTGTACAGTCAACACGAGCTGCTCTTGATTATTTGTCGTATTTACATAAAACCCTTGATGGTGATTGGTTAAATGCAATTGCTGCCTATAACTCAGGTGAAGGTCGTTTATTACGAGCAATAAAAAAGAATCGGAAAAAACACCTACCTACCGACTTCTGGTCCCTTGATTTACCAAGTGAAACAACGGCATATGTCCCTAAATTACTCGCGCTCGCTGATTTATTAAAGCGCTCTGATGATTTTAACGTTACGTGGCAACCCGTTATTAATGCACAAGTAGTTGAAGTAGTTGATGTGGGATCGCAAATTGACTTAGCACTCGCAGCTGACATGGCTGATATAACACTGACTGAACTATACAGGTTAAACCCAGGCTTTAACCGCTGGGCAACTGATCCAAACGGTCCACATTTTTTACTATTGCCAGTGGATAAAGCAGAACAGTTTAGTCAAAAACTAGCTCTTACCGATGCAAAAGATCGACTACGCTGGCAACGTTACACTGTTGTACGTGGTGATAGTTTATCGGTTATTGCGAAAAAATTTACGACTAGCTCTAGTGCAATTAAATCATTAAATAAATTAAGCTCTAACACTATTCGTGTAGGTCAAAAGCTACTAGTACCACTTACTGATGGTGCAATAAATAGTGAGCATTTACCTAAGCAGATGCGCTTAGCTGCAAATAAGAGTACGCGTACAAAGCTTTCGCATACAGTAAAAAGTGGTGATACGTTGTGGGATATTAGCCGTGAATACGACGTAACTATGGATGACTTGGCAAAATGGAATAAGCTAAGAAAAAATTCTGTACTACGCTTAAATCAAAAGCTAACCGTTTATAAATCGGCTAATAAAACCCAAACTGCAAAAAACAGAACCGACCGTACAATTACTTATAAAGTACGCCGGGGAGATTCATTAGCACGTATAGCGTCTAAGTTTAATTTAACTATTAACGATATTATTAAGTGGAACAATTTGGCTGGTGAAAAGTATTTGCAACCAGGCCAAAAGCTAAAACTTAAAGTAGATGTAAGAAGTAGCTAGTTTACAAAGCTATAAACATGAAAAAGGAGCGCATGCGCTCCTTTTTGCTATTTACCTTAACAACTTTAGCTAAAATAATACGTAAATTAAGATGGCAATTTTTCAAACCAACTTTTTAACCAAGGCTCTGCAACCGGCCAAGGTTCAAAATCTTCGCATGCATCAATCTCTAAACGATTACCAACAGGCTTTGCTTGTAAATCACGTAATAGCTCATCAAAACTGCGACCTGCCCCACAAAAGGTATCACCGTAACTTCTGTCACCCATCGCAATTACACCAAAAGGCTTATCAGTTAGCATAGGAAAGGTACTATTGAGCGCATAAAACAATCCAGCCAAGTTGCTTGGTACATCACCTTGCCCCGTTGTAGAGGTTACAATTAAAATATGTGATGCGTTTTTAATATCATCAAGTGCCGGCTCACTAAATACAGACACAGTGTGCCCAGCTTGTTCAATTGTTGTTGCAACTTCGTCACTCAAACGCTCAGCACCGCCATTAACGCTGCCTACAAAAACACTAATATGTGCCATTAATAATCCTTTTCATCTTCTGGCCAACCAAGCTGCTTGCAAATTTGCAGCATTTCTTTACCTAGTGGCGCTTTAATTGTTATTGATTCATTACTGTAAGGGTGCACAAAACTAAGCTCAGTTGCAAATAACATTAACCTTCTGAACTCAAAATGCTCCCTAAAAAATTGATTATGCTGATTATCACCATGGTTCACATCACCAATTATAGGATGTGACAAATGCTTTAAATGCCTGCGAATTTGATGCTTACGACCTGTCTTTGGAAAACACTCAACTAGCGAGTAACGTACCGTTGGATATTTACCTATTGGAATAGGAAGCGCCGCTTGGTGCAAACAATTAAATTGCGTTTGAGCCTCTTGTGGGGCTTTATCTTGATCTGCAAACTTATCGGCTATTTTATCTAGTTCTTCTTTAAGTGGTTTATCTAAAAATACCGACTCAGGCGCAAAACCACGTACTAAGGCTAAATATCGCTTCGCGATAGTGCCTTCAATAAATAGCTGGTTCATATCACGAGCTGCTTCTGAGCTTAATGCAAAAAGCAATACACCGGATGTTGGTCTATCGAGTCTATGAACAGGGAAAACATGTTGCCCTAATTGGTCACGCAACATTTGCATTGCAAATTGGGTTTCGTGTTTATCTAAAAATGAGCGATGAACTAGTAAACCTGAAGGCTTATCTATTGCCACATAATTTTCATCTTGATACAAGATTGTTAGCTCACCGTATTCAATTGGTGCTGGGCGCTCACTCATTAGGCTCTCCTAAAAATGTATCTAGGGCTGTTAATATTTCAATAATTTCATCGCTGCCATTTTTATTAATAAGTGTCATTTGCGCCATAGGTGCAATCGCAAAATTACGCGGCAAGGGTTGCTTACAGTTAATTAACAGCTCAACTTTTTCAATAAATACAAACTGTAACCACTGCTCAAATACAATAGTATCGTGACAAAATGGTACGTTAGATTGTAATAACTCAGGAGCTATTGGCTCACTTTGCCAAAGCTGATGCTTTTTTAAAAGCGACTTTAATTGCTCTAAATAAGCTTGGGTTTGCTGGTACATAACCACCCTCTTTTATATATGTTATACAATTATACCCTGTTCCCTCATAAGCAGCTATGTCGTATAATTAATGTAATTTTGCAGTAAAAACAGTTGAGAATACGATGAGTGAACAAATAGCTACATTAGGGCAGCTTTTAGATAACGCGGGTACTCAATGGCGTGCTTTTGATATTGGCAGGCATATTACTAAGCTTGATAAAAAACAATTTTTAGCTATTGAACAAGCACAAGTTCCTTATCCTTACCCTCTTGCTGGTCATGCTTGGTTAGCTATTCAATTTTGGGATGTTAAAGCCAGTAAAGAACCGTATGTATGGTTTTTAAAGTTCCCAGTTGATGAGCAAAGCATGCTTGTAAGTGCTAGTCGCGATCACTTTGCCGATATGGTTATTCAAGCATTAGGCACTGAAATTACGGGAGAACATGCCGATGGTAAGCTCGATAATAACCCATATGTTTTTACACCAAACGCAAATAAGTTAGCTGCATTTAACGCCCAAATAAAAGTTCTACTAAAACAACCAGCATCACAATATTACGAACATGCACAATTATATTTTAGCGGTAAAATTGGCTTTGATAATTGGCAGAGTGTTGCATTACAAGGTATTGCGGACTTTGCGCTGCGATTAGATAGCGATACAAACTTAGGCAATCTCAAAAAAGCATGGTCGCATTTACCAGTTGAGGTACTACAGCCACTCAGTGCTATGCTTGAGCATGTAGAAATACCAACATCGATAAGTGAATTACTTGTTGATTATGCACAAACAGCTATCGATAATAAAAATACTATAGCTATAACCTCAGCACTTAGAGCTATTTCAAAAGGTCAGGCTCAAGGGTTATGCGCTCAATTAGTAGATAACGTATTAAGCTCACCTGTAGGACAAGATTCAGACGTGTTATTGACAATTGCTGGACGTTGTTTTACTCAATTAGAAAACCCCGAGCGTTTACATATATTTATGGATAACTGTGCACATCATCAACAAATTGAAGAACTATTTCCAAGTATTTTTGCAGACTTAGTTGCAATACCCACTATTCGCCCGCATTTATTAGGCTTATTACGAAAAGAAAATCGTAGCGAAACCCTCGCGCGTGCAATCGGAAGGTTATTCTCTTAAATGGCAAGTTTATGGACGTTCATACTCATTGGTAGTGTAATTTACTTATTTTGGCTTAATCGAAAAATTGCAGAGGCTGCTAATGCTCATGCTAAACGTCAAAGTGAACAATTGCAGGTTCAGTTAATGAGCGTTGCATGTGCTAAACGTCGTTTTGGTTTTTTAAAAGACAGTAAACCTGGGATAAAAAGCGAATTTATATTTGAATTTTCTAGTGATGGTGAAAATGCTTATCAAGGCGTGCTTATTATGGAAAATGAATTATTAAAAAGTGTGGTTGTTCCACCGCATAAAATTTAAATTATAAGTGGATTTAATTTAGGGCTAAATTAAATTTATTCAAACACAAAAAACTAAGGCGTAACTAAAGTTACGCCCCAATTGGACTGCATCCTGCTAGATATCCATTATCTATAAATCCGTATTATCATCCCCTGAACGAGTAAACAACCCTGTTTACCCTCACATTGCATACCGCAATATCCCTTCGCCATCTTGGCTATCAAACGTAAACTAACGCTCGGCTACATCTGCAGCATCATCCGTGGTAATCCTTTAAGTAGCTCCTGCCACTTTATGCATCCTGCATATCCTATTGCCATCTTGGCTATCAAACGTAAACTAACGCTCGGCTGCATCTGCAGCATCATCCGTGGTAATCCTTTAAGTAGCTCCTGCCACTTTATGCATCCTGCATATCCTATTGCCATCTTGGCTATCAAACGTAAACTAACGCTCGGCT
>NZ_AUTQ01000198.1 GCF_000498095.1 Pseudoalteromonas sp. TB64
CTTCGCCTACTAATAGGGTACAGCTTAAGTCTTCTTGGCGGTAACGAGTTTTTACTGTGCAGCGGGTGGTGCCTTTAGGACCAATGCGGTCTACCCAATGAAGTTGGTTTGCATTAAGACCATTACTGTATAGGCGAGGGTGATCTTTACCCTGACCAACCACAAGTACATTGCGTTCAAGGTCTTTATCTACTACGTACCATGGTTCACCCGAACCTTCTTTCATACCGCCAATTAGCAAGCCTTTGCGCTGTCCAAGTGTGTGGTACATCAAGCCTTCGTGTTCACCTACGTTGTTGCCATCAGTGTCTTCGATTACACCAGGTTGAGCTGGTAAAAACTTTTGTAAAAAGTCTTTAAATTTACGCTCACCAATAAAACAGATACCGGTGCTGTCTTTTTTATCGTGAGTGATTAAGTCTTGTTCTTCAGCTATGCGGCGTACTTCTGGTTTTTCGATATCGCCTACAGGGAATAAGGTTTGACCAAGGTGCTCGTGGCTTAAGGTATATAAAAAGTAGCTTTGGTCTTTATTGTTATCAAGTCCGCGACACATTACGTATTTGTCACCGCGAAGTTCACGTTGAACGTAATGGCCCGTAGCAATAAAGTCTGCTCCAAGAGCTTGTGCAGCAAACTCTAAAAAGGCTTTAAATTTAATTTCTTTGTTGCACATTATATCTGGGTTTGGAGTACGACCCGCTTTGTACTCTGCTAAAAAGTACTCAAACACGTTGTCCCAATACTCTGCTGCAAAGTTAACAGTGTGAAGCTCAATGCCTAACTTATCACATACTGCTTGTGCATCTTTTAAATCATCAGCGGCGGCACAATACTCATCATTGTCGTCTTCTTCCCAGTTCTTCATAAACAGGCCTTCTACTTGGTAGCCTTGTTGTTGTAATAAATATGCAGATACAGAAGAATCAACACCGCCGGACATGCCAACAATGACTTTAATGTGACTATTTTCGCTCATGAATAATTTCGCTTATACAGATTGCTGTTAACTTGGAAAGGACGCGATTATAGCATGTATTTTGTTTGTGCTTAAAGAGTGTAGGGCGGCAAAGGACATAATTTGTCACTATTTTATTTATATAACAAATAGCAAACTCGACTTAAGGCGTTTTTTAAGTCATGTACTTAGTACAATGCTACTTTTTTAAATTAACAATGAGATACTTATAAGATCAATGGAATGATTTTAAAGTTATAAAAAATAGTGTTTTCTATTAAAGCGACTAAAGTAAATATAGGTTTAATGGGAAGTACGGCAATGAAAGATTTGTTAAATACCAATTACGTTGGGGTTGCTCTAAATATAATCAATGGAATGAATGTATGCACTATGCTTATCAAGTAAATAAGATAAAATCTTTAATTGAACACTATACCTGTAAATCTGAAATTTACCCCAATGATCTATTAACGAGTACTACGAGCGAGTTTAAAAAAGCTGCATATCATCTTTTTTATGAGTTTATAAAGCTAAAAAGTTTTCGTATTCATCAAGACCCTAATCATATACATGAATTATTTTCTTTAATTAAACAATCATCTTTAAAAAATCAGGTTGAAAAAAAGGTATTTGATCATATCGAAGCTTGGTGGCTTGAATGGTCTTTTGTTTTAGAGATGGAGGAAATGATAAACAATGATAAAAATAGTCCACCAATGGCTTGTTTATCAAAAAACACAATTTACTCAATGCGAAAGCATGAGTTAAGCCATTACGAAAAGCTATTTACAGTATTGCCTATGCCTGTTTGTAATGTATGTGCAAAAACGGGGAATATTTTAAAAGTAAATCAGCGGTTTATAGATATATTTGGCTATACAATTAAGGATATTCCAAATATAAGTGTTTGGTGGGATAAAGCATACCCAGATCCGCAATACAGGAAGGTTGTGAAAGAGCTTTGGAGTAGCTCATTAGATGATGCTCAAAAAAATAACAATGATATTCCCGCTAACAATTATCGTGTTTCTTGTAATGATGGTTCTCAAGTGGTGATGGAAATATCGGGCATTGATATTGGTGAAGAAATTCTAGCCGTTTTTAACGATGCCACAGAGCGTTTACGAGCCGAAGATTTACTAAGAGATATGGCTTTTCTTGATGCACTAACAAAAATAGCCAATAGACGCAGATTTGACGAAAAGTTAGCAGATGAATTTAAAAAAGCGAGTGATTCTAAAGGTACTTTATCTATTATCATTATTGATATAGACCATTTTAAACAATTTAATGATTTTTTTGGTCATGTAGCAGGAGACACTTGTTTGCATGATGTAGCACAGAAGATTGCCTCTACAGTAAGTCGACCAGAAGATTTTGTAGCTCGATATGGTGGCGAGGAGTTTGTTGTTTTATTGCCGCAAACAGATACTCAGGGGGCGCTATTCATAGCGGATCAAATACAAAAAGCGATTGAAGATTTAGCTATTGTGCATAAAGGTAGTTTTACTGGTTTACTCTCTTTAAGTATGGGAGTAAATACTATAGATAAAACCAGAAACTATGACATGCTAGATTTTGTAAAAGGGGCAGATAGCGCACTCTATTACGCTAAAAATCAAGGTCGTAATTGCATAGCATTAAATCCTAGGTAATAAATAACTTAATTATAAATAGCATCAAGGTTTAAAGGCTCTTTTTGCAAGCTGTCTGTTATGCATTTTAAAACTAAATCACTTCTCAGTGGTAATGTTTTAATTTCCTCTAAGGTATGCCAGTTAGCCGATATAATATCGGAGTCGATAGGTTTGGGCGTTTGTGTTTTTTCGTCGGCTTCAAATATAAAACAAAATCGTAAATAATGTACGCCATTTGCAGCGTGTAAATTATAGATACCCAATAAGCCTGTAGGCATTAGCGTTAAACCCGTTTCTTCAAGTAGCTCTCTGCTTGCAGCTTGTGAAAGGGTTTCGTTTTGTTCTAAGTGACCAGCAGGTTGGTTATAACAAATTTTATTTGTGAATTTATCACGTTCTTTTACAAGTAAGAACGTGTTTTGTTTTTTTACAATTGCAGCAACGGTCACATGCGGTTTATGCATCAACCACGCCTTTAATTACTTTGTACTCACCTGAGTTAATATCATCAAGCGTGTAGTTACCAATACTGTAGCGAATTAGGCGAAGTGTAGGGTGACCAATATGCGCGGTCATACGACGGACTTGTCTGTTTTTACCTTCGTTAATGGTAATGCTTAACCAGGTGGTAGGGATTGCTTTTCGCTCGCGTACAGGCGGATTACGGGCCCAAATTGTAGGCTCATCAATTATTTTAACATTGGCGGGGAGTGTAAGGCCGTCTTTAAGTTTTACTCCATTACATAAATCATTAATTGATTCACTCGTTGGTTCACCTTCAACTTGTGCCCAGTAGGTTTTATTGGTTTTTTTATCAGGCGCCGTTAGGGTGTTTTGTAATTTCCCACAGTTTGTTAAAAGCAATAAGCCTTCACTGTCTCTGTCTAACCTGCCTGCTGCGTAAACTTCTTTAATAGGAATAAACGCCGCTAGTGTTTGCCTGTCGGCATCATCTGTAAATTGGCATAGCACATCAAATGGCTTATTGAATAACACAATTTTTCTGTCTTTAGATGCTATTTGCGGCTTTACTTCTCTTTTACCTGAAGGCGTTTTATTAAGTGCACTACGTGAGTAAGTGCGCCCAGTGCTTCTTTTAGGTTTGGATTCAGTTACTTGATTATTGCCTGATTTAGCTCTCATTATATGCACCTAGCTGGTTTTGGTAATCCGGCAATTTTTGTTGCTTGCTTTGCAGGACCTTTAGGGAATAATTTGTATAAATAAAGGCTATTCCCTTTATCTTCACCTAGAGCTTTAGCCATTGCTTTTACAAGCATTCTTATTGCTGGACTGGTGTTATATTCAATATAAAAATCACGAACAAAGTTAATTACTTCCCAGTGTTGAACGCTAAGCGTAATGTTTTCTTGGGTAGCGATAACAGGTGCTAGCTCTTTTGACCATAAAGTATGGTCAAGCAAATAGCCTTGTTTGTCTGTCTCAATTTGTTGGTTGTTAAATTCAAGCATGAGTTACCAGGTAATAGATTGATTAGTTGATAAAGTCAGTGCTACAAAGTCTTCATAGCTAATGGCTTTATCGTTATCTGTTAATTTTATTGCGCGTACTTGCGCGTCTTGTTCAAGTATTAACAGTGTATCTGCAAATTGTCTAAATTGTTTTTTTGCAAAGCAGGCATCACCAACAAGTAATACGTTATCGGTTGATAAAATTAAATTTTCTAGCTGGTTTGCCGAGTAGTAATTAAGCGGCTTAGAAAAAATATGTAACGTACTCATAGGGTCACCACATGTTGCTGCGCTTTAATTAATGTTTGTTGTTGACTAAAGTTCAGTGCCTTTGCCTCTATGAGTAAATCATGCTTATTTAAACCATAATCAAGCAATGATTTTTCACACACGTAAATATTTTCAACATCATAGATTTCGAGTGTTTTAATGTTTTTAAAAAAATCTTTTAAGCCAATATTGTTTGGTTGTTGATGCTTTTTTAAAGCCAAAACAGCAGGACCGCTAAATAGCCAACTTACATTTTGATCAACGGCTGCAAATATTAATGTCATATCAAGTGCATCACGAATATTTAAATCGTCAAATGGGCTGGACTGACTCATTACTAATACATTGATCATTTAAATTGCACCCATTTGTCTGCATCACAAGTAAGCATTGCAAATTCAGCCAACCCTGCGACGGTAAATACACCTGTGTTGTTAATATCCAATCCGCGCTTTTGCGCTGCGGTAACACATAGCATTAAATTTAGTTTTTTATCGGCGAGTTGCTGCCAATGTGCTGAAATTTGAAGTTCGTCTGAAGATAAATCAAAGTGAGTAGATGCATGATAAATACCTTGCTGGTATAAAAAAATAGCATCAATAGTGTGCCCTTGGGCTAAACATGCATTCGCAAACTTAACTATACGTTGCGTGGTATCGTGATCGGATGGTGGTGTATGTAATGAAAGAACAAAACGCGACAAAACAATTCCAATAAAAAAAGCCCCAATTAAGGGGCTATTTTAACAGAACTATTTAATTAGTCATTACTTACGCCAAGTAGAGCAAGTAAAGAAGTAAATAAGTTATATACGCTTAGGTATAAAGATACTGTTGCGCGAATGTAGTTAGTTTCGCCGNCCGCCGTTAATGATTCGGCTTGTATCAAATAATATCAAGCCAGACATAATCAACACAACTGCAGCATTAAGCACCATAAACATAAGTGAACTGCCAACAAAAATATTAACAATGCTTGCTACAATCACAACGATTAAACCAACAGTTAAAAAGCCACCCATAAATGAGAAGTCTTTTTTAGTGTTTAGTGCATAAGCAGATAAACCAAAAAAGATAAGCGCGGTAGAACCTAATGCTTGCATAATAAGCATAGGACCATTTGGCATTGCAGCATAGTGGTTAAGCAAAGGACCTAAGCCTGCACCCATTAAACCAGTGAAGGCGAATACCCAAAATACGCCTGATGCAGTTTCTGCCTTTTTATTTACAACAAATAATAAGCCAAATGAAGCAAGTGTAAACACTATACCCATGAAGTAAGGTAATTGTAGTGCCATTGAAATACCGGCTGTAACAGCACTAAATGCAAGTGTCATAGCAAGTAAAAAGTAGGTGTTTTTAAGTACCTTGTTTGTTTCAATGGTAGACATTACCGGTTTAGAGGTATTGTACGATTGATTGAACGCCATTGTAGAGCTCCTTAAGTGAAACGTGTGTTTCGATAATTTAACTAAAATTAGATTACCAACTCTTATATGTTTGGGCAAACCTTTGTAGATCAATAGAGTCAAATATTTAAATAAAAGTTCATTTACAGTGATATTTTATATATTTAGCTTTAAGTTTGAACAATTTAGTTGTTTTTTAAGCACTTGAACAATTTATTTAAAAAAAAGCTTCACAAAAGGGATAGGTTTCCCTAATATGCAGGTCGTGCGGAGAGATGGCAGAGTGGTCGAATGCACCGGTCTTGAAAACCGGCATGGGTTTATAGCCCATCTAGGGTTCAAATCCCTATCTCTCCACCACTTATTTAATAGGTGTGTGGTAATTAAAGTATCATTCATTTAAATAGTTATTAGTACACTCTTACTTTTAACTTAGAGCAGTATCGGAGAGATGGCAGAGTGGTCGAATGCACCGGTCTTGAAAACCGGCATGGGTTTATAGCCCATCTAGGGTTCAAATCCCTATCTCTCCACCATATAACAAAATAGCCCGCTAATTTAGCGGGCTTTTTTGTGTTTGGAACAAAATCAGTGCACTTATACCAATCCGCAATAATACTTAATCATTTTGCGGGGCTAAACGTGTCGCTCCCTGCGTTAAAAAACTCTCATTTAGAACAACTAAATAGCGAATTTTTTGCCTAGCTATCAACACGTTTTTCCGCCCTCAAAATAGACCACTTAATTAAGCGAATTGGTATTACATGTTTTATCTCTCATTAGTAAAATCTTAAAAGCAGATAGAATTGCTCACACAACACCTTCTGCTGTTAAATAACGTTGATGTTCTCTTCCTTTTTTTGTTTTTAATAAAACTACCATCACAAAAAATTTTAAATGAGTTGGAATGCACATATTAATGTGTGCTATTTTTAAATATTGGTGGATTAAAGGTATGCAAAATAGGATGTTGTGGCTCAAAGATGATCTAGATTCGAGAAAGTTAGTTGTATATCGTGCCGTCATGTTTTCGTTTATAGCGCTTTTTGTACTTTTTGTATTTCAACCTTTTGGCACTTCAAGCGATACCGAGTCTTACAAGTTTCTGCGGCTTTTTGGCTATGGGTTAGTAACCTTTTGTGCTTTGCTATTGTCAGGTTTTATAGAAATAGTGTTACTTAAGTTTAAGCTAAGTAAATTAAGCCGTTTAATTATTATTCCTATCACATATATTTTAATTACTGCGTTATTCAATCATGGGTATTTTGTGGTTGCTGTACTTGGGTCTTGGCATTGGCAGAATCAATTACTTTTTGTAGGGTATATTTTTTGTATTGGTGTATTTCCTCTTATTTTTTTACTTGTGGTAAATAGGCATGTAATAGATTTAACTAAGCCAAGTACAGTTAGCGTCGATCAAGAGCAGTTGAGAGAAGTTGAATTAAAGACAATTACTCTCAAAGGCGATAATAAAAACGACGAAATTAACACGGCTCATCACCATATTTTATTTATTAAATCTTCAGACAACTATTGTGAAATAACAATACTGGAAGGAGCTTCAACTTCACGTAAACTATTACGTGTATCTCTTAGCGGTTTATTAAAGCAGCTTCCAGAAAATACAATTATATTACGATGCCACCGTTCTTATGCGGTTAACCTGCAAAACATTCAGCACTACAGTGGTAATGCTGGAGGGTTGCAATTATCGCTGCATACAATTGATATTAAAATACCGGTGTCTCGTTCTTATGTAAAAGTAATAAAGGATGCTTTGTCATTAATCCCAAAAACATGTTAATCCCCCCTAAAACATGGGCTTTATACCTCGTCTTGTAATTGAGACCTAATATGTCGCTTTGTATTTTTACTATTGCCAAGATTAAGTTGAAATTAACAACTTAACGAGGAAAGTAGATATGAAATACGCTATCAAGGCACTTGTAATAATTTCTATATTTGTGTTTTGCCACTATGTAATGAGGCAGTTTTGGGGAGAAGGTTGGTCTAGCTGGTTGTCTGAACTTGATAATCTAACTGGCATTTTATTTACCCCCGCTAAATATACTTTTTTATATGGACCGTTAGTTATTGCGGCTATTATTTTGTTTAAACAAAGTGAGCCTTTTGAATCTATAGGGCTTAATTCTTCTGGTTTTATTAACTATGCACTCGCAGCAATTATTTGTTGTGCTCCTATGGCAATAGGTTATGGATTTTTGAGTGATGAACTTAACCTATCAATACCAGCAATAATCACCGGCTCAGTTTATGCGGGTTTTTTTGAAGAGCTAATTTTTAGGGCTGCATTGTTTGGTGTTTTATTTAAATATTGTAGATGGGGCTTTGTGCCTGCGGCATTAATTAGTTCAGTAATATTTGGCCTGGGTCATATTTATCAAGGTAATGATGCGATTTCTGCATTAATGGCGGTTGCGATCACTACTGTAGCAGGTACATGGTTTGCGTGGCTATATTGTGAATGTGGTTATCGTATTTGGTTTCCTATGTGGATGCATATTTTTATGAATGCAGCTTACGGAATATTTGGTATGTCGGGCGG
>NZ_AUTQ01000199.1 GCF_000498095.1 Pseudoalteromonas sp. TB64
ATAACGCCTTAATAACTGGCGTGTAGGTTGGCGTTGTTTTTGCCGTTTTTTTGTTTTAGCAAAAACCGCGACAACCGTAATACGTCCAGTTGATTAACTTGTTATATTTTCTTTACTAAATTGCTAACTTGCTCTTTATTCAGATTTAAAATTATATTTTTTAGAGTGAAATAACTATCACTAGATGGATTAACCAAATGCACAGAAACACCTATTTGAACAGAACCTGATTCAGAATCTAGATCAATAATATTTAAGACTGCGGAAGTTGGGTGCTTAGAAGATTGGACATAGTATTTACCGCCCCAATTACAGTCCATTGATATATCCTTTGTACTTTTTTGTTTAGATGTAACTGAATAACCAGCTTGTACTGAACTGCGGTAAATTGTAGCTGAACAAAAATTATCTTTAGACTCGCCAAATGAAATTGAAACAGCTTGCTTGCTATTCATTGTGTAATCGAAATCTGTAACACTTTGCACAATGTTTGCAGTGACTGGTTGATCCGAGCAACCGCCCAAAAGACTTGTTGCTAGAGCTAATGAAATTACTACTTTATTCAAAATACTTCTCCTAAAAATATAACAGCTTTATCAGAGGACACTTTCCTCTTTTTATGAGCAATGTATGTCCTCTTAATTATTTTTAATATTAATAACAAATCCTGTAACACATTGCCAGCTTTAAACTTTAAGTCAGGCTGTTCTTTTATTAAAATGCAGAAAAGAGGAAAATGTCCTCATTTCTTGACTTAGGAGGAAAAATGTCAATACTGTATATAAATACAGTTAATTGAGAATTAAAATGAAAACTAAATCCCCTTTTCTTAATAGTATTATCAACTATATGTATAGCCATCACTATGCTAAAAAATCTATCGAAACTTATGTATTTTGGATTACTGCCTATATCCATTTTCATAATAAGCGGCACCCTACCAGTATGGGCAATAATGAAGTTGAAATATTTTTAAATCACTTAACAGTCACTAAAAAAGTAGCAGCGAGAACACAAGCAACCGCTTTAAATGCACTAGCTTTTTTATATAAACATATTATCAAGAATGAGCTCTCATTAGATTTAAATTTCGTTAAAAGTAACCGCCAACAGAAACTTCCTGTCGTACTTACACAGACTGAGGTATCGCTATTTTTTAGAAATATAAATAAACGACATTATTTGATAGCAAGCCTGCTATATGGAAGTGGTTTACGGCTGATGGAAGCAGTAAAAATAAGAGTTCAAGATATTGACTTCGACTATAAAAACATACGCATTTGGAACGGTAAGGGTAATAAAAATCGTATTGTGACACTTGCTGAAGAATTAATACCAATGCTAAGAAATCAAATAATTCAAGTTGATGAATATTTACAGTTAGATTTAAAAAATGATGCGTACGCCGGTGTATGGATGCCTCATCGACTTAGTAAAAAATACCCAAGCGCTAATAAGTCTTTACAATGGCAGTTTTTGTTCCCATCACATAAATTAAGTACAGACCCTGAAACAGGAGAAATAAGACGTCACCACTTAGATCATTCAGGGGTAAGAAAGGCAGTTAAACTGTCTTCAACAAAAGCTGAAATTAATAAACACGTTACGCCACATACTTTGCGTCACTCTTTCGCTACGCATTTGCTGCAAAGCGGCGCTGATATCCGCACAGTACAAACACAGCTAGGTCATAGTGATGTGCGTACTACACAAATATATACGCATGTACTACAACAAGGTGCCAACGGTGTTATTAGCCCTTTTTCAAGATTATAAATATCTCAGTAACAAGGCAAAAATTTAGTTATATTGTTTGTCTATATGAGAAGTTTTTAACGCAGTTAATTAGAACGCTAGAATGTTCTACGCTTTAATTCAACGGGTATCCTACTCATGTTTTACAACAAATTGTCAACGCCGTTGTTAGCCCTTTTTCAAGGTTATAAACTCCCCGATTTAAAACAAAAAAGCACAGTCCACAACAACCATGCTTTTTAAATAAACCTTAATTCAGTTCGGTTTACAAACGAATACCGCCGTCTATTTCAACCACGCGACCGGTAAAAAAGTCGTTTTCGATTATGTATTGTGCAGTATGCGCAATTTCGTCGCTTTCGCCTAAGCGCCCGACTGGCGTTACTGCAAGCATACGCTGTTTGGCTTCGGGCTTCATGGCGTCGGTCATGGCGGTGCTTATTACACCTGGTGCAATAGCGCCTACACGTATACCAAAACGACCAAGTTCTTTAGCCCATGTGGTGGTAAGTGCCACTACGCCTGCTTTTGATGCCGCGTAGTTTGTTTGGCCTATGTTACCTGCTCGCGCTACGCTCGACATATTAACGATTACGCCGCCTTTACCTGATTCAATCATGTGGCTTGCCGCTTCGCGCCCTGCTAAAAACACACCTGTCAGGTTTACATCAATCACGGATTGAAATTGCTCAAGAGACATTTTTTTAACGACTTTACCGTCTTTTGCTTTTATAAACATGCCATCGCGTAAAATACCGGCGTTGTTTATAAGGACGCCAATGTGACCAAAATCGCTGTTAATGGTATTAAATACGTTTTCTACTTCGCTCTCATTTGTTACGTTTGCGGCATACCCTTTTATATTGCTAGTTACACCTTCAAGCTGCATTAGTTGCATAAGTTGCTCGCATGCGGTGTTTAATAAGTCTTGTGCCATATCTATTAAAGCGATATTTGCACCCATAAGAGCAAACTTTTGCGCCATTGCAAAGCCTAAACCTTGTGCGCCACCGGTTATTACTACCGTGTTATTTTTAATTTCCACGCGTTGCTCCTACTTAGAAAACAGTTTAAAAATAGCACTAAAGTCATCACTACCCGCACCTTGGTGCTGTAGCATAGTGTATAAATTTTTAGCCATTGAACCCATTGGGGTTGTTGAATTACTTTGCTGCGCGGCTTCCATGGCAAGCCCTAAGTCTTTAGCCATTAAATCAACCATAAAGCCTGGTTTATAACCGTTACTTGCAGGTGCACCGTCCATTACACCTGGGCAAGGGTTGTAAAGTTCAAGCGTCCAGTTACGGCCAGAACTTGCGGTCATTATGTCGCTAAGTACTTTAGGATCGAGGCCGTTATTGATGCCCATTTGTAGTGCTTCGCTGGTGCCTGCCATTAAAATGCTAAGTAGCATGTTATTACATATTTTTGCTACTTGCCCTGCGCCAATATCGCCTGCATGAAATATGTTTTTACCCATATCACTAAGCACTGTATTTGCTTTATCAAACGCTGCTTTTTCGCCGCCTACAATAAAGGTAAGTGTGCCTGCAGTTGCGCCTGCAACGCCGCCCGACACCGGTGCATCTACAAAGTTTATGCCCTGATCGCCAAGCGCACTGCCTACAATACGAGCTGACTCTGCATCTATTGTAGAGCAGTCAATTACTAATGTACTTTTGCTCAGCACGTTAATTAAACCGCTGTCGTCGTTATTACCTAAGTAAAGCGATTTAACATGTTTGCCCGCAGGTAACATGCTAATAAGCACGTCAGCATTAGTTGCACAGTGCTTTGCATCAACCGCTGCTTTTGCACCTTTGCTTGCAAGCTCATTTACGACCGATTGGTTTAAATCGAACACGCTAACAGTATGCCCAGCTTTAATTAAGTTAACCGCCATAGGGCCGCCCATATTGCCTAAGCCAATAAAACCTATGTTTAATTTACTCATAGTTGTTCCTTTTAAATACCAATTTTATTTAACAGCAAGCTCATTGAGCGGGTGATTTTCACCAAAGCGGTTAGCAAAAAAGCTATCTATTATTGTTTGTGGTACATCACTAAGTGTTTTGTATTGCCAATTAGGCGCACCGTCTTTATCTATTAGTAGCGCCCTTACACCTTCTTGAAACTCGCCTACTTCGCCAGCGCGAACCGACATACCCAGTTCCATTTTAAAACACGCTAATAAGCTTTTGCCTTTGCTTGTTTTTAATTGCTCACTAACGAGTGCACAGCTTAGTGGGCATCCGTGTTTAAGTGATTTTTGAGCGCGTTGTAGCCACTTATCGTCAGTGGTTAGCCCTAAAATATAATCTACTTGCTCCTGCAAGGTTGTAAACTCACCCAATTTTTGAATCGTTTTTAGGTTAGCTTTTACATTGCCTTTGGGCATACGCGCCGACTGGTTGTCTAAATCGGTGAGTAAATCGGTTAACCGCTCATGATTTAGCCTGTCATGATTGGAATTTGCAGTTTCCCCCCACTTAGCTGCTAAAATTTGCGCAAGCATGGCATCATATTTAGTGCTGTCGATAAAGTGATCGGCAAGCGATACAAAACGCGCGTCGTCGCAGTTAATTGATGCCGACGTTAGCCCTAAAAATAGCCCCACACTTTGTGGCATTTTATGTAAAAAATAACTACCGCCTACATCTGGGTATAAACCAATGGTTTGCTCTGGCATGGCAATGCGAGATATTTCTGTAACAACGCGATGGCTAGCACCGGCCATTAGCCCTAAACCGCCGCCCATTACTATGCCGTTACCCCAAACGAGGATAGGTTTATCAAAGGTATGAATAAGGTAATCAAGTTTATACTCTAGTGTAAAAAACTCTTCAACTAGGCTTGTTGGTTTACCTTGCGCCATTGCATGATGAAGGCTGACAACATCGCCACCAGCACAAAATGCTTTATCGCCAGCGCCTTTTAACAACACCATTGCAATAGCATCATCGTCTTGCCAAGCTCGCAGTTGCGGCTCAAGTAATTTGATCATGTCAAAATTAAGTGCATTTAAGGCTTTTGGCGCGTTGAGTGTAATAAGTCCAATTAAACTGCCATTTTCTGCGGCTGCGGTTTCAAATACCACGGGCTCATCGGCGTTATTTAATACTGTTAAAGCACTCATTAGCCGTTTACCCAGTTAGCGCGGCGTTTTTCTAAAAAGGCATTTACGCCTTCTTGTTGATCTTCGGTATCAAATAAACCAACAAATAACTCGCGCTCAAGAGGCAATACACTTGCCATTGGTTGATGGCGCCCTTTTTGAATCAATATTTTACACGCAGCGACTGAGGTAGGGCTTTGCTCGCTTACTTGATTAGCTAGTTTTAATGCTGCCGCAAAGCTTTCGCCCTGCGGTACTACTTCTTCTACTAAGCCAATTTGCAGGGCTTTATCGGCTTTTAAGCGCTCGCCGCATAAAATCATGCGTTTTGCCCAGCCTTCGCCTACTAGCCATGCTAAATTTTGTGTGCCACCAGCACAGGGTAATAAACCTACTTTAGCTTCAGGGAGCGCCATTTGTGCTTGCTCTTCCGCTATACGTACGTCGCACGCTAGGGCAACTTCAAGCCCGCCGCCCATTGCATAGCCGT
>NZ_AUTQ01000200.1 GCF_000498095.1 Pseudoalteromonas sp. TB64
GTTATATTTTTAGGAGAAGTATTTTGAATAAAGTAGTAATTTCATTAGCTCTAGCAACAAGTCTTTTGGGCGGTTGCTCGGATCAACCAGTCACTGCAAACATTGTGCAAAGTGTTACAGATTTCGATTACACAATGAATAGCAAGCAAGCTGTTTCAATTTCATTTGGCGAGTCTAAAGATAATTTTTGTTCAGCTACAATTTACCGCAGTTCAGTACAAGCTGGTTATTCAGTTACATCTAAACAAAAAAGTACAAAGGATATATCAATGGACTGTAATTGGGGCGGTAAATACTATGTCCAATCTTCTAAGCACCCAACTTCCGCAGTCTTAAATATTATTGATCTAGATTCTGAATCAGGTTCTGTTCAAATAGGTGTTTCTGTGCATTTGGTTAATCCATCTAGTGATAGTTATTTCACTCTAAAAAATATAATTTTAAATCTGAATAAAGAGCAAGTTAGCAATTTAGTAAAGAAAATATAACAAGTTAATCAACTGGACGTATTACGGTTGTCGCGGTTTTTGCTAAAACAAAAAAACGGCAAAAACAACGCCAACCTACACGCCAGTTATTAAGGCGTTATGTTTTTAAACTCAACTAAGGAGATATCTATGAGTTTTTGGAAAAAGGCAGGTGAACTTGCCATGAAAGCAGGAAGTGCTATTGCTGATGAGGCAAAAGAAGCAGGGGAAAGGAATAAGGAATATAAAGCAGAAATGCCTAATAAATCAGATTCTGATCTTGCACGAATAGTAAACAATGAACGAAGTCGTTCGCCTTTAAAAGCATCTGCGGCATTTAAAGAATTAAAATCTCGGGGTTTTTCGCCTGAAGATATCAAAGGTATGTAAGGATTACTATGAAATTAAAATGTAAAAAATGTGGTAAAAAAGAAGCCGAGCTTATGTCAAAAGCCGAAATTAAAACAGCTAACTTTTTACCGCCTACAGTTATAGATAAGATTCTAAGTATGTTCTTAGATATGGTTGAACAAAAATATATTGTCTGCAAATCTTGCGGACACTATGAGGATCAATAAAAACATAACAAGAACTTAAAACGGAACAAAAACAGTTGGTTAGGTTCCGCTTCGCTACACATTATAACCAACTATTTTTGTCCGCTTAAGTGGGCGTTATATTTTTAGGAGAAGTATTTTGAATAAAGTAGTAATTTCATTAGCTCTAGCAACAAGTCTTTTGGGCGGTTGCTCGGATCAACCAGTCACTGCAAACATTGTGCAAAGTGTTACAGATTTCGATTACACAATGAATAGCAAGCAAGCTGTTTCAATTTCATTTGGCGAGTCTAAAGATAATTTTTGTTCAGCTACAATTTACCGCAGTTCAGTACAAGCTGGTTATTCAGTTACATCTAAACAAAAAAGTACAAAGGATATATCAATGGACTGTAATTGGGGCGGTAAATACTATGTCCAATCTTCTAAGCACCCAACTTCCGCAGTCTTAAATATTATTGATCTAGATTCTGAATCAGGTTCTGTTCAAATAGGTGTTTCTGTGCATTTGGTTAATCCATCTAGTGATAGTTATTTCACTCTAAAAAATATAATTTTAAATCTGAATAAAGAGCAAGTTAGCAATTTAGTAAAGAAAATATAACAAGTTAATCAACTGGACGTATTACGGTTGTCGCGGTTTTTGCTAAAACAAAAAAACGGCAAAAACAACGCCAACCTACACGCCAGTTATTAAGGCGTTAT
>NZ_AUTQ01000201.1 GCF_000498095.1 Pseudoalteromonas sp. TB64
GTAGCGAGCTTAGTACACAGTGGAGCCGCCCTTTTTGATGGTAATAAACCTTTGGCCGCCGGTGTTATTTTGTTAGTCGGGTTATTAATTACAATGGGAATTGGTAGTTCGTTTTCGACAGTGCCTATTATTGCAACTTTGTTTGTTCCTTTGTGTTTAGATCTTGGGTTTTCGGTTATGGCTACNCCGCCGCACTTGTTGGTACTGCGGGTGCTTTAGGTGATGCAGGCTCTCCTGCTTCAGACTCAACGCTTGGTCCAACATCAGGTTTAAATGCCGATGGTCAGCACGACCATATTAGAGACTCTGTTATTCCAACATTTATTCACTTTAACATCCCACTACTAATATTTGGCTGGATTGCAGCAATGGTGCTTTAAGTGGTATGCATGTATGTACTCGTAAGTTTAATTAAAAGCTAAATGTAACTAAAAGGTATGTTAAAAGCATACCTTTTTTGCTTTTAACAACTCTTATCCCTATCAATTGCCTCCCTATTTTGATTACTTTTTTAGTAAATATTAACTGCGCTGTCGAGATTACATTTAATAGATATTTAGTATGATGTGTTCTTTATGATTTTTTATATAAGCACCAATTAAGGTGCTTATATAATATTACTCTACCGCGTCTTTAAAACTTTAAATTACTCAAAACCATAAATCATTTTATCGCATACCACAGGTGTTGGTCTGTGGTTATCATCGACTGCTACAAACGTAAAGCTACCACTAATAGCAGAGTGCTTATCGTCTCTGTGCATCGTTTCTAATAGTATATCTACATCAACTTTTAAGCTGGTGTTACCTACATAGACTACTTTAGCTATTAACTCGGCAAAAGTACCAGCTGGTATCGCTTCTTTAAAATCAACTCTATCTGAAGATATAGTTACCAAAGGTTTACGACAAAAACGAGTAGCTGCTATAAATGCCACTTCATCCATCCACGCCAAAGCATCACCACCAAATAATGTATTATGATGATTGGTACGCCCTGGGAACACAGTTTTAGTTACCGATGTGGTTGAATCTTCAATACGCTGAGCAATTATTTCATCGCGATTTACGTCAGTCATAATCTCTACTTTTTGTTTGCTAATGTATCTTGCATTAGTAATGCTGGATCTAGGCGTTCGCCTTTCCAGTTAAAACGCCAATCTAGGTGAGGACCCGTTACACGCCCTGTTGCACCAATTTCAGCTACTTTGTTGCCTTGCGTTATTATGTCACCCACTTTTACGTCAAGCTTACTCAAATGAATGTAAGTTGAGGTAATACCATGTCCATGGTCAATTATTAATGTACCGCCTGAGTAGTATAAATCAGGTTCAGCAAAAACCACTGTGCCACTAATAGGGGCGTAAACAGGTGAGCCTATTTTATTCGCGATATCTAAGCCAAAGTGCGGACGACGAGGCTCGCCATTAAAGTAGCGCTGACTTCCATAAACACCCGATATACGTCCTTCTGCAGGCTTTAACACTGGGTCTAAGAAGTACACTAAATCAGAGTCAACTTCTCGAGCTTTACGAACAGCAACTGCTTCGCGGCTTATACGCGCGCTAACTTCTTTTGGTGGCGAAACATATTTTTTAGCTACGCCGGTAATTTTATCTATTTTATATTCGCGCTTAGTAATAGCTATCGGCTGTGAATGTGATTTACCCGTGTTATCTACCCATTTTAAAGTATGAGTAGTATCAGCGTCTCGACCAAAACCAAATACAAAATCACCATTTGCTGAAAGTTTTAAGTCTTTACCATCTAAGCTTACTGATTTAGCGTTTTCTAGCTTTCCAGTAACTAAACCGCCTTGTGTTAAATGCCCTTTTAACTCAAGCGCCATAGCACTAAAGCTAGCAGAGGCAACAAGCGCTGTTGCTAAAAGTGTTTTAAACATAACTAATCGATCCTTTTCCAACACCTTCATAAGCGGTTACTTTCACTGCTTTTTCTGGATATTGGGCTTTAATTTGACCAGCTACATGTTCAGCAATACATTCTACAGTGGTATCTACTGGTAAAATATCGCAACGAGATTCGCTAATAGCCATTTCAAAATAGCCTTGTGCAGATGTATAAGCAAAACATACATCACCCGCTTTGGCTGTTATATGTTTTAAATCAGGTGCGTTAATTTGATCTTCACTTGTGGCTAAGTAAATATCTTCCCACTTTTGAGACCATTCTTTTTGCAAGCGCGGCATAGTAATGCCATCTAGGCTAATACCAATTTGAGAACGATGCCCATGAATAATGCGCTGGCAATTACCGTCATGCTTTTTAAGGCCATGGCTGTAATGATAATAAAAACTTTGGCTGTGTTCAGGCTTAAGAGACAGCTCTATTTTTTCAATGTTATCTGGTAGCTTCGGTAGAATAGTCGCAATTAAAAATTCAGTAACCGATTCAACAGTTACTTCGTCTGCGTTAATCATGCAATAAGCTTGATGAGGAGCACTCATAGCTAAGTGGTTGTTTTCACCAAATGTACAATCGAGTGTTTTATGCTCGTCAAATTCAGATACAACGCCATTAAGCCCTGTAGGAATTGCTAAACGGTGATCAATACACTCATCTATAATGCCTTTAATTTGCTTTTTAACTAAACCAAAGTCTAAAACCATAGACTCTTCGTTAAGTTTTCCGTGCAAAGTTAAATCAACAATCCAGCTCTCGCCAACGGCGCCGCGTTTGTTACATAAGTAAGAAAAATCAATCACAGTTAGTGAGTTAACAAAAAGGATCATAAACTTCCTTTAGACTGGTTATAAGACAGCACTAATTATAATGATTTTTAATTGTAATTGCGCGGTTTTATAGTGCAAAAACCAGTCACACTGCTTGATTGATTATTTAATATGCAATATTTTGATTTTTTAACTGCTCCGAGTTGTTTAGCGTACAAGTGTACGCTAAAGTACTTGGCAATTTCTAAGCGAAGATAAGTGTTATGGAACCTAAAAATAGCTATACAAAAGAAGATTTGATCCTTTGCGGTCAAGGTGAAATGTTTGGTGAAGGCAACTGCCGTTTACCAAGTGACAACATGTTAATGATGGATCGTATTACCTCTATTACTGCTGATGGCGGAATTCATGGTAAAGGCGAAATTGTTGCTGAGCTTGATATTGACCCTAGCCTGTGGTTTTTCGATTGCCATTTTAAAGGCGACCCAGTAATGCCAGGTTGTTTAGGATTAGATGCTATGTGGCAACTAGTTGGCTTTTACTTAGGTTGGTCTGGTGGTCCTGGTCTTGGTCGTGCGCTAGGTGTGGGTGAAGTTAAATTTACTGGTCAAATTTTACCGACTAATAAAAAAGTAACTTACCGCCTTGTAATGAAACGTTTAATTAAACGTAAATTGTTTATGGGCGTTGCCGATGGCACTGTAGAAGTTGATGGCCGAGTAATCTACGAAGCAAAAGATTTAAAAGTGGGCTTATTTCAAGACACTAGCGCGTTTTAATTACTTAAACTAAATTCTGTTTAGAGTTTAGTTTAAATTAACGCACAAACAAAAAGGCCTCCAACGTGGAGGCCTTTTTGCTTAAATTCGATTATTTATTTTAGGTTTTGTACATGTTGCGATTTTCAATCGCCTCACGCCAACCTCCTAACCACTCTGATTTTGGATCTACTTGTTGATAAGGGCATAGCTCTTTTGAGCGACCTGCTAAACCTGCTTTAAAACCTTGAGAATGAGCTCTTTCTAAACGATCTCTTTTCTGTCTCTTCATCGGTAATATCCTCACCTTTTTATTTATATATTGTGTAGCATTAGTGAAATCTACATTTAATGAATAGTTAATAAAAATGTAAAATTCAAATTGTAAAAGCAATTAAATTGTTTGACTTTAACTAAGCTGCTGATGCAAAAATGAATTAACATTTAAAAAAGTAAGTGGTCATACAACATTTAATTTGACCGGTTCGTAAAAACAAATTGGCGATTTAATAATCGCTAAAAAGCACTTATGTGCTTTAATTGTGACCGACTAATATTGACTAAGTTCCAAACAAAAATGTAATCGTGACACTTTTATTTCATTAATCTTAAATTAGTAGCCCGCCCTAAATATGAACTATTTTTAAACAATTTAAATTTATACTTGATTATTTAAAGTCGATCGGTCTAATATGACTGCATGAACAAAAATACATCAACACCAACACGCCGTGGTCGCCCACCTAAAATAGCCAGAGAAAACGCCGATACAAAAGCGTTACTTATTCGCACGGGCCTAGAAACCCTAACCGAATTTGGCTTTAGCGCCACGGGGCTCGATACTATTTTAAAAAAAGCAGCTGTACCCAAAGGGTCTTTTTATCATTACTTTAAAAGTAAAGAAGCCTACGGTATTGCGTTAGTTGATGCATACGACAGTTATTTTATTGCCAAGCTTACCCTTTACCTACAGCAAGAAGATGTTCCCCCACTTGAGCGAATCGTTAACTTTACCCAAAGCGCAATTAAAGGGATGAAAAAATACGATTACAAACGAGGGTGTTTAGTCGGTAACTTAAATCAAGAGCTTAACCATTTAAGTGAAGAGTTTAAAACCAGATTAATGCAAAGCTACACCGCATGGCAAAACCATGTAGAGGTTTGCTTAAACCAAGCTAAGCAACAAGGCACTATTGCAAGCCATGTAAACACGCAATTAATGAGTGAGTACTTTTGGATTGGTTGGGAAGGTGCTGTTATGCGCGCCAAGCTCACAAAATCAAATACCCCACTTACTTTGTATACAGAAATGTTTTTACGCGCATTATTAACCTAATGCGTTTTTATTTACCAATTAAAAGACGATCGGTCTAAAAGGATATCCCATGAGTAACCCAATTAAAGCCATTGTTATTAATAAAGAAGATAATAACTATAGCGCTTCATTATCAACTATCGAAAATAGTGATTTACCAAACGAAAATGTTTCTATCGACGTGCTATACAGCACACTTAACTATAAAGATGGTTTAGCAATTACGGGGAAAGGCCCCGTTGTACGTAGTTTTCCTATGGTGCCAGGTATTGATTTAGTGGGTACTGTTACAAATTCCACCAGCGATGAATTTAAAAATGGCGATAACGTAATATTAAATGGCTTTGGTGTAGGCGAAAAACATTGGGGCGGGCTTGCTCAAAAAGCAGCACTTAATAGCGATTGGCTAATCCCCTTACCTACTGGTATTTCACCAAAACAAGCTATGCAGATAGGTACAGCGGGTTACACTGCCATGCTAAGTGTTATCGCGCTTCAAAAACAAGGGATTACCCCTGAGTCTGGCGAAATACTGGTAACAGGTGCCAATGGTGGCGTAGGCAGCTTTGCTATTTATTTATTAAACCAGCTTGGTTATAACGTAACAGCAGCAACGGGTCGATTAGATCAAAGTGAGTATTTAAAAGAACTTGGCGCTAAACAGGTAATTGACAGAAACGAGCTTTCAAACCCTGGTAAGCCTTTGCAAAAAGAGCGTTTTGCAGCGGCAATAGATTCGGTAGGCAGCCATACACTTGCAAACATTTGTGCATCATTAAAATATNGTAGTAACCGCCTGCGGACTTGCACAAGGTATGGATTTACCAGCATCTGTAGCACCCTTTATACTTCGTGGCGTATCACTTATAGGGATTGATAGCGTAATGCGCCCTAAAGCCGACAGAATTGAAGCATGGGATCGTTTAGCTAAATTAGTAAGCGCCGATTATTTAGATAAAATTTCAACAGAAATATCACTCGAACACGTAATTGATAACGCAGAGCGACTTATGGAAGGTAAAATTCGTGGTCGTGTTGTAGTTAATTGCCAAAGTTAAGCTATTTACTCTGTTAAAGCCCCGTTATTAAATTTATAATGCAATTTGTATTTTAATAACGAGGCAACACCTATGAGCAACCAAGAACTTTTCAGTAATAATCCACTGCAAGGCGTAAAATTAGAACAAGTGGTTGAAGAGCTGGTTGAACAATACGGGTGGGAGCTCCTACACGCTTATTTACAACTTAACTGCTTTAAAAATAATCCTGATGTTAAGTCTGCGGTTAAATTTTTACGTAAAACACAATGGGCACAAGAAAAAGTAGATAACTTTTACCTTTATCGTCTTAAAAACTTACCTAAGCCTGATGATGTTCAATACGAACTACCACCACGAGATCGTGTGATCCCAGCTGATCATAAACCAGGTGAGCCGTGTGAACTTAGTTTTGTTGATGCTAAGCGTATTGTAGAGAAAAAAGAATCTAAACAACGTGCACGCGATCGTAAACAGCGTTCGAATTCTAGTAACCCTTGGGGTAACTAAAAATATACTAGTTTAAGGTTGAAGAGCTGTTTGTTAATAGCTCTTCGACTATCTTCTCATTAACTTCAATTATATCCGCGTTACATAGCCAATAAATAACAATTAATATCCTCGATTTTTCCAAAAGTCTGTTTCAGTGCGCTCTGCCTCTAATGCCACATTAAAAGTTTTATCAGCAATGATTTTTCCATTAAGCTCAATCGTCATTCGCCAATCCCCCAATTTATTCTCTATTGGCAACCAAAGCGTATCGCCTAAATAAAAGTTCCAATCACTGTTTTTAACGTATACATCGCCTTCAAAAGGGTCCATTACATCACCGTTACTGTCTGGAATATCAGGATGGTAAATACAATAATGAAGCTTTTCGCCTTTACCTTTTTTAATATTTACGATTAAGCCAAACTCAATATCTACCTCAGCTATTACATTTGTTGTAAATTGCTCTATTTGTGGCAATGCTTTACTTTCGCTATCCCACTTGGAGTAAATGCCGTGGCTTTGTAACGTCACTACAGGTTTTATTTTAGCCATTAAGGTAGCCTTTTATATTAGCTATTTTGGCATTAGTTTAACTTTTTTTAATTTTACAATAAAACACAATTTAATAAACCTTAATGCCCGTACTGCTAAAATGTCGTACTTTACAATACGTCTGTTAACATAATTGCTAGTTTGTCATCATTGTTTACACACTATTTGCACAATTGCTGATTATTGTATGCGTAACTTAATTGATCAGGTGTACTGCAATGAAACAACACGCGCTAATAAATAAAAAACGCAACATAGTAAATGGTTTAAAGCTCACTCCCCTTGCTTTAATTGTTTCATCGTTAGTTGCATGTGGTGGTGATAACGAAACCTTAGCTGATAGCTCAGCAACCACGGATGATTCATTACAAACCACCACAGATAACGGCACAGGTACCAGTAGTTCAACCCAAGGTGTACTTTGTGAATATAGCTACAGCGAATATAACGATTCTGAATCAGTACAAGCCACCAGCGCTGCAGATTGGTCATGCACAGGAACTACACGCGACTTAGTAGCTAATGGCATACCCGATCACGAAGTAGGCACCTTTCCTAATGCCGACAACCCAAATACTATTTCTGAGCAATCAGTAAATGAAAGCTACACACTTGAGCCTATAGAAACAACACAAGCAACTATGCTTGGTGGTCCTCGTGGAATGATAGGCGTTGTACTTAACGGTATTAAAATAGACGCAGGCACAGGCGGAAGTTGCGATGATTCAGGCACCGATTGCGATTTGGGCGACAATAGCGGCAACTGGAATATAGAAGCCCTAAGCCAAGACACGTTTAGTTTTGGAACAGATGACAACAATGCACACGTACAACCCGATGGCACATATCATTACCATGGTATGCCAGAAGGCTTTGTAGTACTGCAAGGTGGTGGTAGTGCAACTATGACTTTAATAGGCTGGGCAGCAGACGGCTTTCCTATTTATGCACGTTACGGCTATTCAGACTCGAGTGACGCAACTTCAGCCTTAACCGCAATGACCGCAAGCTACCAGCACGTAACAACTGTAAGCGCAAACCGCCCTTCTACCGATATATATCCGTTAGGTACATTTGCACAAGATTGGGAATACGTAGCAGGCTCTGGTGATTTAGACGAATGTAATGGTCGTGTTGGCGTAACACCTGAGTTTCCTAGCGGAATATACCACTATTACGCAACAGACACTTACCCGTTTTTTCAACGCTGCGTTAAAGGCGAAGTTTAGTTAGGAGTAAGTTATGCATTGCATAAAAAAATGTCTATTAAGTATGGTTGCGTTAGGTTTATTGAGCACACCAAACTTAGCAAACGCGCATTTAATGGTTGCAGATCACGGAACATTAAACTTTGTAGATAATAACGTGTTTATTGTGCTTTCAATCCCTATGTCGGCTTTTAATGGAGTTGATAAAAATAAGGATGGGAAAGTATCGATAGATGAGTTTAATGCTCACAAAAAACAAATAAGTAAGCGAGTTATAAAGAACGTTTATTTAGCAGATCATCAGTATAAATTTACTATTGATGGACTTTTACTAAACCCAGAAGCGTCGCATAAACATAAAAACACCAACATAGATCAAATAACAATTACAGGGCGTTACTCTATGCCAACTAAACTAACTAAGGTTAATTTTAACGTTAAGTTATTTAGTAATGACAAACATAAGCAGCGCTATCAAATTACGGCTACAAATAAAAAACAAAAACTTACTCATCAATTTGACCTAACACCAACGTCGCCGTTCAGTAAGGTATTTTAAGCACTAAACCCTAACCGAATAATTAAGTAGCAAAGAGTACAAGCCATATCTGCTTGTGCTCTTTTTTATCTTTACCCTTTTTACTTTTTGTACCAGTGCTCTTTTTATAAAGAAACAAGCTTAGGATTTTTAGGAAAGTAATGCTCTTCTTGCTGCTCACATAAACTAAACTCACGTGTGTTTTTATAGGGGAGCTTCATAAAGCCCGCAACACCAACATCAGTAATATTTACCGCGTATTGCATAAGTTTATTAAGCAAACGTTTAAACTCAACTTCTTTGGTCGAATCGAGTAATCGGTAGTAATGGTGAATTTTCATTCTGTCCGGCAGTGCTTCAAAAATAATACACCCTGTATGGTGAATTTGGTTAAGCTCAAATACGCACTTAATTACTTTTTTAGGAAGCTGTAGTTGTTCATCAGGGTCTTTGCCGTCTTCAAAGTATGAATGAGGTCGGGTTATTTCGTTTGTTTTCATACTTACTATTTCATACTCAAGCTCTGGTAAGCTATCAAACTTAAACGCGCCCGTACCATCTCGCTCTAGCTGAATAGTTTTACGCGCATCAAACAAACAACACTTAAATAAACCTTTTTGATTAATAGCTTGGGCAAGCATAACCGTATTATTAATCGCATCACTAAACGCATCACCCAATGATTCGTCATGCATAATTAAAGACGATTCAACAAATAACGACTCATCTCTCCAATGAAAACTAAGCCCGCCTACTACAGGATACTTTGCTAATCGGCTAATGGAGGCTAAAAATGCTTTTTCGTTATCGCCTGTATCAAACAAAAACTCTTTATAATAACGATCAAGTTGCGCATCGTTAACATCTAGTAGTTGTTGTTTATGATCGGCTTGGCGTAAAAACTGTTTTCTTGAACTGTACACAACAGTATCGGGTTGCTCAGCCTTGCCATACCAAAAAGGGATATCTGCTTTTTGTTGTTTTTTATCAAACTCGGGTAAATATACTTTAGCCATAGTTGTAATGTTTCGCATAAAGTAATCACCAGCACCATCACGTATAGCCTTACTCTTAGAAAGCATGCCATCAATTACTTTCGCCAGCTCTTTTGGTAAACCTAAGCTGCTTGCAGGAATTGCTTGTGCGCCAAACCGACACGACTGCGCCGACG
>NZ_AUTQ01000202.1 GCF_000498095.1 Pseudoalteromonas sp. TB64
CCCTTATTTCATTCGATTACAGCTCATGACCCACTTTAAAGAAGCCCACTTAGCTCACCAGTCTCAGCAATAGCGCGATAATAAGCAGCTTGAGAGAATGATAGTGGTGTATTTACACTGTGGCTCTCCACCGCTTTGGGCACTAAAACATTCTACTGCATATGCGTAGCGCACCGACTTCACATTGTAGAAAGCCCGAATCTAACGGTTCGGGCTTTTTTACGTCTGCAGAAAAGTGAAGTATGGGGGAATAACGCACAACTCACACCCTACACTCCCATTAATATCCCTTATTTCATTCGATTACAGCTCATGAACCACTTTTAATAAGCCCACTTAGCTCACCAGTCTCAGCGATAGCGCGATAATAAGCAGCTTGAGAATGATAGCGCCGTATTTACACTGTGGCCCTCCACCGCTTTGGGCACTAAAGCATTCTACTGCGCGCACCGACTTTACATTGAAAAGACCCCGAATCTAACGATTCGGGCTTTTTATATCGATTCGGTTAAATAAGTGGTCTATTTTGAGGTAAGAAAATCGTGTCGACAAAAAGGCAAAAATTTCATTATTTAGTTGTTCTATATTAGACATTTTTAACGCAGTTAGCGTCAGGTTTAATCCCTCAAATTGATTAAGTATTATTGCGGATTGGTATTACTTCTGCAGAAAAGTTAAACGTGGGTAGATGGCAGATAGAATCTACTCTCGTCCTCCTCAATTATGCTTATAAATATCTCAATGCAAAAGCCAAGCTGCTTTCTCATGATAGCGTAGTATTTTCACTAATCGCGATAAGTGCGACAGAACTCTACTGGGTAAAGCACTAACTTCACATTTAAAACCCTTTTTAAAGGTTGGCTTTCTCTGTATTTGAAAATAGTTCTTTTTATATTAATAATTAAATAAAGAGGTACAAATAAGGATGAAAAGTAATCTTTTACATTTCGGTTTTTGGCAGCCACATTCGATTAGGGTATGATAGTGCTTAATTGAAACAGTAAATCGGATAACGATGAATCAGTTAAGTGCTAAGCAAAATATTCAAGCAATTGTCAAAGCTATTAAAACAGAGGAAGTATTATTACGTGAAAAGCATCCGTTGCTTGCTCACCAAAATACGCTAGGTCTAGCTATACTATTATTATCGCTAGGGGCTTTGATTGGTGCTGGGGTTTTATATTATTTAACAATTATACCAGCTTGGGTATGTATTATATTAGCAGCGATTGCTACATCTATTTCTCATGAGCTTGAACACGATCTGATCCATAAACAGTATTTTAGTAACCTACCATTTATGCATAACTTTATGATGTTAACTGTATGGCTAATGCGCCCTAATACAGTAAGCCCATGGTTTAGGCGTAAAATGCATTTACATCATCATAAAACGTCTGGCACTCAACAAGACTTAGAAGAACGTTTAGTTGGCAACGGTATTAAAAATCCTTTTTTACGTGCTGTTGTTATTATGGATGGATTATTAGGGCTTACTATTAACGCTAAGCGTTTTAAAAAAGAAATTGATGGGTTTAGTTTCTTTAAGGTATTTAATGCGGGATTTCCAATAGCCACTTCGTATTTTATTGTTTTGTATAGCGTAATAATCTTTAATATTGCTGATTTATTTATTCCGCTTACGTTAAATTCACCAGAATGGTTATTGAATACAATGAACGTATTTGAGTTTTTGATGGTGGTATTAATTATTCCAAATATTATTCGTTCAAGCTCGCTTAATTTTGTGACTTCAAGTATGCACTATTACGGTGGTGTTAATAATATGCTTGAACAGACTCACGTATTAACGAGCCGTTTGTTTATGCCATTCCACCTTTTTTGTTTCAACTTTGGTAAAACGCATTCAATCCATCATTTTGTGCCAAATCAGCCATTTTATTTACGTCAAATGCTGAGTGAAAAAATACTTAAAGTTATGGCTCAACATAACGTACGCTTTAATGATTTTGAGAGTATTAAAAACGCAAATGCATACAATCCTAATTAAAAAATTGATTGCCTAGTTAGCTAACAACTTAATTAATTGCATTATTTTTGTATCTAAACTGATATAAAAATTCATTTATTAAGTTTTAGCTAATGGTATAATTAAATTTAGTAGTGAAGGTACATTAATTTGAATTGAACTACTAACTACTAACTACTAACTACTAACTACTAACTACTTAAAGCTGCTGTGCTTTAAAAAAACTTCGATATACTTTCTCATCTAAGCCTATTTATAGACAGATAAGCATTTTCTCACTTACATCAGAGATACTTACTTTATTACTAATTATTACCGCTATTTTATCATTTGCTTTTGCATTTATTGATAACACCAAGGAAGTTAATTAAATTGTTGAACTTATTAAGTTTACTTTATGAGGATTAATACTTTGATTCTTTTACTTACTTACTTACTTACTTACTTACTTACTTACTTACTGCTTAAGTTTTAAATTTATATATTACGTTAAAGCATAATTTCCAATTTAACATTACATTCTTCAATAGTGTCTTCGTACGTTTTTTCGATATAGCGTCGCATAATATCTGTTTTTCTAACAATAGGTTTAAAGTCGGGGTTTTCAGTAAGCGATCTATGTTGCAACTCAAGCACTTTTTTATCTTGATGTAATACTAAAAATTGAAATGGAGCTAAAAGTAATGCTTTTACTATAAAAGGAACTTTCGACTTTTTAAGGTAGGTCCGTAAAATTAATTTACATGCTCCATCTCTCTCTTCAATAATATAGATTACAACCGACATCTCAATCGCGTTATCTACAGTAATATATTCAAGTTCAATTATGCCAGGTTGCCTTATTCGACCAATACCTTTGGTAATCTGGCTCCCAAACAAGCGGCTTAAAATACCCGTTTGCTGTTTATCTTCAATATAGCTAGCTTCATAACCATCAATTACATTTTGCACGGTTACAGTGCATCGGTTTTTTAGTTTTGACGATCTGATTATGCTGGTGTGAATAGAGTGAGTATGCAGCGCGTCTAAAAAGTTTTCGGCTATTTCTATTTTATTAGCGTTAATTTTTTTTACTACTGTTGCATGCTCATGGGTAGGGGGAAGCATAGGGGTAAACAGTTCACTACAGCTGAATTTATTGCGACTTAACCATATTAGCCCATCGTATTCCTTAGCATAGAATAAAGTTAATAGTGGGGATGAATAAGACTTAAAGTTAGGATCTCCTGGTACATCAACTAATACGCCTTTATCGTTGAACTGCCAGCCATGATACATGCATTTTATATTTCCTTTTTTAACGCACCCATTCGATAAAGGTACGCCTCTGTGCGGACACGCATCTAAAAATGCACTTATGCCTTGTGATGTACGAAGCAATACAACATAACTTTCATCAAAACATACTCTTATAGGTTTTCTTTCTCCTAACTCTTTAGATACTGCAACAGGTAATATTGTTTTGTGTTTCATAATTTGTAACGTTTTACGATAGGGATGAATATATGCTTTAACAGCACTTGTAATACTTGCCAAATCAATCTTCTACCAAATAATAGATGTTTAGAATAGATTGCTGAATATTCAATATAAGGAGTGGCACCACGTAATAATTTAAATTTTGATGCGCCAGAGCTTGCGTTAAAAACGAGGTTTTTGTCTTCTGTATATTGTAGTGTAGATATTACTAATAATCGATATAAACCTAATTTGGTTGGTTTTTTTGTATCATACCCAACAATAGGTAAAGTAACGACTCCATCTATTTCAAATCGTCCGCCAACAGCATCTAAAACCCCATTCTTGTTACGAAAACCTTCAATATAAAAGTTTGGATGCTCAATAATCATTTCGATATAAGAGTGGGTGAATTTAGGATTATGTTGCGAGTACTTTTCTATATACAGTGCATTATAAAGTTCAACAATTCTAGGTATGTCACTAGGTAGTATTTTATTTTGAGGCACATAGCAATAGTCCGTTTTATTTAAAAGCTTTCTATCCATTTTGTAATTATGAGTTTTCGAAAAGTCGTTAATTCTCTTATCAAAAATATATACTTGGCGTGTGGGTATAAGCTCAAAGCCCAGCTCTAAAAAGTACTCAATTAAATTTCTATTCGTGTAATAGTTTAAAGAGCGATACATTAATAAATGAGTAGGGTAGTTAGCTACTAGCGTTTTTTTTGATTCATTAATATGTGTTTTTTTTAACGATGCAGGAAATAGATTGGTAGAAAGCAGCCAATTATTAACCTGACAAATTTTATTTATTTTTGACTTTTTTAAAATGATATCAAAAATGTAAATTAGCCCATTTACAGCGTATTGAATAAAAATCGAATCGACTTTTTCTAGCTCTTCTTTGCAATAAGGTACTAATGCAGTGTAAGGAGAGCAGACATAACTATTTTGATAATCAGAGTCGTTAATTGTTATCGGTAATACAAGGCTACTTGATACGCTTAGCTCATCCATTTTTGTTACAACATTACTAATATGGCATAAATACGGGTTGTTAAAACTTGAAATATAATGGCTAACAGCTTGTTTTGAATAAAGGGGAGGCGTTTTATTGATCATCAAAGTCTTCTCCATCCCATTCTATATCAAACGTAGAAGCCGCTCTTAGTGATGTGAGTGTTTTAATAGATATGGTTATAATTTCAAATAATGAAAGCAATGAAAATAAAATAAATGAACGATCGTTTTTTACTGATATAACATCAGTCGCTGCTTGATAATCGCTTTTCCATTGTTTGAATTGCGCGTTCTTTAAAGCGATAGGCAAACCAATTAATAACATGGCAAGTGTGATCATTTTAGGTGTTTTAAATTCATTTTCACACGTAGGTGTATGTCTTTGCCCCAAAAAGGCAGATGATAAAGAGCTTGTTGATAGCAAGTGCAGCCCACTAGTTGCCCGAGGGTTGCATTCTAATAGATAAATATTTTGTGCATTCTCAATTACATCAAAACTTATTTGTCCTGTAATATTATTTTTTTTACAAAATGCTTTTATTGCCACCGAAATTTTTTTATTAATAACAGGCGTAAAATAAATACCCGCTCCCATTTTTACCTTGTGCTTTGAGGTATAGATACTATCAAATAAAACGACACCATTATTAGCGATAGCGTAAGAGCTATATTCAATGCCTTTAACTTTATTTTGAATAATAAATTGTTGTTCTAATTGCTTATCAACAAGGGTTAGCACGTCACAAAAATTAGGCTCAATTAATACGCCAGTCCCAAACCTACAAAACTCTTTTTTAATTACTTGCTCCTTGTAGATTTTTTTAGCTAATAAAGCTGCACCACTTAATATTTTAGTATTTGGGTTGCTGAATCCTGTATTTTTAGCTGCACAATAAATAGCGTGCTTACTATGTAACTTTTTTATTAAATTAAAATCAGGGCAAAAAATAGTACTGTGAGGTTCTAAGTCGGGTTTAACCGCCGAAATATAAAATACTTCTTCGCATGTTGGTATTACTACGTCGATATTATATTGTTTTAAAATAGATTTTATGTCGTTTTTAAATCGCAGCAGTGACGCTTTTGGAGCCGTAATACGAAATGTTTTTTTTACACATTTTGAGTGCTTAGCAAGTGGAAATGCTAAAGAGTCAGCCATGTAAATAATGTGTCCATCACGAAATAAGTTTCTAGCTAACTCTAAAGCGGCAGGGGCTCTGGCACCGGTAATTAAAAAGTTAGCCATTACACAACCTCACTACTCTGCGTTGCTTTTCCATACCTACTTTGAGTGGTATTGCTTTAAAGGTATATTCTGGCGGTATTACTGATAACCGTCGCCAAAGATTATCTAAACCTTGAGTAATATTATTAATTATTTTTGGTGTTAATGGATGAATCTCAATGAGTACTTTATTTTTATCTGTTTGTGTAAGCTTGTAATGTTCAATCTCATCGGAGCTAGAAATAATAGTATTACGAATATAGTCAGAAAACACATCGACGTCGGCGCCTGTAATCCCTTTAAACTTTAGTACATCATCACAACGCCCTTCAATATTTTTGATTCGGGTCATTGCAGAGCCGCATTCACAAGGTGTAGTGTCTTCAATTAATACGTCATCAAGTAAGTATCTAACAACCGGTTGTGTTGTCCTTCTTAAATCCGTCACTATGGGACTAAAGCGACCTGTTGATTTATCAAGCCATTGCTTTTCAATTATGCAGGTGTCTTCATTTAAGTGTAAATTACCAGCGGAGCAAGTCGCGGCTAAAAAACCTTCTGTGCATTGGTATATTTGTTCTACCTTAATATTAAAGCGTTGCTCAATAATTTGCCTGTCTTCATGCTCAAGTACTTCTGCAACGGCTATTACTCTGCTTGGTGAAATACGGGTAGGGCTTTGTGCAATTCGTCTTAATACACTGCCTGGGGCTATTAAAAGTGTCGGAGAAAAATTATTAAGCTCATCAATGTTTGCGCTAATGCCATTTATTAAATCAAAAAATTGAAAGCTAACCATTAATCCATTAGCACTTTGATACAAGTTATTATTAGCTCTTAAAAAAAATGCAACGCGGTGTTTTTTAATCGATAAAGGCAACATTTTACCAATAATATATCCAACCCATTGCGCTTGTTCTTGCTCACTAACTACAAATAAGCCTCTGTTACCACTAGTACCCGACGATAATCCGACGCTAAATTCTTTGTATTCCGGCTTAAAGTTTCGAGAACGCTCTGATTGAATAGCGATATTTAATGCATCTTTTTTTACCAATTTTTGTGTATTAATCGTATCAAAGTTATTCATATGAATAGCTTTATTAATAACAGGAAACTGAGCTAAATTATCTGTTGAATATAATGAGTAAAAACTCGATTTAACGAGCACATTGCGTCGAAAAGCGTTAAATGCTTTTAATTGCATTTTATCAATTTTTTCTCGAGATAAATGCTTCCCTCTTTTTGCTAATAAGTACCCTTTTAAAAAAGCGAGTAGCCTTCTAACTTTGTTGAACACGGCAATACTCTTTAAATGAAAGCTCACAATGAGAAGGGATTATTTTTATATCTTTGCTATTACCGTAAAGCTGCCCTAAAGAATCAAGTGTTTCAATATACGCTTTGCGGCTATCCATAATTAAATAAGCTAATGGATTGGGGTATAAGCTTTTCTCGTATGCATCTTTTGTCCAAGCAGCATCGCCCACCAAAAAGGTGCCTGCTTTTGTACCAGTACAAAATAATCCATAATGTCCTGCAGCATGACCTGGCAGATTTATCGCAAATAAAGACCCATCATTAAAAATATCAAAACCACTGTGAAATGGGCGCAGCTTTTGAGTTAATGCAGTTGGTTTTAAATCTTCAATAAAAGAGCAGCGTTTATGAAAATCAGTAGGAATTAATTTTTTTAAATAACCCTTAATTAAACCACTTAACTTTCCTAGTTTCATAATTTCGGTAAATGCGACCTTAGAACAAATAAACTTAGCATCTGGGAAGTCTAATAACCCCGCAATATGATCAGCGTGGAAATGCGAGATAAAAATATATTTTATGTCTGAAGGATGTATTCCGTTACTAATTAATTGTTCGGTTAATTGCTCTTTGCAGCCTAGTTTCATCGGTGTAAGTATACTGTAAGCCTTTTCGGGAAAGCGTTTTGTTACACTGCTAAAGCGTTTAGCATAGCCTGTATCAAATAATATAAGCCCCTTTGTAGGGTGCCTTATTAAGCCAACATGCGCCGGAAACTTCATTTTACTTAAATTGCAATTGCCAAGCACCATCGCTTCGGGGTGCCAACAATGGCCCACTTTATATAACTCAAGCACGGTCAGCCTCCCATTTTAGGTAATTATCTACAGCATCTTCAATTGAATAAGACGGCTTATATCCAAGCCTGCTTTTTGCTTTATCAATATTTAATACCTGAGTGTGAGCCAATAAACCAATGCCGTACATTGTTAATCTTGGTTCACTTTTGTTCATTAATTTTGCATTTTTTTCGAGTAACCATGCAGCTGCAAAAATTAACTTATAGGGTAATTTTATATATTTAACTTTTTTATTTTTAAGTGCTAGGTTAAGTAAATCTTTTACTCTCATGGGCTGGTCGTTCGAAATATTAAAAATTTCACCATTTAAATTATCTACAGTTGCACACAATATTAAGGCTTTAACAACATTCTTAACGTAGGTTACATCAACAATGGCTTCGCCGTTATTAAGTAGCGGAAAATAGCCATTTTTTGCAACGCGAAGCAAGCGTGGCATTATTGATTCATCACCATCACCAACGATCCCTCTTGGTCTTACTACAACAACATTAACTTTATTTTTTGCTTTTAAAACGACTTGTTCACCAAGGTATTTTGTTTTTGCATAATCGTTGGCAAAACAGCGAGCAACAGGGTGATTTTCACTAATGTTTACTTCATTTTTATATTCAAAATAAACACTCGTTGATGAAACATACACTAACTTTTTAATATTATACTTTTCGCAGCACGTAATTATATTTTTAGTGCCTTGCACATTAACATTATAAAAATCTGTGTATTTCCCCCAAACCGATGATAAAGCCGCGCAGTGAAAAACCACATCGGCATTTTCAAACACTACATCTAAGCTTTTGCTATCTGCAATGTCTACGGATCTATATTCAAGATTGGTTGATGAGGTGTTGGTTATATGCGAAATGTTTCTAGCTAAAACAATTACCTGCCAATTTAATGCCGTAAGTGCTTTAACTAAGTGCCTTCCTAAAAAACCGGTACCGCCAGTTATAATCGCTTTCATTAAAGCTCCATAATAAGCCCGCCAAGGCTTAACCCTGCAGACGTGCCAATTATTAATACTTTGTCGCCACTTTTAATCGCTCGATGTTTAAATAGCTCATTCATTGCAGTGGGAATAGATGCCGCTATTTGATTTCCTCTTTCGCTCAAAATATTAATTAATTTATGCTCTGGCACACCTAAGCGCTTTTTTAAATGCTCTAATGCTAAGTTACTTGCCTGATGTGGGACTATCCAATCTATATCGTTTAATTCAACATTTGCTTTACCCAGCAGCTTATTTAAAAATGCAGGCATAACTTTTGCTGTTAAGCGGTATGCAATTTTTCCATGCATTTCAAATAAACCGTATTTTTTATAATCTTCGTCAATAATTTTACTCGGATGATATGTGCTGCCACCACCACGAATTTGGCACGACTCATAACCTTCACTATGGGTTTCAAAGTGGCTACCTAGTACTCTTTGGCTTGTGTTACTTGATTGCCCAATGATGATAGCTGCGGCACCATCACCAAACATTCCGCCAACTTCGGAGTCATTCCAATCTATACCAACAGACGCTATTTCGGATGAAACTAATAAAATGTTTTTATACGTCGCGTTTTGAATTAAAGCATTAGCAACATTAATTGCAGCAACAGCACTGAGGCAAGTCATATTAATGTCGAACGTGGGAATGGGGGCTTTTAAACCAAGTAACCGATGAAGATTAGCGCCATTATAGGGAATGGCTTGCTCCATAGTTCCAGAGGCTGAAATGATGCAATCAATATCAGTCAAATCAAAATTAGCATGTGTGAGTGCTTCTTTAACTGCTTTAACGCCAAGCTCGCCCGCAGTTTCGTTACTTGAATAACGCCTTTGCTTTATACCTGTTCTTATTTCGGTTGTACCTAGCGGTTCACCCCGAAAAGTGTCAATTTCGCAAGAGCTCACAATTCTACTTGGGTTAGCGATCCCAATTCCTTTTATCGTTACACCAATCATATTTTACTCATTACAGGTTCGTGCAATAAGTGCTTACCTACAGATTGAGCACTTAGCTATCACTTAAAAAATACATTGTGACTATAAAACAATGACAAAGCACGATACCAGATTTATACATTAAATAAAGTGGGTTAAAACCGCTCTGTGTTTGAAGGCATATCACTGCGTAATAAAATAAATTGAAAATATCGAGATGCGAAAGTGATATGGCAATAGAGTTATATAAATAACCATGTAAGTGTTAATAACTACGCGGGGATAAAGGACTTAAAATTATTTGAATTTAAGAGGAAATATAGAGATATAAAGTTTTAATAACAATGAGATAAAGCGATAACAGTGTTATCACTTTATAAATTTATCTACTAACTACCTACCAGCGACTTCTTTTTGTCCTTTAAACCATTTGTAGGTATCTGGGTAATCAAATACTAAAGATACAAAATTTGTAATAAATAGTGCCCATAAAAAAGCACTATAAATCCCATCGCTTAAAGGCAGTGCACTGTAAATAATCCCCAGCATTATTGTCCATGGCAATAAATGCGGTAAAGCCATCAATCTCGAGAAGCCTCGGTTATAAATCATTACAAATAAATTAAGCAGTAAGCCCGCGTAGGCAAGGCATGTTATTAATAAACCCGAAGTGTTGTTAATAAAGTAAAGGGTAAGCATATTAATAGGTGCAAGCCATAACCCTACCCAAATTTTCACCCAATTAGGTAATGTTGAAAACGATTGCCAAATATCAATTAATAAACTGTTTTTTTGAGCTGGTGATGAAGGCATTAATAACTCCAATAAATAATACAGTAGTTCAAATAGCTATTTATAGTGCGATTATAAAGAGGTTTGAGTAAGCATACTTGTAAAAGGAGATTTTTACTTAATACCTAGATTCAAATTGTAAGTGCATAACTTGTTTTGGCTAGATTAAGTGGTCAGTTGCTCATAAGCTAACTGCTTTTTCTCCGGCAAGAGATTTTACAATGAGACATTACAAACAACTGACCTATGCGCAAAGATGCCAGATCGCCGTTCTAAAGAAAAGTGGTTTTACGCAACAAAGTATTGCTGAGCTAACTAATTTATCGCAATCTACGATTTCAAGAGAGCTTTCTAGAAATACAGGTAAGCGAGGTTA
>NZ_AUTQ01000203.1 GCF_000498095.1 Pseudoalteromonas sp. TB64
CAGCCACATCTCCAAAGCCTAAGTAATCGTTACTGGCAAAATTAAGATAGGTTTTATTATTAACCGTTATGGTACGCGCTGTTGCATGTTGCACTACGTGGCGCTTACGAAGTAACGCATCTTGCTGGCGAGCCTGCAGATGCGTATTTATAAAATCAAAAGGCATAGATATAAAAGCCTACGCTTCGTAAAACAATTCAGACGTTGCTTTGTCGGCTACTTGCGATGAAAGCGAGGCTTCTACTGCTTCGTCTGAATAGTCGTGACGCGTTTCGGGGTTCATACCTAGTTTTTTAATTAGGTTCATATCGGCATCAGCGTCTGGGTTTTCGGTGGTAAGAAGTTTGTCGCCATAAAATATTGAGTTAGCGCCTGCAAAAAAGCACATTGACTGCATTTGCTCGTTCATGGCGTTACGCCCTGCCGATAAACGTACATAACTGTGTGGCATCATAATGCGTGCTGTTGCAATGGTACGTACAAATTCAAAATGATCTAAATCGTCTGCGTTTTCAAGCGGTGTGCCTTTAACTTTAACGAGCATATTAATAGGCACGCTTTCTGGCTGTTGTGGCAAATTAGCTAGCTGCATCAGTAACCCATAACGGTCGCTTGCTTGCTCGCCCATACCGACTATTCCGCCTGAGCATACTTTCATACCGGCATCGCGTACGTGATCAATGGTATTTAATCTATCTTGAAAAGTACGGGTTGATATAATTTGTTCGTAATACTCAGGTGACGTGTCGAGATTATGATTGTAGTAATCAAGCCCTGCGTCTCTAAGCTCATGGGCTTTTTCGTTAGTGAGTTTACCCAGCGTCATACAGGTTTCTAACCCTAGCTCTTTTACTTCTTTAACCATTTGCGAAATGTATGGCATGTCTCTGTCTTTTGGATCTGACCAAGCAGCGCCCATACAAAAACGCGTCGCGCCTTTTTGTTTTGCAAGGCGTGCTTGCTCTACTACTTTTTCTACTTCTATTAAGCGTTCGCGTTCTAAATCTGTTCGGTAATGACCCGACTGCGGACAATACTTACAATCTTCTGGGCAAGCGCCTGTTTTAATTGATAACAAGGTAGAAATTTGCACTTCATTTGGGTTGAAGTTAGCACGGTGAACCGAGGCGGCTTTAAAAAGTAAATCGTTAAATGGCATTTCAAATAATGCTTTAACCTCATCGTGGGTCCAATTGTGACGAACAGGTGCAAGTTCCATAATACTCTCTTATTTTTTTCATAACGGTGATATTGGCTTAGTCTACGAGTTGAAGTACCATTGTCAACGAACCCAACCAATTTAAAGTTTACATATGAATAAAAAGAATACGATTGACCTTGATTTTGATCGTGAGCACATTTGGCACCCATACACATCTATGACCAAGCCAATTCCGGTATATCCCGTTACACATGCAAATCACAATATTATTCACCTCGAAACTGGCGAGCAATTAATCGATGGTATGGCCTCGTGGTGGAGTGCAATACATGGCTATAACCACCCTGTTATAAATAACGCCATGATTGAGCAAATTAATAATATGAGCCACATTATGTTTGGCGGTATTACGCATAACAGTGCGGTAGAGCTGTGCAAAAAAATAGTAAATATAACGCCACCTAGTTTAACTAAAGTGTTTTTAGCCGACAGCGGCTCAGTAAGTGTTGAAGTGGCAATAAAAATGGCGCTGCAATCTTGGTTGAGCCAAGGTATTACTACAAAACAAAAATTAATGACACCTTACAAGGGCTACCATGGCGACACCTTTGCAGCCATGAGCGTATGCGACCCCGTTAACTCAATGCATAGTTTATATTCAGGCTTTTTACCTGAGCATGTATTTGTGCCTGCGCCGGTTAGTAAATTTGATAGCGAGTTTAACCACGGTGAAGCCCAAGAGCTTGAAGAATACTTTAAAGCAAACCACAACCAAGTAGCCGCCTTTATCATTGAGCCTATTGTACAAAACGCGGGTGGTATGAACTTTTATCACCCTGATTATTTAGCTTGCGTACGTAAATTGTGCACCCAATATAACGTACTGCTAATTTGCGACGAAATAGCCACAGGCTTTGGTCGTACTGGTAAATTATTTGCTGTAGAGCACGCCAATATAGAGCCCGATATAATGTGTATTGGTAAAGCATTAACCGGCGGTTCAATGACGTTATCANACTATAACAAGCGATAAAATAGCTATTGGCATAAGCGAAGGTGAAGCGGGTGTTTTAATGCATGGTCCTACGTTTATGGGTAACCCGCTTGCCTGTGCAGCAGCCTGCGCAAGTATTGATTTATTACTTGAGCAAAACTGGCAACAACGAATAAGCCAAATAAACACCCAACTACAACAACTTAATAAATGCAGTGAACTAGATGCGGTTGCCAATGTGCGTACCTTAGGTGCAATAGGCGTTGTTGAGCTAAAGGATACTGCTGGTAATGTTGATGTTGCTAGAATTCAGGCTTATTTTGTAGAGCAAGGTGTGTGGATCCGCCCATTCGGTAAACTAATTTACCTTATGCCACCGTATATAAGTGACGAAACCAGTATAAAAACACTGTGTAATGCTATTTATAACGCCATTAAAGGCAAGCATTACGCTTAATAACGGGTCTCAATACAACTTATAGTGCTATTTATAGGTAACTTACCGCTACATTTAGTGTTTTTATCTATTAAGCGAGTTTGTGGTTATTGATCTCACTAACCATAAGCTATATGATAATGGCTATCATTTACAATTACTCTTTTTGGACTTTTCTGCTATGAATTTATTATTTAAACCAGCAAAAACCTTAGGTGCAAGCCTTTTACTAGCCTCGGCGTTTATGGCTCAACCTGTATTTGCCAACGGCCCTATTGGTGAGCATGTAAACCATCTTCAAGAAAACATTAAAAGCTACACCGAAGAAGTAGAATGGATGGTAGGCAAAGTTGATACCATGGTAAGCGACTACGATACTAAAGGCGCAAAAGCGGTAAAAACTGATGATTTAATTGAATATTGGGAATCAGTAAAATTTCATAGTGCAATAGAAACTAACTTTGTACCGGTATACGCTTCTATTTGGCAAGGTATTTACGGCGTTAAAATGGCTATCGAAAACGGTAAACCAGCGGCTGAAGTACGTAAAGAGCAAGAAGCGATGAACATAGCCTTGTGGCAAGGTCTTGGGGCTGTTAAGCTTGCTGCAAAATTCCAGCAAAAAGGCTTGTTAGACGCTGTAAAAGCAACCGCTACAACTCAAATGACACAAAGTGCCACAATTGACGAAATTAAGCACAAATTAGACCGTGTAGTAGCTAAATTTGCTGAGCGCTTACAAGACGAAGCAACTGAAATTGTTCACGATACTTACCTACACCTGTTTGAAGGCGTAGAAGGTACTCTTATCGAGCAAGACGCTAAACTAGTTGAAGTGCTGGAAAAAGACTTTAACGTAACACTGCCACAAGCAATTAAAAACAGCAAAAGCGTAGATGAAGTACGCGATGTGATTAGTGATATGCAAACAAAATTAGACCGCGCTAAGGTTTTAATAGAAAAAGCCGAAAAAGCACGTAAGGATGTATTTTAAGTGAAGCGTAGGACCTTTATTCAAGGCCTAGCTGCGTTAGGGGTGGTTGGCTCATTGCCACTACCTCTTTCTCGTGCGCTAGCCGCTGATATAGCAAACCCTGTTTCTGTTGATGATTTACCAAAGCTTAAAGGTGAGCTAACCCTTTATTTAGGCCGAGGCGAAGGTGGTTTGTATGAAAACGTATTACAAGCAATCCAGAAAAAAAATCCAGACTTTAAACTCGGTATACGCCGAGGTCCAACGGCTGNCTGCGTTAGCTAATACCATTGTTGCTGAGTCTAAAGCGGGTGTTCGCCGCGCTGATTTATTTTGGGCAGTTGACTCAGGCGCGATTGGTTTAGTAACCGATGCAGGTCTTGCACAACCTATTCCAAGTGATTTATCTGCTCAGTTACAACCACAATTTAGATATAAAGAGTGGGCACCTGTAACTGGTCGCATTCGTACATTGCCATATAACACGTCGCGTTTGACCAAAGATCAAATTCCAACAAGTATTATGGAAATTGCCGACAGCGATTTAAGTATTGGTTGGGCACCCGCCTACGCTTCTTTTCAATCATTTGTAACCGCAATGCGAATTTTAGAAGGCGACGACAAAACCGCTAAGTGGCTTAAAAAGATTCAAAAACGTGCTAAAACATACGCTGGTGAATTAGGTGTTGTTATGGGCGTTGAACGTGGCGAAGTTGATATTGGTTTTGCTAATCACTATTACACATTGCGTTTAAAATCAGGCAAGCCTGATGCTAAACTTGATTTAGCATTTACACAAAATGATGCTGGCTGTTTAGTTAATGCATCGGGTGTATTAGCGCTTAACGACGATCCGCTTGCTACTAACTTTATGCGTTACTTACTAAGTAAAGAAGTACAAGGTTACTTAGCCAGCGAAGCGTACGAAATTCCACTAGTAAATGGTATTACCCAACCTGAAGGTTTACCGTCACTTGCTAATATTTCTCCACCTAAAGTAGATTTAACACAGCTTGCTGATTTACGCCCTACTATAGATTTGATGCGTAGCAGCGGCGTATTGTAATGAGAATACCTGCCTCTTACCCAATGGCGCTGCTTGCAGCGCTCATTACGCTTACCCCTGTTTTTATATTAATGGTACTAGCGAGCGATTCAAGCTCAGTATTTGATAGCCACAATCTTAAAATTTTAGGCAACACGTTATCTTTAATGGGATTAACGGTATTAGGCTCTATTTTAATTGGTGTGCCACTGGCGTTTATTAGTGCCTATGTTCATTTACCTTTCAAAAAACTGTGGCTAGTTATATTTGCAGCCCCGCTTGCAATACCTAGCTACATTGGCGCATTTACCCTTTATGCTGCTTTTGGTCCTGGAGGTGAAATAAATACCTTAACGGGAATAGAAACACCATCAATGTATGGTTTAACAGGCGCTGCAATTGTAATGACGCTGTATACCTTCCCATTTGTAATGATGACAACTCGTTCATCCTTACTTAGTCTTGATGCGAGTATGGTTAACGCAGCACGTACGCTAGGCATGTCGATGACACAAAGCGTGTTTAAAGTAATATTACCGCGTGTAGTTAATGGCATTGCAGCCGGCTCGTTGTTAGTTGCGCTTTATACATTATCAGACTTTGGTACACCGGCAATGATGCGCCTAGATACCTTTACCCGTGTAATTTATGTTGAATACAACTCGTTTGCTTTAGGTCGCGCAGCAATGCTCTCGCTGCAACTAATGGTTATTGTAGGGTTTTTGTTATTACTAGAATCACAAATAAAAACAGCGACCGAAAAACAAGGTCGTTCATTAGTGTTATTCCCTAAAAAATGGCAGTTAAGTGCAATGTTTTTAACGTTTGCTCCTATATTGTTTTTAGCTATTGGTTTACCGCTTGCCATATTTTCGCTTTGGTTAGCACGAGATGGTTTAAGTTCTTTTGATTTTAGTATTGCATGGAATTCAACATATGCATCGCTTATTGCCGCTGTAGTAACCGTTATTGTTGCAATACCCGTTGCACATGCAGCACTTAGTGGTAAAGCGGGCAAAATAATGGAACGAGTCACTTATTTTGGTTTTGGTATTCCGGGTATAGTAATGGGCACAGCGCTTGTTTACGGTGGTTTGCAGTTATCATTTTTATACCAAACATTAGGGCTGCTTATTATTGCTTATATGCTGCGTTTTTTACCGCTTGCAGTAGGCTCTGTAAGAACAAGCACCGAACACTTAGATCCAAGCTTAGTAAAGTCTGCGCGCGTACTTGGCGCAAGCCCCCGCGAAGTATTTACTCGCATTACACTGCCTTTAACTATGCGCGGTATTATTGCTGGCGCAGCACTGGTATTTTTAGAATCAATGCGCGAATTAGAAGCCACTTTGCTACTTGGTCCTACTGGGTTTGAAACCCTTTCGACTTATTTATGGCGTGTATACGAAGCGGGATATTTTGGTCGTGCTGCTATTCCTGGATTACTTTTAGTAGTGATTTCTGCCTGCGCGTTAGCTATTATGCTTTCTGGCGAAAAACGCAACCAGTTTGAACACTAAGGATTTAAAAATAAATGCTATCTGTAAGTAAGTTGTCTATAGATTATGGAAGTAACCGTGTAGTAAGCGATTTAAACTTATCACTGGGTGAAAACGAAATCCTTATGCTTGTAGGACCTACAGGTTGTGGTAAAAGTACTATTTTACAAGCACTCGCTGGTCTTATACCTATTAGCGAAGGTGAAATAAACGTTGATAAATGGCGTGCAACACCAAAATTAACGGTACCTCCCGAAAAGCGTAGTGTAGGCATGGTATTTCAAGATTTTGCGTTATTTCCGCACTTAACCGTACAGCAAAACATTTGCTTTAGATTAAAAGATACAGCCCCTGCCGAGTATTGGATAAACCTACTTGGACTGAGCGATTTTAGAGAAAAAAAACCAGCAACGCTTTCTGGCGGACAAAAACAACGTGTAGCACTTGCGCGCACCCTTGCCCATCAGCCAGACTTTGTATTGCTTGATGAGCCGCTTTCTAACTTAGATGCTGCCCTTAAAGACATGCTTCGTTGGGATATTAGAAACGCACTTAAAGCCGCTGGCGTACCTGCTATTTGGGTAACACACGATCAAGAAGAAGCTCTTTCGGTTGGTGATCGTGTTGGCGTTTTAAAAGGTGGTAAAATTCAGCAAATCGATACACCCGAGCGCTGCTTTAGCACGCCAAACAATCGTTTTGTGGCACGTTTTTTAGGTGAAGCAAGCTTTATTGCAGGCAGCTTTGAAAACGGACAAGTCACTACCTCGATTGGTAATGCGCCGGCTCATGGCGTTGACTGTGAAAGTGGTGATGTTGATGTACTGCTACGCCCTGACGATGTATTGCTTGTACAAAGCAGTGTTGGTAATAACGGCGAAGTCATTTGGGTACGTTTTGAAGGTGGCAGCCGCTTGTGTGCAATAAAATTAGCGTGCTCTACCGTTGTAACTAGCCGAGTAAACCATGAAGTTGTGGTAAACCCAGGCGATGAAGTACATGTTTCATTAAGCACATCACACCCACTAGCGGCTTATAAAGCTATAGACTGATT
>NZ_AUTQ01000204.1 GCF_000498095.1 Pseudoalteromonas sp. TB64
CCCGCCGCCAATCACGAGCACATCAAACTTGTCTTTTTTGCTTAGCGATGCAGCTTGTCGCTCTGCACCTTTACTATCTACTTTATTAAGTATGTCAGTAAGGCTTAGTGCACCTTGGCTAAATGGTTCTCCATTTAAATATACAGCCGGTACCGCTAAAATGTTTCGCTCTTCTACTTCTGCTTGAAATAATGCGCCATCAATCATCGTGGCTTTAATATTGCTGTTTGTCGCTGCCATCGTATTGAGTGCTTGCACTACTTGCGGACATGTTTGGCAACTTAAACTTATATATACTTCAAAGTTAAGCTCTTGAGTAAGCGATTGTATTTGTTCAATGTCTTCACTTTTTGCTTTACTTGCGTGACCGCCTGTATGTAAAAGTGCTAACACTAAACTTGTAAATTCGTGCCCCATTGGTACACCCGCAAACGTAATGTGGGTATTATTTAAAGGCGAATGTACAACCATAGACGGGCGGCGTGCGCTTGTGTCTGGGTTGTTTATTACTGTAATTTTGTCGCTCAACGATGCTAAATCGTTTGCGAGACTTTCTACTTCTGTTGATTTTTTGCTGTCGTCCAAGGCGATAAGCAGCTCAACTGAATGTTTAAGCGATTCAAAATGGCTTTTTAATTGATTTTTAATGTTGTTGTCTAACATGGCTTAAGCCCTTTAATGGATAAATAAAACAGCAGTAACCCCATGCCATCAATGTATGTGCTAAATCTCAGAGTAAATATTGATGGCAAAGGATAAGGCAGTTTCCTGCCTTAATTTATAACGTTGGTTTAATTAAAATTAAATTTTACCAACTAGGTCAAGTGAAGGTGCAAGTGTGTCTTCACCTGGCTGCCAAGATGCAGGGCAAACTTCACCGTCATGAGTTGCAATGTACTGTGCAGCTTGAACTTTACGAACTAGTTCTTTAGCACTACGGCCAATACCTAAATCGTGAGTTTCAATAATTTTAATTTCGCCTTCTGGGTTCATTACAAATGTACCGCGAAGTGCTAAGCCTTCTTCTTCAATCATTACACCGAAGCTGCGTGTAATACGGCCAGTTGGGTCACCAATCATTGGGTAAGTAATTTTACCAATAGTGTCTGACGTGTCATGCCATGCTTTATGAGTGAAGTGAGTGTCAGTAGATACTGAGTAAACTTCTACGCCCATTTCTTGAAGTTGTGCGTAATAATCTGCAACATCGCCAAGTTCAGTAGGACATACAAATGTAAAATCTGCTGGGTAAAAGAAGAAGATTGACCATTTACCTAGAACATCTTTTTCAGACAATTCTACAAAGTCACCGTTGTGGTAAGCGGTTGCATTAAATGGTTGTAATTTTGTATTAATTAAAGAAGTGCTCATGGTATTTCCTCATTTATATTTAAAGTATTTATAAAGTAATCAACGCTGCCAATTAAAGTGGCCTGTCGCGTTGGCTTGATTAGTACAATACGGCTAATGAGGAATTAAATAAAATTGATTGTTTAGATTAAAACAATCGGTTTTTTGGATTGAACTTTATAACACCTTTTACCGTAACCATTCTTAGGATTGTAAAGTTGGCGAATTATTAAGATCGCTAATCCCAATACTGCTACAATAGCCGCGCTTCAAATAAGTCATTAAATATAAGGCACACCGTAATGGAAAAATTTGTTAACCACATCCAACTAGGTTACTTGGGCTTAATCCCTTTTTTAGGGTGTGTAGGTTGGCCACTCATGTTTGGCAGTAATAGCCTTAACTTAGAGTTTTTTACTTTTTACAGTATTGCTATATTGGCTTTTATGGCGGGTAATTTATGGCGTGCGGGCGAGCAAAGCTATAGCAATGCAATTAAAGCTGTATTGCCTGTTATTCCTATTCCATTTTTATCGTTTATACCTACCGAGTGGACACTTGCATGGTTAGGCGCCAGTTTTTGGCTAGTACTTATTTTTGAAAAAACCACACCTCAGTGGCAAAGCTACCACAAAGATTATCAAAAAATGCGTGTTGTACTTACCTCCGTTGCGTTTGTTTGTCATATCCTTACTATTGGTATGAGTATTTACCCTAAATAGTGGTTGTAAACTTAAACATTGCGCGGTAATAAGGTAATATCCGCGCACTGCTATTTGAGGACACACCATGATTGACCAACTACGCCAACAACTTGATGAACTTGGCGAAAACTACGTAGAAAAAAACGCTGCATTTAAAATCAAAGTGATCCCATTTTTTTGTGCTATACGCATTAAAAAAGACCATAAAAGCGAAGGTCGTTTAAGTTTTTATTCAAGCCAATTACTTGAAATCTTTTTAGTCGTGCTATTTTTATTATTCGGTTTAACACTTTACGACACTAATGCAGGGTTTACCCATGGTCCTATCCATATTGCATTTGCCATTTTAATTACTTTTAATCTTATTATTAAGCAAATCGCGATTGAAGGATTAAAAACCAGACTCGCGTTTCACCGTTTAATAGCAGCAAAAGCACAAACTAATAGTGACAATGTTAGTTCGACAGAAAGTAAAAATATAAAGTAAATTATGTATTTAAATAATAAATGGCGGATCCTTACGGTGGGCGATGGCGACTTATCGTTTTCAAATGCCATCCGTAACCATGTAAACCCACAAACGCTAGTTGCTTCTACCTACGACGACGCAACTACCATTGAGCAAAAATACCAAAACAACGCGCTAAACAACCTAAAGGCGCGTAACGTTCACGTACTTAATAGCTTTGATGTTACAAATACGGCGTGTTGGCAAGGCTTAAAAGGGTATTTAAATAGCTTTGATGTGGTGATTTTTCAGTTTCCGTTAATTCCTGCTTTTGTAGGGCGCGAAGCGTTTGAAAGCAATACACGCCAAAACAGTATGAATGTACTTAACCGCGCCTTGCTACATCAATTTATTAAATACGCTAATGAGTTTGCACTAGACCCTGGTGGTCCAATGCTATGTTACATCACCTCTAAAGATGTTAAACCGTATCGTGAGTGGAATATAGAAGGCAGTTTAAACGATCGCCTAAACATTGAATATTGTGGACAAATGCAATTTGATATTAGCCACTTTGAAGGCTATAAAATTCGTAATGTTGACCGAGATAAGCACGTAAAAGATACCAGCGGTATAACCTACGTATTTAGCCCTAAAAATATTGATACACACACTAGTGAATTAAGCCCACAGCTCACAAAGCCTGCTTACTTAACACCTAATCATTGCTCGCTTTGCCGCGTTGGTCCATACATGGCAAGCGAGGACGAAACTAAACATTTAAACGCTAAAAAGCATCAGCAAATGTTGCATCTTGAGAGCGATTGGCAACAATGGTTAAATGAGTTTTATAGCTAATTAATAGCCCTACTACAGTTGATTTAATTATACGTTTTCGCGTTTAATTAAATCAGCTGCTTTTTCAGCAATAGCAATAACCGATGCATTAGTATTACCGGTTATAATATTTGGCATAATAGACGCATCAACCACGCGCAAATTACTCATTGCATGTACTCGTAAGCTGCTATCTACCACTGCCATTGAGTCTTGCCCCATTTTACATGTACCAACCGGATGGTATTCGGTATCTGCAGTTTGGCGAATAAAGGCGATAAGCTGATCATCATTATTTATATCAAGCGGATAAACCATTTTTCCGCGTATATTATCAAAGGCTTTGCTTTGCATAATAGCGAGTGTTTTTTTAAGCCCCAATAACATTACCTTTAAATCATCAGGGTGACTTAAATAATTAGGGTCAATAAGTGGTGCGCTACGTGGATTTCTATCGGCTAAAGTTATAGTGCCTCTACTTTTAGGTCTCATAATACTGCTATGAATACTGCAACCATGTCCGTAATGAAGTTTACGGCTATGATCATCAACCAACCCAATAACAAACTCTAGTTGTACATCGGGCGCAGGTGAGCCTTCAAATAGCTTTATAAATGCATGCGACTCTGCAAAATTACTGGTTAAACGCCCTTGTCGTTTACTAAACCAATCTACACACCCTTTTAAAATATGCCCTATACCTAATGGGCTCATTCCAAATGTACCCTTATTGTATTTAGCTTTAAATAATGGCACTACCGTTAGGTGATCTTGTAAATTAGCACCCACACCTTCAAGCGGTACGGCAATTTCAATATTATGCGCTTTTAAGTGTTCCCTAGGTCCAATGCCTGAAAGCATTAATATTTGTGGCGAATTAATAGCACCGGCGCTAAGTATGACCTCTTTTTTTGCAATCAAATCAACAACCAGGTTATTACGCTCTATTTGTACTCCTTTTGCGGTGTGGTTTTTTATATTTATTTTATTAACGTGGCTATTCGTTAATGTAGTTAAATTTAATCGGTTTAAATGCGGTGTTAAATACGCTTTTGCCGCACTACAGCGCTCACCATTATGCTGAGTTACCTGCGATAAACGTGCACCGCTTTGCTCTTTGCCATTTATATCGTCGCTAATATTAACGCCTTGCTCGGCGCAGGCATTTAAAAAATACTGGTTTACATGGCTTGGATTATTTAAATCTTGTACATGTAATGGGCCTTTTGCACCGTGCAGTTCGTTACGTATAAACGTTTTATTGTTTTCGGCTTTAATAAAATAAGGCAATAAACTATCAAAATCCCACCCCGTATTACCATTAAAAGCCCATTGGTCGTAATCGTATTTATTTCCTCTTATATAAACCATTGCATTGGTAGAGCTCGACCCACCCAGCACTTTGCCTCTAGGTACAAACCCACAACGATTATTAAGTGCTTTTTGCGGTACGGTATTGTAATGCCAGCTATTAATGCCATAAGGCACACTCGCTGCAATACCCGCAGGCATTTGTACAAACGCGCTGTTATCACTACCGCCAGCTTCAATTAAACACACACTTACATTTTTGTCCTCAGATAACCGCGAGGCAATTACGCAACCGGCACTGCCTGCGCCAATTACAATGTAGTCAAATGTTGTGATGCTCATGGTGTACCCTAAGTAAAATTCAAACCGCTTTAGCCGCAATAATGCATTTTAAAAGCCAGTAAAACTTGATATTTTTAGACATGGCTTGCAGTAAATGTATTAAACTGGTTAATTATTTAACTAGCTAGCACTATTAATTTTTAATAAATTGGCAGTGCTTTTTTCAGTGATTTTTCGATATTTTTTTAGCACTTTTAGCAATACTTAAGGTTAACTATGAGCAGTCTGATTAGAGCTACGGCATTGCAGGGTATAGATACGCTAATTTTAGAATTAGGCGGAGATCCGCATACAACTCTGCAAAGCTGTAATATTAACGTTGATTTTAAAAACCTCGAAAACCAATATTTACCTTATCGTTATTACGCTGAACTATTAGAGTACTGCGCTTGTAAATTCAATTGCTCTAGTTTTGGTATTAAGCTTGCCAGTAGGCAAAGTTTTGATATTTTAGGGCACGTTGCAATAGCAGCAAAAAGCGGAACTAATTTAGGTGATGCACTTAGCTGGGTTGTTAAATACTTACATTTACACAGTCCGGCACTGAGCTTAACGTCTCATCCTTTAGAGGATGAAAAAAGCTTATTTTTATCATTCGAAATTAACCTAAAACCCTTACCTAATATTAACCAAGCGTTTGAACTAACCATTGGTTTAGCGTTAGCTATTATTAAAAAGCTGAGTAATAATCGCTGTAAACCAATTAAAGTATTTTTACCCCAAAAATTAAGTACTAATACACGTGCTTATAGCGCTTATTTTGGCTGTAAAGTGATAGAGCATCGCAATAGCGCCGGTATTGTAATTACAAAAAGTGATTTAGCACTTAAGCTTGAACATACACAACAAAGCAAAGTACAGGCAGCGCTAAGCTTTTTAGCAAAAAATGCAGAGCACGCACAACAATTACCTAATCAAGTCAGTGCGTTAATAAGACCCATGCTCCCTATTTATCAATGTAGTAACCAAACTATTTCAGCTGCGCTTGGCATGCATCCGCGTACTTTACACCGGGAGCTTGCTAAACATAATACAAGCTTTGTAAAACTCAAAGATGCCACACGCCGTGCTTTAGCTGCGCATTATTTAGCGCAAAACCAATATACTCTATCAACCATATCAGAGCTTTTAGGGTATCAAGAGCAAGCAACCCTAAGTGCTAATGTTAAACGCTGGTTTGGTTGCTCTCCTAGAGCATATAGAACTAAAAAAATGATAGAATAAACGCTCTTTTATTTTCTAAGGAGTGGGTATGAACTTTGTTATTGTTGGCACCAATTTTATTAGCGACACTTTATTAGCCGCTGCAAATACATTAAATGGTTTTAACTTATATGGAGTGTGTTCACGTGCACAATCAAGCGCAAAAGCATTTTTAGCCAAGCACCCACAAAATGTACAAGCAAAAATCTTCACCTCAATAGAGCAAGTATGTCAGGATCATAATGTTAATGCCGTATACATAGCCGCCCCTAATAGCTTGCATAAACAATACGCCGTAATGTGTTTGCAAGCTGGTAAACATGTACTTGGCGAAAAACCATCAGCAGCAAATTCTAAAGAACTAACAACCATCATTGCTACAGCTAAAAAGCATCAACGCTTATATATGGAAGCGATGATGACTACCCACCTGCCAAACTTTGCACTATTACAACAAGCAATGGTTAAAATAGGCACACCGCGTAAATATATTGGGCAATACAGTCAGTATTCGTCTCGCTACGATAAATACAAAAATGGTGAACGCCCAAATACTTTTTTACCTGAGTTTGCTAACGGCGCGCTAGTCGATTTAGGCATTTACCCGCTTTATTTATTAATAGCACTGTGGGGAGTCCCCAATAATGTAAGTGCAAGCGGTGTATTACTTGATACCGGTGTAGATGGCGCAGGTGATGTATTACTAAACTACGCTGATAAACAAGCGGTTATTAGTTACTCTAAAATATCGCAAGGCGATAATATAACCGAGATACAAGGTGAACTTGGTCGTATTCGTATCGAAGCTGTATCACAACTTAGAAAAGTAGAATTTATTGCAAATAATGGAGAGCGTGAATTAGTATCTATCGCGTTTGATGAGCACTTTATGAAATTTGAAGTTGAGCATTTTATGAAATTAGCGAGTCAAAATCAGTTTGAATCAGATGTTAATACACATCAACTTTCACTAAATGTTATGAATGTGCTTGACGAAGCACGAGCGCAATTAGGGGTTATTTATCCAAATGACAAGCAAATTTAAGGTATAAGTTGCCTTAATAGCTAAATTTAAGATGGGCGTTAACCAACGACAATCAACGCCCATGGGAAGTCTAATTTAACTTTAAAGCGACAACACTGGCTTACAAGCATCTGTAATTGCTTGCCAGTTTTTGTCTTCAACGTGTTTTGCATCTACAACCCACGTACCGCCAACAGCAAATACATTTTTAAGCGCTAAAAAGTCATTAAAGTTAGCACCGTTTATACCGCCAGTAGGGCAAAATTGGCATTCTCTAAATACGCTTTTAACGCCATTTAAAAAGTTAATACCACCAGCAAGGTTTGCCGGAAATAATTTCATTTCTCTAAAGCCAGCTTGATAAGCTAATGCAATATCTGACGTATTAGAAACACCCGGTAATACCGGCACACCACTTTGTACTAGTGCATCAAGTAATTTAGGGGTTACAGCAGGTGTTACAATGTAATCTGCACCAGCATTTAGCGCATCTTTTAAAATAGGCGTATCAATAATTGTACCCGCACCTACTTTTAAATTTGGCATAGCCGATTTGATTGCTTCAAGCACTTCAAGAGAGCTTTCGTGACGTAACACTACTTCTACTAAATCTATTCCTGCAGCATGCATAGCTTGGGTAATAGAAACTCCCGTCCTTGGGCAATCCGTTTGGATGATCGGTAATAGTTTTTGACCATTCATATACTCAGAAAACAACATAACCTACCTCTTTAAGTCACGTAAAATACGTGCCTATCAGTTAATGCGCCTTAGTGCTTTATAGTCACTTTGGTCGCTCTAGATGTGAAATTAATTACATCTGTCATATTTTTTTTGTGATACTCACGTTTTAACAAGCTTTGCTAACAACGCTTTTTGCAGAAATCACCGTGTTTTGTAAAAGTTATATTGGTACACTACCTTTACTTAATACTTGGTATTAATAAGCCGTACTGACGTAAAAGGCAGATATAAAATGCATTTTGTGCGTTTATTATGCTCTTTATGTAATAATTTATTGGTTTGTTGTTCATTAAATTATTTGAGTTATAAATAAATTTTATACGTATAGTCACTCAAATATTGTTTTTATAATTTTTATCAAAACAACCTTTAGCCAGTTAAACCTTACCATCGGCATATTAAAATTAATAAGCTAACTCTATTTAGTTAGCAAAAATAGCACATGAAAATTTACCAATCAAGATTACCAATTAATTTATTTTCAACTAAAATTGGTAATACATGCTAAAATTACCAATAATATGTTGTAGTTTTTGGTAATAACATCGTTTTTGATTTTTGACATTGTGGTTAACTTTACGGTAACCTTTCGTCTTAACATTTGGTCTATGCTCTAGGTTTTATAGGACTTAGCGCCAATGGTCCTTAAGGTAATGAAGGTAAAATATGGGAAATCGTCGCTTATTTTGGCGCATAGTTGATAAAGTTGAGTCTTTAATAAACCAAGGTGAGTTTTCTGCTGGGAGTCGTTTACCCCCAGAAAGAGAGCTAGCAGAAATGTTTGACGTAAGTCGCCCTACGATTAGAGAAGCTATTATCGCATTAGAAGTGCGCGGCCGTGTTGAAGTAAAAACAGGCTCTGGCGTTTACGTTGTTGAAAAACACGACGCGCCAATAAAGTCTCAAGAGATCAGTGCGTTTGAGTTAACTCAAGCTCGCGCGTTAATTGAGGGTGAAATTGCAGCCTTAGCAGCGCAAAGCATTACAGAAGAAGAACTAGCAAAGCTACATAAAACATTAGTAGCAATGCAAGAAGGTCTGTATGTAGAACAAGCTGATCGTGAATTTCATGAAATAATAGCTCGCGCAACGCGCAACAGAGCACTCGAGTTTGCTGTTGCTAACTTGTGGGATTTACGTTTAACCAATTCGCAAATTGTGGCTGACTATAACAGCGTATGTAAAAATAATGACGATTGTGTAATGGATGAGCACACCGCTATTTATAATGCATTACAAAAACACGACGCCAATGCTGCACGCTCAGCAATGCACCAGCATTTTAATAGATTAATAAATGCGTTATTTGATGCTGTTGAAGCACGTGCACTTGAAGAAATAAAAAGAAAAAATAGCGAAAAACGCGGTCTTTATTCACTTGACGGTCTAGTTAAAAGCGCTCATTAATCTCTAAAACTAGTCAGCCCTGTGCTGGCTAGTTTTAATTTAGTATTTACGTTTATACTTATCAGCGTTATTAACGCTCTACAATAAACCCTCATATACCTACTATTAATCCCTACAAGCTAACCTAAGCAATTTTAATGGTACATTCGAACATTTCAAAGGCTAATATTTTAAAACACGCTAAATGCATTTAAGCGCAGTTTTAATGCAATTAGTACACTCCCTTAAAATGAGTAACCAAGTAACTTAAGTTCAAGATAAATCTATCTCAAGCAACTATTTCCCACACTAACCACCTAACTGCAGTGCATTTACTAGCAACAACCCAGCTATTGGCATGCCAATTAACCTATTGCCACTAAAACCATTGGCTAGATAAAGCATTAATATCATTACAGCTAAATACCTTGGCGAATACCTTAATCAGGTTCAGGTTAAATGGAATATAAGCTTAATGATTTTCATCAGGCATAAAAAAATCCCCATACGGGGATTTGGTTTCCTCTCACTGCAGTGGATGCTAAAGAATCTATGTGAGAGGACGCTTTAGCGATTGCAGTGTGTGCAAGAAGCTTTTTTTTAATTAGGGCGTGTTGATCTTTGCGGTATAAAAAACAAACAGCATGAGGATAAGGTATAATTGAATTCGCTAAAAAACGTTACACCGAACCCTCATGCCAAGATTAATGTTAACAGACGCGACATGGAATGTCTTATCAAAAGTAATGCACTTAAGTGGTCGAATTTATAATAAGCCTGAGCATAGAAAAACGCTCGAAGGCATACTCTATAAGATGCGTACCGGTATTCCTTGGCGAGATTTACCGTCTTATTTCGGCTCGTGGAGTGCTATCTATAGACGATTTAATTTATGGTCCAAAAAAGATATTTTGAATGAATTATTTCGTGTGTTATCCCACTATGCTGATATGGATTGGATCTTTATTGATGGCAGTATTGTCAGGGCTCACCAGCATAGTTGCGGTGCAAGAACCGCTGGCAATGAATCAATCGGTAAGAGTCGAGGTGGCAATTCGACTAAAATTCATCTTGCAGTAGATAGCGGAGGATTGCCTGTTTATTATGAATTATCCTGTGGAAATACGCATGATATCGTCCATGCAGAGTCACTTGTAGACAATTGCCCAACGAGTAATGTGGTTGTCGCAGATAAAGGCTACGATAGTGAAAAACTAAGAGAGTTTATTCGTGATAATAGCGCTACACCCGTTATTCCACGCAAGGATAACAGTTTAGTGGGTAATGAAGATATTGACTGGTGCATGTACAAATATAGGCACTTAGTTGAGAATGCCTTTGGTCGGATCAAACAATATAGAGGGATAGCTACAAGGTATGAAAAGCTTGAACGGAATTATCATTCCATGCTCGCTTTAGCATTTACTATGATGTGGCTACCAATGTGGGCTGATTAATATATATACTACAAAGATCAACAGCCCCTA
>NZ_AUTQ01000205.1 GCF_000498095.1 Pseudoalteromonas sp. TB64
CCAGCCAAGTTAAAAGCAGCATTCTTGCGCATCAAGAATTTAAGGACTTTGCTAGCCGCAGCTTATTGCCATTTAAAAATTGGATACCCGAAGCTAAATTAAAAGAGATAAAAGTCGGTGATAATCCAAAAGTGTTTATCTTTAATATTTCAGAAAACTTACTGGGCAGCTATGCCAATAGCGAACTACTCAGTAAATACGATATTTACCAAATCCTCATGGACTACTGGGCTGAAACTCTACAAGACGATGTGTATGTATTGGCACAAGACGATTGGCAAGCAGGTAATACCTTACGGGAGTTAATTGCTAAAAAGGGCGAAAAGCTCAAAGAAACGCCTGATTTAATTATCAATAAAACAAAGTACAAAGCTGAACTTATTCCACCAAGCCTGATTGTTGCCCGATACTTTGCAGGTGTTCAAGCGCAGATTGATGCCCTGCAAGCTAAACAAGACGCAGCCACTCAAGCCCTTGAAAGCTATATTGAAGAACATGGTGCTGAAGATTGTTTATTAGCTGACGCCATGAACGATAAAGACAAAATCACCAAAGCCAGTGTCGCTGCCAGAGCTAAGTTAGCAACCGATGCTGACGAAGTTAAAGCACTTAAACAAGCAACTAAGTTGTTTAACGCTGAAACTGCTGCTAAAAAAGCAGTAAAAGAAGCGCAAGAAGCATTAGATTTAGCTGTATTTAACCAATATCCACAACTCACTATTGAAGAAATCAAAACCCTAATTGTTGATGATAAGTGGTTAGCCACATTACAAACCAATATAGTTGCTGAAATTGAGCGTGTTACTCAACAAATGGCAAATCGCGTAAAAGAGCTAGAAGAACGCTACAGCACACCATTACCAAAACTCACCCAGTCAGTTGATGATTTAAGCTCTAAAGTCGCAGGTCACCTAGAAACGATGGGCTTGGAGAGCATCAGATAATGAAAGATCACATCAGACAAAATCAAAATTTTTATCAAGCTGAATTGGGTGAATTCCCCTCTGATTGGCCAGAAGCAACTTTAAATGAACTTAACTCAGGTCAAAGCCCCGCTTTAAAAGCTGGGCCTTTTGGTTCAAGTTTGACAAAAGATATATATGTAAAATCTGGATTCAAAGTTTACGGTCAAGAACAAGTAATAAGGGGTGATCTTACTTATGGAAACTATTTTATTGATGAAAAAAAGTATAGGGAATTAAAAAGTTGCGCTGTAACTGAAGGCGATATTCTGCTTAGTTTAGTTGGTACAGCAGGGAAGTTACTTGTTGTTAATTCTTCGGCCAAGGCAGGAGTGATTAATCCCCGGCTTATCCGGTTCAGGTTTGACTCAAAAAAAATATCTTCTAATTTTTTTAAATACATGTTTGAATCGGAAATAGTACAAAATCATCTTGAAACTAGTGCCCAAGGTGGAACTATGGCTGTTTTAAATGCGGGGATGTTAAAAAACTTACCGATTCCACTTCCTGTGTTGCCAGAACAAACCACCATTGCCAATGCCTTATCCGATGTTGATGCGCTATTAACGGAATTAGAAAACCTAATAGACAAAAAGCAAGCGATTAAAACCGCCACCATGCAGCAACTGCTAACAGGCAAAACTCGTTTACCCCAATTCGCCACTTACACCGAAGGTGAAAAACAAGGCCATAAAAAAGGCACAAAACCCAGCGAACTAGGCGAAATCCCTGAGGATTGGGATGTTTCTACAATTGCTGACATATCTCTTGTTCCTATGCAAAATGGGCTATTTTATGAACCTGCACGAAAAGGAAAAGGTGTCCCGCTTATTAACGTATCAGACATGTATACTTCAGCTCCGATCTCAGTTGAATCGTTAGAGCTATTCAATGCATCGAAAACAGAATTAAAAGCGTTTAAGGTCAATGAAGGCGACTTGTTCTTTACTCGTTCATCTATAGTTCCTAATGGCATAGCATTCTGTAATGTTTTACCTAAAAGCGATAAGAAAGTTGTATTTGATAGCCATCTGATTAGAGTTAGAGTTAATCCTAAAATTGCAGATTATAATTATGTGTACCTTAACTGCTTGGCAAAACACTCAAGGCTACATTTAATAGCAAATTCAAAGACAGCAACAATGACAACTATTGATCAGAAAGCTATCAATTGTTGTCCTGTACTGCTGCCATGCAAAGAAGAACAAACCGCAATTGCCACTATCCTCTCGGATATGGATAACGAAATCCAAACCCTTGAACAACGCTTGACGAAAACCCGTCAAATCAAACAAGGCATGATGCAACAGCTACTCACAGGCCGCACAAGGTTGCCATTTAAAAGTCTTGAGACTGAACAGGATGGAGGTAGCTGATGCCGACAGAACAAAGCCTTGCCCAGCTGCGAGCTCTGTTAAAAGAGTTATGCCATTTACCCGATGAAACCGAATGGGTGGAATTTAAGCATAATGTTGATGTGATTAAAATTGGCGAATATATCTCTGCACTCGCAAACTCAGCCGCGCTACTTGGCAAACAAACTGCGTACTTAGTTTATGGTGTAGATGATAAGACCCATGATGTAATTGGTACGAACTTTAAACCTTCAACTCAAAAGCATAAAGGGCAAGAGCTAGAGAGCTGGTTGTTACAAAAAACCGCACCCAAAATACATTTTCAGTTTTACGAGTTTACCCATGTTAACGATTTACCTGTTGTTATTTTGGAGGTGCAGGCAGCAGCGCATACACCTGTGCAATTTGATGGTACAGAGTTTATTCGTATTGGCTCTTATAAAAAAAAGCTACGTGAATATCCCGAAAAAGAACGTGCGTTATGGCGCGTATTTGATAACACCCCGTTTGAGCAACAATTAGCAGCAGAAAACTGCAATGTTGAAGAAGTGCTAAAGCTTATAGATTACCCCTCTTATTTTGACTTAGTTAACTTACCACTGCCTGAAGGTCGCGAAGGGATTTTAAATGCGCTTGAAGCTGATAAACTCATTAGTGCAACGCAAGCGGGTAAATGGCATATTACCAATTTAGGGGCGATATTATTTGCTAAAAAGCTGCAAGATTTTCAGCATTTAGCTCGTAAAGCAGTGCGGTTAGTACAGTATAAAGGGAATAGCCGAGTAGAAACAGTACGAGAACTCGAAGGTAATAAAGGCTATGCCGTTGGCTTTGAGGGACTTATAGATTATTTAAAGACCCTACTACCTTCTAATGAAGAAATTGGCAAAGCATTTCGTAAAGAAGTACCTATGTATCCAGAGCTAGCAATACGCGAATTAGCGGCTAACGCTATTATTCATCAAGATTTTTCGTTAACAGGCACTGGACCTATGGTTGAGCTATTTGATACGCGCATGGAAATAACCAACCCTGGTATTCCGCTAGTCGATACAGATCGATTTTTAGATTCCCCACCCAGAAGCCGTAACGAAGCGCTAGCTTCTTTTATGCGTCGTATTAATATTTGTGAAGAGCGTGGTACGGGTATTGATAAAGTTATTTTTCAAACTGAGTTATATCAATTACCTGCCCCTTTATTTGAAGTAACTGAGCACCATACTCGTTCTGTTTTATTTGGTCATAGGGAGTTTGCTGAAATGGACAAAGAAGATCGTATTCGTGCCTGTTATCAGCATTGTTGTTTAAAGCATGTAAACAGAGAGCATATGAATAATAAGTCGCTACGCGAGCGCTTTGCTATTGCAGAAAAGAATAGCGCAATGGTAAGCAGAATAATAAAGGATACAGTCCATGCGGGCTTAATTAAACCTTATGATGCCGATGCAGGAACCAAAGCAATGCGCTACGTACCACACTGGTATTAATTTGCTTGACCGTTGCTTGACTAGATAATCAATTTAGTGATTTTATAAAGCAAAAAAAAACATAACAAGTTGTAATTTATAAACTTTATTTAAATCAATTTGCTTGATTACTTTATAAATAAAGAGTTTTAATAATCTAAAATGTGAAGTTGAAATAATAACTATGACAGGAAAACTTAATAAGGACATTATATCGGTTAGCACATTACTCAAAAAGAGTAATTTAGCTATACCCAACTATCAACGCCCTTACAAATGGACACAAGCTAACCTTGCTGATTTGCTCGGCGATTTAAAAATTTATAGAGGTAAATTAGCTTACCGCCTTGGATCTATTGTATTTCATCAACATTCAGAAAAAAAACAAGAAACGCTCGACATTGTTGATGGGCAGCAACGTACGCTCACACTTGTGCTATTAGTAAAAGCCTTGCTAGATGAACGGCTCAATACAAATGACTCCAATGCACAAATTAAACGTCAAGATGTAAAAACATTGCTGCTCTCACTTGAGCAACCAATTAATAATTTTTTACAACGTCAAACCTTTAATAGTGATATATCGCATCGTAATTTACATCAAAATTTTATGGCAGCTAAACGCGCGGTAGCACGAAGTGATTTTACCGAGGCCGATATTGAGTTTTTATTGAAACACTGTGAAGTGGTTACTTTTGTACTTAATGATGTATCTGAAGCCTTTCAGTTTTTTGATTCACAAAATGCCAGAGGCCGAGATTTAGATCCGCACGATTTGTTAAAAGCCTTTCATTTACGTGAGTTTTCAGACGCTGAAACCGAATTAAAAGCCGATTCTGTACGCCATTGGGAAAGCTTAGAGAGCGAACAGCTAGCACGATTGTTTGCTAACTACTTATTTCGTATTCGCAACTGGGCACAAGGGAAATCGGCACTGTATTTTAACAAATCACAAGTGGGATTATTTAAAGGGGTAAATCTTGACCAGGTTGGTCTTTACCCGTATGTAGAACCACTTCGCATTTCCCATCACTTTGTTGATGACTATAACGCGCAATATCAGCGCCATATTGATCATCAACATATGCGTTTTCCTTTCCACCTTGATCAAATGATTATAAACGGTAGGCGCTTTTTTGAAATGACGAGTCATTATCAGCAAAAAATTGCTGAGATAGTGAGCGATGAACGTAATAGCAAAAATAACGACCCTAAGCAGCTTATTCGCATATTAGATAACGAACTAGAACCACGTGCTTGTGAGATTTTATACACACTTAACAGCTACAGTTCACGTACACGAACAGGTGATGGCTATATACGTAATCTATTTGATTGCGCGGTGATTTTTTATTTAGATAAGTTTGGCCCACATGAGCTATCGCAAGCTATAGAAAAGCTGTTTATTTGGGCTTATAGCTGCCGCTTGAAAATGCAGGTTGTTGGTATTGAGCGCATGAATAAACATGCACTCACCCATAATGTGTTTGAGCGAATAAAACAAGCAGTACAACCAAGTGATGTATTAAATTGGCCTTTACCAACATTGAAAAAGTCTGAATGTAATGGAACTAAGCTTACCGAGATCGCTAATCTGTTTGAGGAAATGAAATACTATGAATAATGTCCAAGCACTCAAGGTGCAAAGCAGTAAAGTCATCGCGAACAATCAGATACATAGTTACAAAGTTAAAGAGTTATTAAGTGATACTAACCGATATTTAGTCCCTATGTATCAACGTAACTATGCATGGGGTGAAGGTGAAATTAATCAATTAATACAAGATGTGTTGGATTATCAGGAAAATAAACCAAATCAAACTTATTATATTGGGACATTGGTGGTGTTTAAGCGCAAAGATGACAGCTATGAAGTCATAGATGGCCAGCAGCGCTTTACGACCCTCACCTTATTGGCTTTTGCTCTTAAACGTATGGTCACTAAGTATCAAACCTTTGATATGGGTTGGTATGACGTAGTAAATCTCAGTTTTGAAAGTCGTCAGAAGTCATCTGACACTTTTGCAAGTTTGATTCAGGGCGTTGCTTTAGAGCATCTAAGCACAAATGACTATAATTTAGATGTAATTAATGGTTATACATTACTTGAAAAGGGCTTATTAGCGCTTGGAGCTAAGCTAGAAGGTTTTTGCTCTTACTTATTCGATAAAGTAGAAATTACTCGTGTTTGTGTACCAGAAGATACCGATTTGAATCATTACTTTGAGGTAATGAATAATCGTGGTGAACAGCTTGAAAAGCATGAAGTGATTAAAGCAAGATTGATGTCGGTGCTAACCGATGACAATGATAAAGAATTATTAAGTAAGGTCTGGGACGCTACCGCTAATATGGAACGTTACATTCAGTATGGTTTTAACCCAGATGAGCGCCACTGCATATTTGGTAAAGACGACTGGGGGCAATTTACGCCAATAAATTATGCTGATTTAGCTGCGTGTATTGAAAGCGTAGCCAAAACAAAACAGAGCGGAAGAATTGAAAGCGCCTCTCTTTCGCTAAATGACATGTTAGCCAAGCCACCAACGTCGTCTTTAGGGACAGATATTTCGCTTACACCTGAGCGCTTTAATAGCGTGATTAACTTTTCAAACTTCTTACTTCATGTGTTACGAGTTTTAACAAAACAAGACATCGCATTAGATGATAAGCGCTTACTAGAACAGTTTGATAGATATTTAAAAGACAGCAACAATAAAGTTAAAGCAGTAAAAGACTTCGTTTATGCATTATTAAAGTGCAAATACCTTTTTGACCAATTCATCATCAAACGTGAATTTAGTGACGGTAAAGATAAATGGAGCTTAAAGCGTCTGCATTTTTATAATACAAAAAGCCAAAGCTATATAAACACTTTTGGTGGCAGTAATGAACTAGATGATGAAGATGGCTTTAAGGGAGAAAACCGAGTATGCCTAATGTTGCTGTCGGCTTTTCATGTTTCCACTCCGACTTTGGTTTATAAGCATTGGCTTAATGCTGCTCTTTACTATCTATACAACGCAGAAGAAGTGGATTTTGAAGGTTACATGAAGCACCTAAGACGGGTAGCTAAACGCTTTATATTTGACCGTTTTCTCTCTCACCAAGAGGGTAGAACGTACTTTGAAATGATTTATAATTCGAAATCAAACGACTATCCAAAAAATTTAACCGCAAATGATATTAATATTGATAAGCTGTGTTTTGGGGAAATAGAGAATAACTTTGTTTTTAACTATCTTGATTATTTGCTTTGGCGAAAAAAACGTAATTCAACAGCTGTTATTTCTGAGTTCGAATTTACATTTAGAAGCTCTGTTGAGCACTTTTATCCGCAACATCCAATGAATGAATTCGAACCACTTAAAGGTGGTTCGCTTCATGAGTTCGGTAACTTGTGCTTAATAAGTCATAGTAAAAATTCACGTTTAAGTAATTTCCCCCCTAAAACAAAACTTAATCATTTTACCGCTGGGTTAAAGAAAAATCAGATCGATAGCCTAAAGCTATATGAAATGCTACAACTAATGGAGCAAGACGATAGCTGGGAAGAAACCCAAATAATAAAGCATGGACAAGAAATGCTGTCTATTTTATGTGGTTCAACAAAAACAAAAAAGAAAACGCAAACAAGGAAGTAGTATGAGTAATGTTGGTCAATTAGAACGAAAAACCCAAAACCGAGCAGTAACATTTTTCAAAGAGCAGCTAAATTACGACTATTTAGGTGATTGGGAATACCGCGAAGGCAACAACAACATTGAAACGGCATTACTTACTAAATGGCTTAAAGCCCGTAGAACACCTGAAGCACTTATTAAGCGTGCATTACGAAAATTAGACGCTGCCGCTGCCCTAGGCGAAGGTAAAAAGCTATTTGATGCTAATAAAGATGTATACCGGCTACTGCGTTATGGCGTAAAAGAAAAAGAAGGCACGGGACAGCAAAATCAAACAGTTTGGCTGATCGATTGGGAGAACCCAGAAGCTAATCATTTTGCGATTGCTGAAGAGGTAACCGTAAAAGGCGACCAGCTCTCACCTAAAAGAAAGCGCCCTGATATAGTAATTTATGTAAACGGTATTGCGCTAGGCGTAATTGAATTAAAGCGCTCATCGGTCTCAGTAAGTGAAGGCATTCGTCAAAACTTAGATAACCAGAAAAAAGATTTTATTCGTAATTTTTTTAGCACCATGCAACTGGTTATGGCGGGTAACGATACGCAAGGTATACGCTACGGTACTATTGAAACCACTGAGAAATATTACTTAGAATGGAAAGAGCCAAATAGTACACAAGGCTTACCAGCTGCGGGGGTAACAGCAGACACCTTACTAGATACTCATCTTGCTCAATTATGCGATAAACATCGGTTTTTGCAGCTCATACATGACTTTATTGTGTTTGATGCAGGCGTTAAAAAAACCTGTCGGCATAATCAGTTTTTTGGTATTCAAGCCGCTAAAAAACATGTAAGAGCAAAGCAAGATGGTATTATTTGGCACACTCAAGGCTCAGGTAAAAGCCTCACTATGGTGTGGCTCGCTAAGTGGATACGCGAAAACATAACGGACTCACGAGTATTAATCGTGACGGATAGAACCGAACTAGATGAACAAATTGAGAAGGTGTTTTCTGGTGTTGATGAAGAGATATATCGCACCCAAAGTGGCCAAGATTTAGTTGCCACCTTAAACCAACCTAACCCTTGGCTATTTTGCTCATTAGTGCACAAATTTGGCCGCAATGGTGAAGCTCCCAGCGATAAAGACGATGAAGAAGCAACAAAAGATTATCTTGAAGCACTGACTAAAAACTTACCAAATGACTTTGCTGCTAAAGGCAACTTATTTGTGTTTGTGGATGAGTGTCATAGAACGCAGTCGGGTAAGTTACACGAAGCAATGAAAGCGCTTTTACCTGAGGCTATGTTTGTTGGGTTTACTGGTACACCATTAATGAAAAAGGACAAGAAAAAGTCTTTAGAGGTATTTGGCCCATACATTCACACCTATAAGTTTGATGAAGCTGTAAATGATGGTGTAGTACTTGACTTAAGGTATGAAGCTAGAGATATAGATCAGCATTTAACCTCTGATAAAAAAGTAGACCAGTGGTTTGCTGCAAAAACAAAAGGGCTTTCAAACCTTGCAAAAATGCAGCTCAAACAAAAATGGGGCACGATGCAAAAAGTTCTCTCGAGTAAATCTCGCTTAGAGCAAATTGTTAGTGACATTTTAATGGATATGGAGATCAAACCTGCACTTATGTCTGGCAGGGGTAATGCTATGTTAGTTTGTGCAAGCGTTCATCAGGCCTGTGTTGTTTATGACTTATTTAGTAAATCAGACTTAGCTAACAAATGTGCAATTGTGACTAGCTATAAACCAGCAGCAAGTACAATTAAAGGCGAAGAAACGGGTGAAGGTAAAACAGAAAAGTTATTTAAATATGCAACCTATCGCAAAATGTTGGCTGACTATTTTGAGCAACCGGAAGAAGAAGCAGCAAAACGCGTAGAAGAGTTTGAAAAAACTGTTAAAAAACGCTTTATTGAAGAACCTGGTCAAATGCGGTTACTTATTGTAGTAGATAAGCTATTAACCGGTTTTGATGCTCCTTCTGCTACCTACTTATACATTGATAAAAAAATGGCTGATCATAATCTGTTTCAAGCAATTTGCCGTGTAAATAGGCTTGACGGTGAAGATAAAGACTATGGTTATATTATCGATTATAAAGATTTATTTCGCTCATTAGATAAAGCGATTAAAGATTTTACCGCTGAAGCTTTTGATGGTTACGATGAAGACGATGTTGCTGGTTTATTAAAAGATCGCCTCAAAGAATCTAAATCTGATTTAGACAATGCATTAGAAGCTGTTAGAGCTTTATGTGAACCAGTAAAAGCACCAAGAAATACTAAAGACTTTATTCATTACTTTTGTGGTGAATCAGGAGTTGAACCAACAGATGAAAACGAACGCAATGAAAAAGAAGCACTGCGTTTAACCCTTTATCAAACCGTTGCCAAACTTATACGTGCATACACCAATGTTGCAAATGAGATGGATCAAGCTGGTTATTCACTGACTGAAGCTGAAAAAATAAAAAAAGAAGTCGCTTATTTTGAGAAAGTTCGTGACGAAGTAAAACTAGCCAGTGGCGACTTACTCGAAATGAAACGCTTTGAGCCTGCAATGCGACATTTGCTTGATATGTATATTCGTGCTGATGACAGCGAAGTACTCATGGATTTTGAGGAACTTGGCTTAATAGATTTAGTGGTAAATAATAATGGCGCAGGACTTGATTCATTACCTGAAGGCATTAGAAATAATGAAGAATCGATGGCGGAAGCGATTGAAAATAACGTTAGAAAAACCATCGTTGATGAAAATCCTGTAAACCCTAAGTACTTTGAAAGTATGGCTACATTACTTGACGCTATTATTGCGCAGCGCAGAGAGCAAGCTATAAGCTACCAAGACTACCTAGAACAAATTAAAGCTTTAGCTAAAAAAGTTGTGAACCCGACAGGCAATAATGCCCATAACTACCCTACTTCAGTAGATAGCCCTGCCAAACAGGCTATTTACGATAATTTTGGCAATGATGAAGTACTTACAAGTAAAATTGATACCGCAGTGCGCTACACAAAAAAAGCTGAGTGGCTTGGCGATAGGTTTAAAGAGCGTGAGATTGTTAATGCAATTAGGCAAGAGACATCAAGTTATGAAGTTGATATTAATGAAGTTATGGAGCTTGTAAAAGCCCAAAAGGAATATCATTAGTGGATAAAGCTAATACTGAAGTGATACAAATTGGCGGTATTGATGTTGAAATTAATCGACGAGACATTAAGAACATCCATCTAAGTGTTTTACCGCCCAATGGTAAGGTTAGATTATCGGTGCCTAATAAAACAAGCGAACAAACCATTCGGCTTGCTATTGTTAACAAACTTGCTTGGATAAAAAAGCAACAAGTTGACTTTACCAAGCAAGAACGACAGTCAATCCGTGAAATGGTCAATGGTGAGTGTCATTACCTTTGGGGAAAAAAATACCGGCTAGCAATAAAAAAGCCTGAGGGTAAATTTACCGTTACCGCGAAAGGTAGCGGTCAGTTAGAGTTAAAAGTGAATGAGAATACATCACCCGATAATTGCCTCAAGTTATTAAACCGCTTTTATCGTGATGAAATGCAACGATCAATTGAAAAGTTACTGCCCTCATGGCAAAAAAAACTAGGCGTAAAAGCAGACTCACTTAATATCAAAAAAATGAAAACAAAATGGGGCAGCTGCAATATTCAGGCAAAGCGGGTTTGGCTCAACCTTGAACTTGCTAAAAAGCCACCTGAATGTTTAGAATATATTTTAGTGCATGAGCTAATCCACCTACTTGAACGACACCACAATGAACGTTTTAAAGCATTGATGGATAAGCATCTTCATAACTGGCGCGAGCGCCGAGACTTACTAAACAGTTTGCCTTTAGCTTATGAAGATTGGCAATACTAGTTTTTTACATGGAAAGATTTTAGCTAATATAATTTTAAATATTTTCAATTAACGAATTAGCTATTATCACCTTATGTTTTTTGAAGCCTGAGTATTTAACTTCCATTGAATGAGTAAGCGCATTGAAATGTTCTGGGCTAGTAGCATGCAAAATTTCATTTTTTTCATAATCTAAAAAGTACACAAAGTGCCCCGATTCGAATGCGGTGCTAATTCTTGAGTTCCAAAAACGCCCATCACGACCTCCTTTATGAAAACCTGTAATTAGCACCTCAGTGCTCGCGAGTATATGTTTGAAAATTACATGATCAGCAATACCCTTTGGGGTATATACCGAATCAAAGCGCGTTATAATACAATTTGTAACTCTATAAGCCTGAATTTTTAGTTATTTTGGTGTTTGTTACAGCGAGTAAGTGAGCATTTTGAGTATCATATTTTAAAAGTGCAATTTTATTGCCCGATTTTACTAAATCAAAATTGCCAAGCTTTTCTAAAAGAACTAACTTTTTATTAGTTGAAATACTGAGGTAGTGAGCCCAATTAACCTCTTTTAAGTTGAGGTTACAATCACTATCAGCTTCGCTATTATTAGGCTCATTTAACGCTAATACCGTTTCAAAAATATCATTATAAAGATTCATAGCAAGAGCCTAATTTAAGCCTATATTCACTGCAACAAACTTAAAGATAACATGATATAGATCGCTGCATTATAAAAATAATTACACAAAAAAAGCGCCCTAATAAAATCAGGACGCTTTGCGTTTAGGACAAATAAACAGGTTTATACAAATTTAAATAACAAATATTTTAGCGCTACCTTCATACTACGCTTATTACTTTGGCAATATTGCTCGTAGTTAATTATGCCAATAGCCATCTTAGTGCAAAACAAACTCAGAGCTATAAACCAAGCTAAGTCTTCAGTTGATTGGTACAGTGAAAACAGTAACTCTGAGCCACCAAATGCAATGGTCGAATATACGATTTCTATTCGATACCGACTAATTGCTTTCAATATTTTGGGCATTAAAAACCATCATCAAACGAGTCAAATGCATCAAAACAATCGTGCTCTATAGAGTCCGCTATCGATTTTTCAACCTCGAAAACAGTCATTACTCTATCGTGTTGGCCTACCACATTGCCGCCTACATCTACGATATTGCAACTCGCATTAGTAATAGGAAGACCGCTGGCTGGATTAATAGCAATATCAGTAACGTCATTATTTTTCATTTTTATACCTCAGTAATCATTAATTTATGCTTTCAAATTTAATGAATTCATGATAAAAAACAAACACGTTTGACTGCGCAGCTCAGCAACAAACAGTTTGAATAAGTAGTTACCTCTCCCCTTACTTCACCTAATTTTTATTAAGCTAAATCCCTTATTCTTTTCTAAAAAATTCAATAATAAGTTTATTTTGAGGGCGGTTTTTGTCTGAAAGACAGGTTTTAAAATGGCATTTTTCGGCACGAAAAACTGCAAAAAAAGCGCCTCAGAATGAGGCCAGTAGCTCGCGTAATACGTTGGAGGCGCAGCCGGAAATGTATGGAGTCGCGCGAATGTACAGCTGGTCTGTACTAACCGCGATAATGTTTCGCATCAGCGAAATTCGATTAAAATTTGGCACAAATTGATATCGAACCATCTATTTTCGTAGAAAATAACAGCAGATGAAAAATGCAAATTATGGGGCACCCATTGCATTGTCAGGCGCGGCAGTATGGCGGGTAGTACAGGGCGTAGCTCGGTGCATTCGCGCTGGGTCTACAACGCTAGCGCGATAGCGCGTCGAGTCAGCTCGTTGCGGAGCAACACCAGAGCTGACGGGCGTTTTAGACCCTATGGCTG
>NZ_AUTQ01000206.1 GCF_000498095.1 Pseudoalteromonas sp. TB64
TGGCTTGCAAGAAGTTGCAACGAGTTATTTATCAAAAAGTATGGGGACAGAGCTTCCTATGGGTGGTTTTAAGCCATGGTTAGTGGCTATTAGCACCGGTGTAATTTGTGCTGTTATGTTTTCTATTAAACCTTTGTTTGATTTATTTGATATTCCACCACTTCGCGTATTGCGTCGTAACTTAGGCGATAAACTTGCGGTAAGCCGTGTGCATTTAACTATGAGTGCATTAACCGTATTTTTATTAATGTGGTTATTTAGCAATAACATAAAAATTACACTTATTTTATTTACATCAACTCTTGCACTGATTGGCGTGTTGTTTGTTGTATCTAAACTTATATTTGGTGGCGGGCGTAAACTGGGTTTAAAACCAGGTAATAGTTGGTCACTGGCGATTGCTTCTATTCAAAAACGTGCGAATGTAAACGCGGTGCAGTTAATTAGTTTTTCACTCGCTATTAAGTTATTACTGTTTTTAGTGGTGCTTAAAAATGACATGATATCTGATTGGCAGTCGCAGTTACCTGATGATGCACCTAATGCATTTTTGGTTAATATTACACAAAACGATTTAGCGCCAATAAATGAGTATTTAGAACAGAAAAAAATTCAGGTATCTGAATTTTACCCAACTATACGTGGGCGCGTAAATGCGGTAAACGGCGAGCTGGTAGCACGCAGCGTATCACTGCAAGATAATGAAGAAAAAGATGAAGACGCGCGCTCAGGTATAGGCCGTGAACTTAATTTAACATGGCTAAAAGACGAACCCGCTCAAAACGAAGTAATAGAAGGCGAATGGTTTGGTGAAAACGCGGTAGCTGAGGCGTCTGTTGAAGAGTCGATGCTAGAGCGCTTAGATGTTAAAATAGGTGATACGCTGACTTTTTTAATAGGTGCGCAGTCGTTCGACGCTAAAATTACCAGCGTGCGTAAAGTTAATTGGGCAACACTTAAACCTAACTTTTTTATTATTTTGAGTCCCGATGTACTTGCTGATTTTCCGGCGACCTATATTTCGTCGGTGCGTATAAATCCAGAGCAAAAACGTGACTTTAGCCAGTTGCTTCGAACGTATCCTACTATTACAGCAATTGATATTGATAACTTTGTTAAGCAAATTCAATCAACCATTAAGCAGGTATCGCTTGCTATTGGGTTTGTACTGGCAATTGTTGTGTTATGTGGTGCGCTTGTACTTATATCGCAAGTACAAGCAAGCTTAGGCGAGCGCATGCAAGAAATTGTTATATTACGAACGCTTGGGGCTAAAAGCCGATTAATTAAAAATGCGACCTTGTATGAGTTTTTATTACTAGGTGGTTTGGCTGGCTTAGTAGCCGCATTTTTTAGCGATATAGCCTTATTAATTGTGCAACAACAAATGTTTGATCTTGCTGGTAAACTACACCCTCATATCTGGATTATTGGTCCAGTTGCTGGTGGTATATTTGTAGCTGGTTTAGGGTATTTTATGATTGCCCGAACGCTTAAGCAAAATACCCAAGGTTTGGTACGTGCTTTAGCATAAACCAAAAAGAGCAAAACCCTTTAAATGCCCACTTTATACGTGGGCATTTTTGTTTTTGCTTTGTACTGGTAATTTATACAGTGCTCTGGCATTATTAGCGTAATTTAAAAATAATAACAATGGAGCACTGTTTGGCCATAATTTTAGGGATCGATCCGGGCTCACGTTTGACCGGATATGGCGTTGTAGCACACCAAGGTTCTAAGTTTACGTATTTAGGCAGTGGCTGTATAAAACTAGCCGATCACCCTTTTCCAGTAAGACTTAAAATGATTTACCAAGGCATTACGCAGCTTATTGAACAGTTTTCGCCAGAAACCTTTGCCATTGAAAAAGTATTTATGGCGCACAACCCCGATTCAGCTTTAAAGCTAGGTCAAGCTAGAGGAGCCGCCATTGTTGGTGCTGCAATGGCTGATTTACCTGTATTTGAATATTCAGCCAGACAAATAAAACAAGCAGTGGTGGGCAACGGCGGCGCCGATAAAACACAAGTACAGCACATGGTAAAAAATATTTTAAAGCTACCAGGTACACCTCAAGCAGATGCAGCAGATGCACTAGCAATTGCAATTTGCCATGCTCACTCAGAACAAAATTTAATTAAACTAGCGGGCAGCGCAAGCAAAATCGTTAGAGGACGTTTAAGGAAATAAATATGATAGGTCGCTTAAATGGTATTTTAGTTGAAAAACAACCACCAGAGATATTACTAGAGGTAAGTGGTGTAGGTTATGAGGTGCAAATGCCTATGACCTGTTTTTACGACTTACCAAAAGTGGGTGAAAACGCGATTGTTTATACACACTTTGTAGTACGCGAAGACGCTCAACTTTTATTTGGTTTTAATAATAAAGTAGAACGCGCTTTATTTAGAGAGTTGTTAAAAGCAAATGGTGTGGGACCAAAACTTGGCTTAGCCATTCTATCGGGTATGTCGGCTAAACAATTTGTGAGTTGTGTGAATAACGAAGACTCAACATCGCTTGTTAAATTACCTGGTGTAGGTAAAAAAACAGCGGAACGTTTGGTGCTCGAAATGAAAGATCGATTAAAAGATTGGGGCAACGATTTATTTACACCATACAGCGATAGCGCTGTAATAGAACCATTAAGTGATGCACGTATTGCTAATAATGCAGCCGACGATGCTGTATCGGCACTGCTTGCGTTAGGTTATAAATTGCCACAGGCACAAAAAGCAGTAAAATCGGTAAGTAAACCAGATATGTCTACTGAGGTTCTTATTAAAGAATCTTTAAAATCAATGTTGTGAGTAACCCATGATTGAAGCGGATCGTTTAATTGATGCGACAGAAAAACCAAACGAAGACTCTATAGATCGCGCAATAAGGCCAAAGCTTTTAGCTGATTATAGAGGGCAACCGCATGTTAAACAGCAAATGGAAATTTTTATTGAAGCTGCGCGAACTCGCGGCGAAGCACTCGATCACCTTTTAATATTTGGTCCGCCAGGTTTAGGTAAAACAACGCTTGCGAACATTGTTGCCAACGAGTTACATGTAAGTATTAAAACAACATCAGGTCCGGTGTTAGAAAAAGCAGGTGATTTAGCAGCGCTACTGACTAATTTAGAAGAGGGCGACGTACTGTTTATTGACGAAATACACAGGTTAAGTCCGCAAGTTGAAGAAATACTCTATCCAGCAATGGAAGATTACCAACTTGACATAATGATTGGTGAAGGACCGGCTGCACGCTCTATAAAACTAGACTTACCTGCGTTTACGCTTATTGGTGCAACTACGCGAGCAGGTTCGCTAACATCGCCACTGCGTGACCGTTTTGGTATTGTCCAACGTTTAGAATTTTATTCGGTGGAAGACTTATCGCATATTGTTGGGCGTTCTGCGCATTATCTTGATTTAGAAATGTGTGAAGAGGGCGCAACCGAAATAGCACAACGCTCACGTGGTACGCCGCGTATTGCTAATCGCTTACTTCGTCGGGTACGTGACTACACGCAAGTAAAGTCAGATGGCACAGTAAATGCCGAGGTGGCAAAACAAGCACTCGATATGATTGATGTAGATAAAAGCGGTTTTGATTACATGGATCGTAAATATTTACTCGCCATTATTGAAAAGTTTATGGGTGGCCCCGTAGNCTGCGATTGGCGAAGAGCGAGAAACGATAGAAGATGTAATAGAACCTTTTTTGATTCAACAAGGTTTTATTCAACGTACACCCCGTGGAAGAATTGTGTCAGATAGCGCATATCATCACTTTGGTCTATTACCTACCAAAAAAGATTAGCCAATTAATAACGCTTGCTGCAGATATATGCAGTAAGCGAGTTTATTTGAGTCTTACTCATAATTAATGTACTTATTTAGCGTAAGAAAGTAGCAGCTAAAAAGCATAAACATACTAAAAAATACCCACATAATATTGTAAATACAACGTCTGTAAATGAGTTAACCGTTAATTCACAGGGCGTTAAGACTCGTGACGCTATTCTGCGTGCCATTCAAGGTAATACCTGTAATTGCTTAAATATCGAATTACAAGGTAATAACTGTATCCTATTTATTTTATTTAAATCACCAGTGATACTGTCGAATTAAATAACCCAATAGCGCCAAAAAATATGATTTGTATAAAACAATACTCTACGTTTGATTAACGCTTTTATAGATGTTGATAAATTGCAGGCAAAAAAAAGCCCGCAAATAATGCGGGCAAACAACAAGTTGAAGGGAATAATCTTGGAACTATGTTTTACAATCTAAGGTTTTATCCGAAAGAGTAAAACAATGTAATACGATAAATATCGGATTACGAAGAACTTGGCTTAATGAAACTATCTCATTCGGTGCGCTAGTTCGGTATGGAATGATAATACGTAAAATATGATTTTTGTTCAAACTAGAAAATTTGTATTTTCACATTAGAAAAACTAATTCCATGAGTTTTATTGTTGTTTTAATACTGAGCGTTAATTAATCGTTAATATTATAACTTAATGAAAAATAGAGTATATGTACTATTTATTATTAATTCTCAGCATTAGTTTTACTATTACATTAAGCTTGTTTAACGCTGGTTTTGAGTGCTTATGCACTTATTTTGAATAAACGAAGTGTTTTATGATGTTTTATTCGTATATTTAAGCACTTTTTAGACATGTGCTGTTATTTACAATTGAACTTAAAACTTACGATAAGTTGATAAAATTAAAATAAAGGTGATTTTCAACGTTTTTTGTTGATTATTCATAGCAATATCGTTGTCAGCTTGAAATGGACTATATACACTAGATGCAACTTTTGACTGTGTGAACGGTCATATTTATACAAATTAATTAATTTGACGTATTTTGAAACTATTTAGGAGTTTAACGTGGGATCAGGGCTTAATTTTTTAGATCTAATTTTAGAAGCCAGTTTGCTTGTTCAACTAGTAATGTTAGGACTAGTTGCTATGTCTGTAATGTCGTGGGCTATTATTTTTCAGCGTAAAAAAGCGATATCTGATGCTTTAGATAATGCTAAAAAGTTTGAGCAAAAGTTTTGGTCTGGTATTGATTTAAGCAAACTTTATAATGAAATATCGTCACGTAGTGGTCAATCACAAGGTATTGAAGCACTCTTTACTGCAGGCTTTAAAGAGTTTGCACGCCACAAGAAAAACACGTTTCAAAGCGCCAGTATTGTAATGGAAGGTACACACCGTTCAATGCGTGTTGCACTTTCTCGTGAAATAGAAAAAACAGAATCAAGCTTATCGTTTTTAGCAACGGTAGGTTCAATAAGCCCTTATATAGGTTTGTTTGGTACAGTGTGGGGTATTATGAATGCCTTTATTGCACTTGGTGAAGTTAAACAAGCTACGTTACAAATGGTAGCACCAGGTATTGCTGAAGCATTAATCGCTACTGCAATGGGTTTATTTGCAGCTATACCTGCGGTTATAGCTTATAACCGCTTTTCTAATAAAGTTGAAAAACTAGAATCTCACTATATTAACTTTATGGAAGAGTTTGCTAATATTTTACACCGTCAAGCAGCTACCCAAATAGAGGCCCAAGCGAATGTATCAGCGTAAAAAGCGCCGTCCGGTCGCAGAAATTAATGTAGTACCTTACATTGATGTAATGTTGGTGCTGCTTATTATATTTATGGCTACAGCTCCGCTTATTACACACGGTGTTAAAGTTGACTTACCAAAAATGGAAGAGTCTGATTTAGTTGATACAAAAGATGTACCACCTATTATTGCCTCTATCGATGCTGAGGGTAAATACTATGTAAGTGTAGGCACTGATCCTGAAGCGGCTATGGAAGCACTAGACGTGGCGGCAGTAATAAAATTACAATTAATGAAGAACCCTAATATACCTGTAATGATTAAAGGTTCAGGTAAAGTGTCGTATCAAGAAGTGTTACTTTTAATGGACTTTTTAAAGAATGCAGGTGTGCCATCAGTAGGATTAATGACAGAATCCTTTGAGGGGACAAAGTAACTGTATGAATAGTTCACTAATTAAGTCGGTGGTATTACATTTGGGTATTGGGGGATTTTTGTATGCGTCTGCAAATATTCATCCACCTGCACCAAAAGTAATGGAAGTAACGCTTAACTCGGCAATACCAGAAACAGAAAAAGCGGTATCGGCAGTTACTGTTGATCAAAAAATGGTTGAACAAAAAATTGCTGAGCTTAGAAAGAAAGATAAAGATAAAAAAAGTGCTGAAGATAAACGCATTCGTGATTTAGAACGCAGAGCAACCGATGCACGTAAAAAGCGTGAATCAGAAGCAAGGCACATTAAAAAGCTAGAGCAAGAACGCAAAGCTAAAGAAAAAGAAACAGCAGAGGCGCAAGCACAAGCTAAAAAAGCGCGTGCAATTGAGCAAAAAGAACGCGCTAAAGCAAAACAGGCTGAGAAAGAGAAACAAGAGTCTGAAAATGCGGCTAAAGCTGCTGCGGATAAACGAAAAACTGAAGAAGACGCGCTGAAAAAAGCAGAGGCTGAGCGTAAAAAACGCGAAATCGAGGCTAAAGAGCGTGCAAAAGAAGCTGAACGTAAGCGTGAACAAGCTATGCAAGAGCAAATGCTGCAAGAGCAACTTGCAAAAGAGCAGGCAGCACGTAGTAAAGTACGCCAACAGCAAGTACTTAGTGAAGTAGACAAATACCGCGCATTAATTATGGCGCGTATTCAGCAAAACTTACTTCAAGATGAAAAAATGAAAGGCAAGCAATGTCGAGTCAATATTCGTTTAGGTTTTAACGGCTTAGTAACGCAAGTTAAATCGTTAGGTGGTGATAAGTTAGTCTGTGAAGCTGTTATGAGAGCTATACGCTTGGCTGATACGTTACCAGTGTCTAAAGATAGAGATGTGTTTGAAGAGCTGAAAAATATTAACTTCACATTTGCGCCAGAGTTTTAAAGGAATTATATGTTTAACAAAATAAAAGTAGCCTTTTTAGTTTTATTATTAGGATTTCAAGGGATTGCACACGCAGCACTTGAAATTGTAATAACAGAAGGTATAGATGGCGCAAGACCAATTGCAATTGTTCCTTTCAAATACAATGGTGTTGGTCCAATTCCAGAGAAATTAAATGAGGTTATTGCTGCAGATTTAATGCGCAGTGGTAAATTTAAACCTATTGATATTGCACAAATGCCGCAACAACCAAGTAAAGATAGTGAAATTGACTACGCTGCTTGGGTTAATAAAGGCGCTGAAGCAATACTTGTTGGTGAAGTAGAGCAGCAAACAGACGGGCGCTACTTAGTACGCTACGAGTTAATTGATGTGATCCGTGGTCAAATAACGGGTGGCAACACGCAGATGATGAGTAATGGTAAATTAATAAAGAGCCAAGACCACATTTTAGAAGCGCGTGAAAGTGTTATTGGTGAAAGTGGCTTTCGTCGTTACTCACACAGAATTAGTGATGTTATTTACGAAAAGCTAACGGGTGAAAAGGGCGCATTTTTAACTAAAATTGCTTATGTAATAGTACGTGATGCTGATGCTAAACCATATCAGCTAGTCGTTGCTGATTACGATGGCTTCAATGAACAAGTATTACTACGCTCTAAAGAGCCATTAATGTCGCCAGCTTGGTCACCAGATGGTACTAAATTGGCATATGTAACGTTTGAAAACCGCCAAAGCCAAATTTATGTTCAAGATTTATATACGGGAAAACGTGAAATTATTGCCAGCTATGAAGGCATTAATGGAGCACCGCAGTTTTCACCGGATGGTAAAAAACTCCTGTTAGTACTTTCAAAAGATAAAGGTGGAGCAACTGAGGTTTACTTACTAGACTTAGTAACAGGTAAAGAAACACGCCTTACGCGCCATCGTAGTATCGATACAGAGCCATCTTGGTATCCAAATAGCCAAGATATTGTGTTTACATCTGAAAGGGGTGGTAATGCTCAGATTTATAAGTTAAATTTAAAAACTGGGCGTTCACAACGTTTAACTTTTGACGGCGACATGAACCTTGCAGGTTCAATAACGCCCGACGGTAAAGAATTAGTGATGGTAAACCGTACTAACGGTCAGTACCATCTTGCTAAGAAAGAGCTTGCTACAGGCGCGTTTCAAGTATTAACTCGAACTCGCCTAGATGAATCGCCGAGTATAGCGCCAAATGGCTCGATGATTATATATAGCACGCTTCATAATAACAAACAGGTACTTGCGCTAGTATCGATGGACGGTCGCTTTAAAGCACGCTTACCTGTGCTAGACGGACAAGTAAAGGCGCCAGCTTGGTCGCCATATTTACAGTAATATTACTGGTTTACTCAAAATAGGAATCTACTCAATGCAACTTAACAAAATACTTAAAGGCCTGCTAATTGCTGTGCCAGTAATGACATTAGCAGCTTGTAGCTCATCATCAGATATTGATGACGGCGCTGCAAATCAATCAAATCAAGGTGTTGTTGAGCAATCAGCAAACAATGATACAGTTGAAGTAGCTACAATTTCTCCTGAGCAACGTGCAGAAGAAGAACTTCGTCAAAAATACGAAGCACTACGTCAAGAGCAAGTAATCTACTTTGATTTTGATAAAGCGACAGTTGAAGGCAAATACGCTGAATTACTTCGCGCACACGCTGAGTTTTTAGTTCAAAACTCATCTGTTAAAGTATTAATCGAAGGTCATGCCGACGAACGTGGCACACCTGAGTACAATATTGCATTAGGTGAGCACCGTGGTAAAGCTGTTGAAAAATACCTACAAAGTTTAGGTGTTTCATCTAGCCAAATGTCAGTAGTAAGCTACGGTGAAGAGAAACCTATGGTTAAATCTCGCACTGAATCAGCTTTCGCTAAAAACCGCCGTGCGGTACTAGTTTACTAAGATAAGAGATATTATGAAGCCGAAAATTATTTTGGCAGCCATGATATTGAGCGGGAGCACCCAGNGCTGCTCCCGCTCCTGTTTCAGAAGCTGCAAGTTCACAGTCGAGTATAGAAAAGCGCTTAGCATCACTTGAAAATTTGATGCAAACGCGTAATTTTTTACAAGTAGAGTTACAGCAACAACTTAATTTATTACAAGATGAAGTAAGTCAAATTCGTGGTGTTACTGAAGAGCAAAGCTATAAGCTTGAAAAAGTACTTCAGCGCCAACGTGAACTTTATCAAGAAATAGAGAATCGTGTAAGCCAAGCTTATACGCAACCTGCTGCGGCACCTGCGCCTGATTACACGCAACAAAGTAATGCACAGACATATAGTAGTGATTTATCTGAAAACGAAGCTTACGAGCGTGCTGTTGCATTAATAATGAAAGATAAACGTTACGATCAGGCTATTCCTGAATTCCAAACGTTTTTAACTACGTATCCAAATTCGGTATATGCGTCTAATGCACATTATTGGCTTGGGCAATTACTGACTATTAAAAATATGCCAGTAAAAGCAATTGAGCATTTTAAAGTCGTTGTAAATGAATTTCCTAATTCAAATAAACGCCCAGATGCTTTATTAAAGTTAGGAACACTTTTACAAGAGCAAGGTTTAGCAGCTGAAGCAGAAAAAATACTGAACGATCTTATCAATCAGTATCCAAGTACAACTGCTGCAAAATTAGCCACAGATCGTTTATAAAAATAATTGAATGAGCTTGATTAGACTGCTTTTTGTCATAAGCGGTCTAAAATTGTCCAACTAGACATAAAAACTTAAAAAAAGAGACAATTTCGGTTGCACTCATTTTTTAAATAAGTATTATAAGCGCCCGCAGCAAACGAATGGTTACCCCACTCGAAATGCGGCAAAAAGAGCGGGTTATTAGCTCAGTTGGTAGAGCAGTTGACTTTTAATCAATTGGTCGATGGTTCAAATCCATCATAACCCACCATTTTTAAAATGGTCTTTTATCGGCGGATTTACGTAGTATTTAAAGTTGTTAAGTTAGAGCGGGTCATTAGCTCAGTTGGTAGAGCAGTTGACTTTTAATCAATTGGTCGATGGTTCAAATCCATCATGACCCACCATTTTTATTTAATAAATATAAATGGTTTAATTTAAACTTTAGTACAAAAATTTATATAAGAGCGGGTCATTAGCTCAGTTGGTAGAGCAGTTGACTTTTAATCAATTGGTCGATGGTTCAAATCCATCATGACCCACCATTCTTTATTAGTTATAATAAGAATGGCATCAATCGGCGGATTTACGTAAGCTTCATTCATAATTGAATAAGTGCATAGAGCGGGTTATTAGCTCAGTTGGTAGAGCAGTTGACTTTTAATCAATTGGTCGATGGTTCAAATCCATCATAACCCACCATT
>NZ_AUTQ01000207.1 GCF_000498095.1 Pseudoalteromonas sp. TB64
CCGCCGTTAGAATCGGTTTGTATAGTGCATTGATTGCCATTGCCAGCTGGATAACAAACAGTCCCAGAACCACCGCCAACGCCAAAAGAGTAACCATCATTTTCAGTAGGATAAGGACAATCAGGATCTACTTCATCTAAAGGAATTGCACATAAAAAACCTGAAGGATGGCCCTCATCTGGATAAGGAAAAACATGCTCAGGTTTACCGACAGGCGGGCAGCTATAAGAAATTATATCTTCAAGTCGCGCATATACGACAGGGTAATCTTTATATCTATCACTCCAAGAGTCAGTAAATATATTGTAAAGCTCATAACTATAGTGGTGATATGGTTTTCCAGAATTAAAAGATTGATTTTCTATAGAGCATTCAAAGCTATGATTACGTTCCCCAGAATTAGGCTCATAAACTCTTGAAGAAATAGCAAGTTCGCAAGAAGCAAATTCAGCAACTGAAACAGATAAATCGGAACATGCTTTATATGAAGGATTATTTTCAGCTTGTACGCAGTAAGTCACTTTACCAAGGGGCGGGTGAAGGTCATTTAAATTATATTCAGTTGAAAAAACAGAAAAAACGCTAAAAAGCGCCATAAATAAAAGTATTCGCATTTTAGCGTCCTTAAAAAAAAGCGGCTTTTACACCGCAATTTATTAACTGGTTCTTACGCCACTGGAGAAACCTTCTACAAAGCACCAAACCAGAAATGAAGCGAGACCAATTGATGTAACCATTTTAGTTACGTAGTTTTGAAGTAATCATACCAATTGCAAAACCAACAGCAGCAACAACAATTACGCCAGTAATTATGGCTGTATAGTTGGTAGTACCATCAGCAACAGCGGCTTCGATTGCAGCAGTATGGTCAACTGCAAAAGCAGAACCAGATGCAATAACTGAACTTAAAAGTAAACCAGCTTTAGCGCGTTTTGAAACTAAGATATTTTTAACAGTTTTCATAATTTTTATTTCCATGTTGTTATGTTTTGCCCATTGTTCGAACGACACGTCCAATACAATGTGCAGTTATAAAAGCGACTAAAGCCGCCGTATTAATTAAGCCAAAAGTGGCTGCATCAAAAGCAAATAATTCATTAAGAACATTTACTAATCCTGTTTGCTGAAATTGTTCAAATTCAGCTTGTGTAATTATTACAAAGTCACATGCGCCACTAACGACTTTTAAAGTTTGGTCGGGTTGAATAGCTACGCATTGAGACATTGTTATTTAACCAATGAAACGTCAGCAACAATATTGCGTGACATATTTCTAGGGTCTGGCTGTAAAACTAAATCAACTTCACAGATGCCGTTATCATCTGTAATTTGTTTAAATTTGTTGTAAAGCGTTTGGTCTTCAGTCATTTCTACACTCTTAGGTTCAAAGCCACATTTTTGTATATTGTGATCACCTTGGATGTAATCTTGCTCTGGTACTAAGTACGAGATAGACGAAAAAGAGTAAGGTTTTGCAGCGCCTGATTTACTAGAAACACCACGACCCATAGCCGCTGATAATAAAATTACTTTCATGTTGTTAACTCCATTTGGTTGGGTGGGGTAATACAGGCTTGATTAATAGATTTGGGTATATCCCAAGGGTTTAAGCCTTTTGTTAATTGGTTAATTATGTCGGTATCCGATAATTCCTTGATATGACGTAAAAAATTTAAGTATTTTCCGTAAGACTGAACACAATAGCGTTCTAAACGTTCGGCAATTAAAGCGCCGTTATTCTGTCTATTTCTGCTTGTTGTTCTGATTTCAAGACGTTCAGCAGTAATAAAAGCAAAAGCGGGATAGGCAGCAGCAAATACTGCATCGGTATTGAGAAGTGCATCCAAGGAGATAACACGGTCAACACTGCGAAGCTCAAGCTCAGCACGAACCCAATTAGGCTGGGATTCACTTTCCATTTGCTTACCTTTTTCATACATACGCGACATTTTTCCATTTTTACGACTTCCTACGTAAAGGGTGTTACCGCCATTGGCTACACAGTCATAACGCTTTTGCCAGCCGTGTTTTTTTCTCCATAGAGCTTGTTCTTCGGTACTTATTTTTTGTAACTCACCTGTTTGAATGAAAGACCACTTAGGTTTTTGATTGGTTTTACAAAAAGCGCCTTCCTCTAAATTTTGAAAATAATCCAGTACGCTTCTTTTACCTTCGTAATCATCGTAGGCAATATCTAAACGAGTAATTTTCACGTTAGGTATTTTTTTTAGCATGTCGTGTAATTTAGGGATATCTAAACCAGCACAACCAGTGCCTGTAAATGAAATCATTACACCGCCATTGTTAGCGCCCCAAGCAATAACACCAGAGTTAACATCGTGACGATAAAGCGTTGCTGATTTTTCATAAGTGAACATGCCGCCTGAATTGTCACGGTAAGACCAGCTCAATGTATCACTGGTTAAACGGTCAGCAGCGGTTGCAACTTCTGTGTTTAATAGGTGCATAAACTTAGAGATATCACCTTCAATTAATGATGTAAGTGTTTTATAACGCTTTGTTTTTCTTACTACATTTTTTAAAAAGTGTTTGCGTTCATCGGCTGGTATTTCATCAATTGATTTGTATTGACGATACTTTGAAGAGCCTGAAAGGTTAATATCAAATAATTCGTTACAGTAATAATCAGAGTTGAAAACAACGGTTTCGTTTACATCGATTTCTAAATCTGTAGAGTTATCATCAAAAATATCAGCGCATAACATAGCGTTATAGGCTTCTTTGTATGATGAAAAGTCACCATTACCAAATGCTAACCTTGCATTAAAACGAAGTCGGGCAACTTCATCAGGTGTAAATACGATAGTTAAGTAGTCAATTTTTGTTATTTGCTCTACTGGGGTTTTAGCATTCAGGTTCATAATCAAATACTCCTGAATCAAAAAGTTCTTGCCAGTTGCTTTCATCTACATCAATAATTTCAAAGTTTTCACCGTTACAGTAATCAATGCAAAATGCCATTGCTTCTGAACGTGAGGAATACATAAGCGGGTGTTCAATTTTATTGAAACCTAATGCGTATTCTTCTATGCCTGAAATGTAATGAAGGTAGAATTTCAATTCCTGAGTCCTTTAGAAAGATAGTGCACAAGTTTGTGCAATAGCTCAGAATGTAGCGCACAACATTGTGCAACGTCAAGAATATATTTTAAATTTTTGTGCGCTATAATTGATTTAGAGAGGAGATATATATGTCATTTAGTTACCAACTCATTGAAAAATACAAAGAATTCAAAGGTTATTCACAGGACAAACAAGTTGTTTCTGATTTGGATGGAGTTACGTCGGGTTCATTGTCACAAATTAAGCGAGGCGAGAGACATTTAACTGCTAATCAGTGTATTTTTTTGGCTAATATTGTTGGAACTGACCAAAAAGAAGCTTTATTAAACTTAGCAATTGAGAAATCAAAAACTAAAGAAGAAAGTAAAATATGGTCGGATATTGTAAAAAAGATTAGCGCTGCATGTATTGCGGGCATTATTGCAGCTGCGTGTCTAACTGGTCCAGTAGTGACCCCGCATTTGCGGTATAAGAGATAGCCCATAAATTACGTTATGTTAAATAGGCTTGGTTTTAATAAAGCGAGCGTGATTATACAAACCAGCTCGCTTTTAGGAGAGTAATTTAGGGGCTAATTAAGCTCTGAATCGACCCAAAACTTAGTTCCTTTTAAAACGGCTTGCAATGCAAGTCCATTTTCGGTTAAAGAATATACAGTTACTTGATCTGCAATAGCTTCGGCAACTACAGCGCCACCTTTATCACCATATTTAGCAGCAGCATCTGCATTGCCACCAAATGTCCAACCGTTTTCAATAAATCTATTTAGTGCTGCTTGGTTATGAAAAACCATTACAACATTAAAATCTTTTACGCCTAAACCAAGCCCTAAACCGGCTTCGCCCATATTCATGTATGTCGATTTACCCGTAAGGTTATTTCTAATAACACCATAGCCACCACCAAAACTAGCAAGCACTACATTTACATTCGCGTTATCGAATACAGCATAACCAGCCGAGTTAGCAATTTGTTTTTTAACATCAGGTTTTTCAGCGTATAATTTATCTAATGTGTTTGCTTTCATACTTTGTACAAGTGAACGTTTTTCGCTTGGTGAAGCACTGCCAGTTGTAGCGCAGCCCGACAATGTAACACTTAAAGCTAATACGCTTAAAATAATAAATTTTTTCATAATTTTTTCCTTAATAAAACATAGCAACTAATAGGCATAAATTTAAAATAATAAAGCTATACTATGTCCAATACTAGACAGTATCGGACTTTACAAGTAAAATGTAAGTCTCTTATTTAATTGAATATTTATATATTATGCTTGTCGCTTTAGTTGATACGTTAAAACAATTAAGATATCAAATTGCTCATCTTGATGATGATACTCTAAATTCAGAATACCCAGAACTTGCGTCCTTTATACAGGAAATCGGCTTGACTGTAACTGAATCAAAAGCCGATCTGGTATTCTTGTATCAGTTTTTATATGTTTATGGTCGAAAATCTGAAGCAACCTATAGTCGTTTTCGAAATGAGCTTGAACGCTTTCATTTATGGTCTTGGTTAGTGGCAGAAAAATCAGTTTTTAATTTAAAACGCGAAGATATCGAAGCTTACGTAGATTTTATGGTTGAACCAGATAAAGCATGGACAGCAACTTCAGTGCAATGGCGCTATAAAGATGAGCAAGGAATTCGTCGACTTAATAAAAGTTGGCGCCCTTTTATGCTTAAAGAATCCATTGCAAGCCAACAAACATTATCGTCTATGTTTACAGCATTAAATGTTTTTTATAAGTTTGCCTTACTAGAAGAAAAAACGTTTGCTAACTTTGTCCCTGTTGTTAAAAAAAATAGTCCTTACTTAGTCGTACAATCACAAATTCAAATTCCAGACACATTAAGCGATATACAATGGGAATATGTTTTTGGTGTTACGCGTGATATGTGCGAACAAAAACCAGAGTTAGAGCGGAATTTATTTACGCTCGCATGTTTAAAAGGATTATATTTACGAATATCAGAATTATCTGAACGCCCACAGTGGTCTCCAGTTATGTCTCATTTTTGGCAAGATAATGATGGATTTTGGTTTTTACGTATTATGGGTAAAGGAAATAAATTACGTGATGTAACGTTAAGCGATGATTTCGTTGAATATTTAAAGCGTTATAGAGTGTATAGAGGTTTACCTGCCCTTCCCCGTGTTGATGAATCAGATCCTTTAGTTCATAAAATACGTGGTCAAGGTGGTATGACTGTAAGGCAAATTAGACGTTTAGTTCAACAAAGTTTTGATTTTGCACAACAATCATTACTTGATGATGGTTTTAAAGATGACGCTGAACAACTTGGTGCAGCAACTGCGCACTGGCTTCGTCATACGGGTGCTACACATGACGCACAAACCAGACCGCTTAAACATTTATCAGAAGATTTAGGTCATTCTAAAATTGCGACTACCGATCAAATTTATATTCAAACAAATATTAAAGAGCGAGCAAAGTCAGGGCTAAAAAGGAAAATTTAATGGAGTACTTAGTAATAGCATTTATTGGCGGACTATTTTTAATTTATTCTATAACATTTCGCCAGCTAGAAAAAACAGAAGTAACAGGTCCAATGTTTTTTGTTGTTGGCGGAATATGTTTAGCAATGTTACTCCCCAATGAAGAGCAAAAAATAAAAGAAGGTGTAGATCTTCTATTGCCGTTTATAGAACTAACGCTAAGTATATTTTTATTTTCTGATGCAGCTAAATCAAAATTAAGTGTATTAAGACATAGTTTTCAGTATCCAAGTTTATTATTGTTTGTAGCCCTGCCCTTAACTTTGTTACTTGGTATTGCTGTTGCGTTATTTTTATTTGCTGAGCTTTCACTTATTCAAGCGGCGTTACTTGCTATTATATTAACACCTACCGATGCAGCATTGAGTAAAGGATTACTAGCAAGTACAAAGGTGCCCGAAAAAATACGCGAAGGAATAAATACTGAAAGTGGATTGAACGACGGTTTATGCGTACCCGTATTTTTGATATTTATATTACTCGCAAAAAATCCTGAATCAGCTATTACTGCAACGCAAACATTAAGTGTATTTGGTCGAGAGCTTGGACTTGCTTTATTAGTAGCAATTACAAGCATTGTTATTTTTATACCGTGTTTAAATTTTGCAATGAAACGACATTACTTTGCACAAAATACAAGCCCATTTTTATTACTTGGTTTTGCTATGGCTGTGTTTTCTGTTACGCAATATTTTCATGGTAGTGGGTTTATTGCGGTATTTGTTGCAGGTTTATTATTTGATAAATTTTCGACTGAAGAAGTAAGAACAGAATTAATTGAAGACTCAGAGCATATTGCAGATTTTACATCTCTTATGATTTGGTGCTTGTTCGGGTTTGTTTGCGCTTACTTAGTCATTCCTAAATTAAATACTGAGATTATAATTTACGCTTTATTAAGTACAACATTAATTAGAATAATTCCAGTTATGTTGTCACTGCAGTTTACGGCACTGAGTATTAAAGAGCGTTTTACATTTGCGTGGTTTGGACCAAGAGGATTAGCATCGATTGTTTTTACATTGATGGTAATAGACACACAAATAGAAAATAAATATCAAATTTCGACGATAGCTATGACGACTATTTTATTTAGTGTATTCATACATGGAATTAGCACTAAACCTATTGCAGATAGTTTTGTTAAAAAATAGTTTTTAAAACAGTTATTTAAATTAGATAATTAAAATAATACATTAAAAAAGGCGTAACGGTTATTTTCATCACTGATGAAGTTAATCGTTACGCCTTTTTGTATTTAATAAATAATTTATTGAATTGTGATTTAGGTAAAATAATTTAAGCACTTTTATTTAAGTTCACATATTTATTTAAGTGCACTTATCTAAGTACTCTTATTTTATAAAGTTATTTAAGAACCTGTGCTAGTAGTTCAATTGGGTGTTTTGGTTTAAATTGTTCAAAACGTTTTACTTGGCTACGACAAGAAAATCCAGTAGATAAAAGTTGCTCTGGTTTATTTTTATCAACAATTGGTTTCCAACTCATTTCGTAAAGTGCACGTGAGTTATCTTGATTTTGTGCTTCGTGTCCATAAGTCCCCGCCATTCCACAGCAACCTGTATTTGTTGTTTTTAATGTTAAACCAATATCATTAAAAATTGTTTGCCATACATTTGCCGCTTTTGGCAGTGCAGTTGTTTCAGTACAGTGACTCAGTAATGTAAATTCGGTATCTGTATTTTTATTTGCGCTTAGTGATTTAAACGATTGTGTTTCTAACCACTCATGCGCAAGTTGCACGTTAAATTCACCACGGTTACTTTCTAAAATTGTATTATATTCATCGCGATAACACATAACGAGTGAAGCATCTAAACCGACTAACGGCGAATTTATATCATTTAATTTATTTAAAAACTCAGCAGCATTTTTAGCTGTAACTTTAAATTCATGCAAAAAACCTTTTACGTGTTGCGGTTTACCATTTGGTTTAAAAGGTAACAACATTGGTTTTTTGCCAAGTTGTGTTATTAAAGTAATAAAGCTTTCTACTAATTCGGCTTCGTAAAAACTCGTAAATGGGTCTTGTACTATTAATACATAGTCACTTTGTTGTTCTGCGTTTAATTTATTTAGTAAATCAAAATCGAATTTTTGTGCTTTAGTAATACGTTTTGAAAGTGCAGGAATACTTAACTGTGGTGTATCAACATAACCAACTGTTTTTTTAATAACATTGCTTACTAATGATGTTTTAACAATTGGATTTATAACTTTAGCGAACTTTGCCATTAATGGCGCGCTGTTTTCTATATTGCCAACAAGGTAATCTTTTAGCGGGCGTGCATAGTAACTATGATAATAATTTAAAAAGCGCGAACGAAAAGTGGGTACATCAACTTTAATTGGGCATGCAGTTGTACATGCCTTACACGCTAAACATTCATCCATTGACGCTTTTACTTCGTGAGAAAAATCGTAAATACCTTTTCGTTTTTCGCGGCTATGAACAAAACGTTCCCACCAGGTAATTACTTCACCTTTGTTCAGTTGCTTTTCTACTTCGAGTAAATCTATATCTTTTGACTCTTGTAGTCGCAGCCATTCACGCATTAAACTTGCGCGACCTTTTGGTGAGTTTCGTCGGTCGCCGGTCACTTTATACGATGGGCACATTGGCGAGTTTTCATCGTAATTAAAGCATATGCCATTACCATTACAGGTCATTGCGTTGTTAAAACTGGTTTTAACTTCTATTGATATTTGCTTATCGAAGTGCGCTCTCTTTTGTCCATCCACACTAACTAGTGAGTCTTCACTATCAATAGGAGTGCATATTTTACCAGGGTTGATACGATTATTAGGATCGAAAGCTGTTTTTATTTTTCGAAGTTGCGTATATAAATGCTCACCAAAAAACTCAGGGCTATATTCACTACGGTAACCTTTACCGTGTTCGCCCCACATTAAACCACCGTACTTAGCGGTTAGTTTTACGACCTGATCTGAAATAGTTCGCAGTAGTTTTTCTTGTTCTGGGTCGCACATATCAAGTGCCGGTCGCACATGTAAAACGCCCGCATCAACATGACCAAACATACCATACTGTAAATTATGGCTGTCGAGTAATGCTCTAAATTCGACAATATAATCTGCTAAGTTTTCAGGCGGTACAGCGGTGTCTTCTGCAAAGGCGAGTGGTTTTTGACTGCCTTTTACATTACCTAATAAACCCACTGACTTTTTACGCATTGCGTAAATTTTTAGTATATCGCTTTTATCACTGGTTAACTGATAACCAATAACGCCATTAGTTTGATTTGCTACGCATTCGTCTAGAAGCTTACAAAGCGTGTCTACTTTGTCTTTTATTTCATCGTTTGATACTGCATTAAACTCGACCATGTTAAGGCCTTGCATATCTTTATTTGGCACGTCGGTTATTAAGTCCGATACTAAATTCCAAATGATATCTTCACGCGCTAAGTTTAAAACTTTGCTATCAACGGTTTCTACCGATGTTGCGCGTGCATCGACTAAAAATGGTGAATGACGAAGTGCGGAATCAAAACTATCATACTTAATATTAATAAGTGTTTTAAATTCGGCAATAGGCGTTAGGTTTAATTTAGCTTCAGTTACTATACCTAATGACCCTTCTGAGCCAGTTATTAAGCGGCTCATATCAAAAGTAAGTAAGTCATCACTTAGCACGTGCTCTAGGTCGTAGCCGGTTAAAAAACGATTTAACCGAGGAAACTTAGCTAAAATAGCATCACGTTCATTAACTGAAATATCTAAAACTGTTTTATATAAACTACCAATTAATGAGTCTTGATTAGCTATAATTTGCGCTTTGTCGATGTCTATTGGGGAGGTACACATAGGTGTGCCATCAACTAAATAAGTTGTTAGCCCTAAAACATGATTGCTTGTTTTACCATAAACTAACGAGCCTTGCCCCGATGCGTCAGTACTTATCATGCCACCAATAGTTGCCCTGTTACTGGTAGATAAATCGGGTGAGAAGAAAAACCCATAAGGCTTTAAAAAATCATTAAGCTGATCTTTTATTACGCCGGTTTGAACACGTACCCAGCCTTCTTTTACATTTATTTCGAGGATTTCGCGCATATAGCGAGACAAATCTACAACAATACCAGGCGTTAACGATTGACCGTTAGTGCCTGTTCCACCGCCACGAGGACCAAAAGTTAATGATAAAAACGGGTCGCGAGATGCAGTTTGCAGTGCGAGCTGAATATCTTTTTCATTTTTTGGAAAAATAACACCTTGCGGTATTTGTTGGTACACACTGTTATCGGTTGAAGCAGTAATACGCGTCGCATAACTTGCGTCGGTATCTCCGCTAAAACCTTGGTTTGCAATAGTATTTAGGTAGTTAGCGACAAGTTCTGTCGCGGCATCTTGCTGTGTAATTGTTGCTATCATGACGGCGATATTTTAGGGCATTTGCCTAATTATATCATGGTGATGGCGAATAGAAATTGAAGATTTTACAGTTTGTAACACTCTTTTAGTCGATTTTAATGCAGCTTAAATTATACTCATACTAACGAGTAATGAGGTGCGTTATATGAAAAAATTACTATTACAGATCAGTGGCGTGTTATTTATTTTGCTAGGATTATTTTTTGCGATTGTACCTGGCCCTTCACTTATATTTTTTATGGCGGGTTTATTGTGTTTTTCGTTTTACTACCCTAAAGCGCGACTTTATTTATCACTTTGTCAAAAGGCGTTAACTAAATCATGTGCTTATTTAGATAAAAAATTAGCCCGTTAATTTACTTTTAATTGAGCATAAAAAAATGCCAGCAATAAATTGCTGGCATTTTTTATAGCTTACATATTTGTTACTTTGCTAATTTTTTAGCTAGGTACAACCATGTTTCTATTACTGTATCTGGGTTTAACGAAACAGAGTCAATTCCCTGCTCTACTAACCATGCTGCAAAGTCTTCATGATCTGAAGGACCTTGACCACAAATACCTACATATTTACCTTTTTCTTTGGCTGTTTTAATAGCCATAGAAAGTAGCTTTTTAATTGCAGGATTACGCTCATCAAATAAATGTGCGATTAAACCTGAGTCTCGGTCAAGACCAAGCGTTAACTGCGTTAAATCGTTAGAGCCGATAGAAAAACCATCAAACATTTCTAAAAATTCATCAGCAAGTAATGCATTTGAAGGCAGCTCACACATCATAATTACTTTAAGACCATTATCGCCGCGTTTAAGGCCATGCTCTTCTAGTAATTCAATTACGCGTTTACCTTCTTCAAGGGTACGTACGAATGGGATCATGATTTCGATATTAGCCATATCCATGTCGTTTCTTACGCGTTTTATAGCTTCACATTCTAGTGCAAAACAATCGCGGAAGTCTTCAGAGATATAACGGGCTGCACCACGAAAACCAATCATTGGGTTTTCTTCTTCTGGCTCGTATTGCTGACCGCCAACTAGGTTTGCGTATTCGTTTGATTTAAAATCAGACATACGAACAATTACACGCTCTGGTGCAAATGCACACCCTAGAGTAGAAATACCTTCAACCAGTTTTGTTATGTAAAACTCTACTGGTGATTCGTAACCGGCAATCATGTCAGTAATTTCTGCTTTTAATGCATCTGTTTGAGCATCAAAATTTAATAACGCTTTAGGATGAACGCCAATCATACGGTTGATTATAAATTCAACTCGCGCAAGGCCAACACCTGCATGCGGTAAGCGTGCAAAGTCAAATGCACGATCGGGGTTACCCACGTTCATCATAACTTTCATTGGTAGTTCTGGCATTTTATCAACGCGTGACGTTAGTATTTCAAAATCTAAAATACCTTCGTAAATAAAGCCGGTATCGCCTTCGGCGCACGATACAGTTACTTCTTGTCCCGCTTTAATTAAATCAGTTGCGTTACCACAACCTACAACAGCCGGAATACCAAGTTCACGTGCAATGATTGCCGCGTGACACGTACGTCCACCACGATTTGTAACAATCGCTGCAGCACGTTTCATGATTGGTTCCCAATCAGGGTCGGTCATATCGGTAACTAAAATGTCGCCTACTTGTACCTGATCCATTTCTTTGATTGAATCAAGAACACGAACAACACCGCTACCAATTTTATGACCAATTGCACGGCCTTCAACAACAACGTTGCTTGTACCGTTTAATTGAAAGCGCTCCATTACGTTAGAGTCTTCGTTTGAGCGAACAGTTTCTGGACGTGCTTGAACTATATATAGTTTGCCGTCGTTACCGTCTTTTGCCCATTCGATGTCCATAGGACGACCGTAATGTTTTTCGATGATTACAGCTTGCTTGGCAAGTTCTTGCACTTCTTCATCTGTAATCGAAAATTTATTTGAAAGCTCAGGGGCAACATCAACGATGTCTACTTGCTTACCGTGCGCTTTATCTTCTGAGTAAATCATTTGAATGGCTTTAGAGCCAATATTACGACGTACTACTGAAGGTTTATTTTTAAGGAGTGTTGGTTTATGAACATAAAACTCATCAGGGTTAACTGCGCCCTGTACAACCATTTCACCTAAGCCGTAGCTTGATGTAATAAATACAACGTCTTCAAAACCAGACTCTGTATCAATACTAAACATTACGCCAGATGCTGATTTATCTGAACGTACCATGCGCTGAATACCAGCCGATAACGCCACACCACGGTGATCGTAACCTTGGTGAACACGATAAGAAATTGCACGGTCATTAAATAATGAAGCAAATACGTGTTTAATAGCGACCATTACTGAGTCAATACCAACTACGTTAAGGAAAGTTTCTTGCTGACCTGCAAATGATGCATCAGGCATGTCTTCAGCGGTAGCTGATGAACGCACTGCAAATGAAACATCTGCTGTTGTATCGCCGTGGAGTTGGCTATATGCGTCGCGAATGGCTTGGTCTAAGTTTGGTTGGAATGGTGTGTCGATTATCCATTGGCGGATATCGGCACCGACTTTAGCGAGTGTATTTACATCATCAACATCGAGTGTATCTAAAATGTTGTGAATTTTTGCTGTGAGTCCTGATTGATCTAAAAACTCATTAAAAGCATCTGCGGTAGTTGCGAAACCACCCGGTACTTGCACACCAGCGTTTGCTAGGTTTGAAATCATTTCGCCAAGTGAAGCGTTTTTGCCGCCAACTCGAGGAACATCTTGCATACCAAGCTCTTGATACCAGAGAACGTATTCTTGCACGGATCTTTCTCCAAAAAAAACAAATTGTAGGTCTAACTGTGAGAGTTAAGAAAGAAAACCTTTTATAAAGGTCACCATCATTCTACACTGGCAACAGTCCTCACGTAAACCGTGAGAAACCCATTTTAGGGATTTAAATAAAATAAAAAGGTTAATTATGAGAACTGCTTTTTATATATCAGATGGAACGGCTATTACTTCAGAGGTATTTGGTCATGCAACATTGTCGTTGTTCCCTATTGATTTTAATCATAAAACGATTCCTTTTGTAGAAACCGAAGAAAAAGCACAAGAAGTTAAAGCATTAATTAATGCTACTGCTGCGAGAACAGGAGAAAAGCCTTTTGTATTTTTTACTTTTGTTAATCACAATTTGAGTGAAATTATTAATTCGGCTGATGCGGTTACATATGATTTTTTAACAACATACAGCGAAAAAATTCAAAAAGAGTTAGATGTAGCACCTGTTCCAAAAATGCACCGTACGCATTCTATTCACGAAAAAAGCTATGACTTTAGAATTGATGCAGTTAACTATGCACTTATGAACGATGATGGCGGAAATATTAAGAATTTTTCCGAAGCTGATATTATTTTAATAGGTGTTAGCCGAAGTGGTAAAACACCAACAAGCTTATATTTAGCACTGCAGTACGGGATTAAAGCTGCTAACTACCCTATTACTGAAGACGATTTGGATAATGAAGGATTGCCAAAATGTTTAGTGCCTTATAAGCATAAATTATTTGGTTTAACAATTGACCCAGAAAGGTTAGCTGCCATTAGACACAGGCGTATGGCTAACTCTAAATATGCTTCTATAAAGCAATGTCGTATTGAGGTGCGTGAAGTTGAAATGCTTTATAAACGCCATAAAATTGCATGTTTTAACTCTACTCACCATTCGGTTGAAGAAATATCTGCAAAAATAATGATTGAGGCCGATTTAGAGCGCCGTAAGTATTGATAAAAGCTTTATTGGAACATGATTATTGAATTAAATAACTCATTAAGCGTGTTAAAAATTATTTATATACAACTCGATGTATGCAGAAGATAGAGCAATGCAGGGAGTAATTGCCGAAAACAGTCTTGTTAAAGTGATATTTTATTGTTGTTTTAATAACTCATTAATTTAATGTGATTTGTATAAACTGCTCATTTAATCTAAAACAAAAAAGCCGTAATTAAACGGCTTTTTTAATGTTTTAAATACTATTTACGTGCGTTTTTTAGTAAATCAGCAACTAAAAATCCTAGTTCTAATACTTGGTCTGCATTAAGACGTGGGTCACACTGCGTTTTGTAACGCTGTGCTAAGTCATCGTCAGATAATCCATAAGCACCACCAGTACATTCAGTTACGTGTTGACCTGTCATTTCAAGGTGAACACCACCGGCGTAAGAGCCTTCTGCTTTGTGTACTGCGAAAAACTGACTGATTTCGCGCATAATGTTATCGAAGTTACGCGTTTTGTAACCTGATGTCGCTTTTTCAGTATTGCCGTGCATTGGATCCGAGCTCCAAATTACCTTACGACCTTCTTGTTGAACTTTACGAACGAGTGCTGGAAGCTTTTCTGGCAGCACATCTGCACCCATACGTGTAATTAACGTTAAACGACCAGGAATGTTATCTGGGTTTAGCGCGTCAATTAAACGAATTAAATCGTCAGGTTCCATACCTGGACCCACTTTTACACCAATTGGGTTTTTAATACCTTTGAAAAACTCAATATGTGCATGGTCTAACTGGCGTGTACGCTCACCAATCCATACAAAATGGGCAGAACAATCGTACCAATCACCAGATAAGTGATCACGACGAGTTAGTGCTTCTTCGTAGCCAAGTAATAAGGCTTCGTGAGAGGTATATAAATCGGTTTCTTTTAAGCTTGGTGCAATTGTAGAATTTATTCCACACACTTCCATAAATTCTAAGGCGTCTTGAATTTTATCAGCAAGTTGTTGGTATTTTTCTTTAAGTGGATTGGCTGCAACAAAGCCCATATTCCAACGATTAACTTGGTGAAGATCGGCAAGACCACCTTGTGCAAATGCACGTAGTAAATTTAGCGTAGCTGCACTTTGATGATATGCGGTCATTAAACGTTGTGGATCTGGTATACGCGCTTCTTCAGTAAACTCAATGTTATTGATGATGTCGCCACGGTATGATGGTAAAGAAACACCATTAATTGTTTCTAAGTCTGCCGAGCGAGGTTTAGCATACTGACCTGCCATACGTGCAATTTTAACTACTGGGCATTTGCCACCGTAGGTTAGTACAACTGCCATTTGCAAAATTGTTTTAAATGTATCGCGAATATTAGCAGCATTAAAATCACTAAATGATTCGGCACAGTCACCACCTTGAAGTAAGAATGCGCGACCCTCACATACATCTTCAAGTTGTTTAAATAAGCTTCTTGTTTCTTCAGCAAAAACTAAAGGCGGAGCTGTCTTTAATTGGCTTTCTACTGATTTTAGTATGTCTTGATCTGGGTATTGTGGTTGCTGCAGTATTGGCAGCTCTCTCCAGCTATTTGGGTTCCACGATTTCATGTTCTTTCCTCATTCCTACTTTACCTGATATAAAGAAATTAACGTATGGAGCCCCCTTTGTTCAAGGACTAAATTCACTATTTACTAATTATTTAGTTATGAGATAAGTATAAGTGTAAAACTATGAAAGTAAGATGTTCGTTTTACATACGATTAACTGCAACTTATAAAATTACAAAATATTTAAATACAGTGAGTTAGGGGTACTTACTTATAGTTTTGAAGCGTTAAAGACTATCTATCTACAAGGCTAGATTATACATGCTTTACTTAAGAACACATCATACATTAATTAAGGCCAATGTAATCTTAACTTTACAGTGGTTTGTAAGTAAAAGTAAGCAAGGGCTATGTGCTATTAAAAATTTGTGCTATGGCGCATATAAATAGAAATATTGTGGACTACTGTCAGCGCCGATAAATTGTTTATAAACAGGGTTACCTCCTATTTCAGTTTCAATATGCAAAATTGAATTTGGTAAATACTGTTAAAAATGATGGCATTATTTTAACAGTAGACCTTTTTGGAGTAAGTTAACTTAATTAGCTGCGGCGTTTGTACAAGAGGTATTTATACTTTATCTGGTGGTTCCTCAAAGTGCTGATCTCGCTCTATAAATAGTTCTGTATACATCACTCACAGTTTACCAGTTCCCTGCAGTAAAAGAGGCTATGGGCATCAGTTGAATGCATTGGCTTGCTTTACATTAGCCAATTAAAGTTAGTATGACTGATGTAAAATAAGCTTTAGTTGTTAGTTACTTTAATCAATTTACTTTGTGTATATTTAATCACATAACTCTAAAAATATTCATACTTTGATTGGGTAGGCATAAATATACAACATGATAATGAAGTTGCTTCCTCTCTACTTAAAACGTAACACCTATATATTATATTAGTATTCTCTACTCTATTTCAATCGCAAATACTCTCCGATATGGTCATTCGTATATTCAATGTGTTGTTTAGTAAAGGTAAACAATCTCCTTTAGCTACTAATTAATTATCGGACTTTTCTAGATCAGTATATTGATATTTCAGACTTTAGTTCATTTCACACATACAAAGAACACATCATACTTAAATTAGTTATAGTACTAACTTAGCCCTGAGTAAATATTCATATTAGGATAGCCAAAGCAAAGCGCGTGGATTATAATTAGATCTGTAAGATGTGTTCTTTAGGATTGTAATGGTAACCAAAGTACAAATTAGAAGTCAGTTTGATTTAATGAACGAATTAACCATAAGGTTAATTGAAGAACTAAAAGAATGTGAATTCTCCAAAGCCGAATATTATCAGTTACCTGATGTAAGTAGCTTAGATGAAAAAAAAGTTCCCGAAACTATATCAGTTTCAAAAATATCTGGTGAGCTAGCTCAAAAATCTATACTTAATTCTTTCTCAGATATCTATACTAAATCAGGACTAAGTAGCCGTGTTTTAAAAAGACACCCTGGTATATTAGTTATTAAAAATGCAGATAAACAAGCTCTAAATAACCGCATAGCCCAAGTAAATAAAGCTAAAGCAGCATTTAAAGAGTGTATTTTAGCCATAGATAACAACGATGCCAGATTTGAAGCTGTTCATAATGCAATACCAAATTTAATAACCCTTGCCGCATATCGGAAAATCCATAGCGAGAGTGAATCCCCATTTTCAGTTAGATTCACATGGATGCATAAACATGCAACTAAAACACTGACAAAAAAAATGGCATTGGAAATGTTAGAAAAATCGGCAGGTTATCGAAATCCTAGAATGATAGATCAACAAAAGTGGCAAACACTTGTAGCACAAGAACAATTACGGGTATCGAGTTTAGCCGAAAAAGAAAAATTAAGAATTAGGCGCCCTACTCGCGTAAGTCCGCAAGTAAACGTCAGATACACAGCTCAAAATAGGTATCATGTTAGTGCAGCTTTACCATTTATTCTGATTAACCCAGAACCCGATGTAAAACTAGGTATATTGCCTAACTACGAAAAACCGTTAAGTCATCCACGAAAACGAGATTATGATTTTTTAGTTGATAGGCTTTACTTAGAACAAGTTGATAAGTAATTATGTTAAAAAGACCACAATATGTGGTCTTTTTGGTTTAGTGCTTAATTAATTTAAAATAGAGTGTGTATTACTTCTTTACAATCTCATCTAATTTATCTTCATCAATTAATACTGCATTTTCTACAATGCGTTTACCACCTTGAATTTCAATACGCTTGTTATGCTTATTCAATGTGAGTATTTCATCGCAAAACTGATCAGATGGATGCATCTCATAAGTGTAATCAATAATATTACCGGTTTTATCATCTTTTACGTTTGTTATGCTGTATTCTGAGATAGCACCTTTCTCAATTAGATCTTTCATTGTTGTAGTCATATCACGACGTAAAGCTTTTAGCTTATTTTCTGTAATATTGTCGGTTGAATATATCGAACCATATTTTTCCATTATAGAAAGTAATCTAAAGTGATATGTTTTACCTGGTGCCGCATAACGCCAAAGATGATACAAACGTAGCATCATCCAACGCGACAATCCGCGTTTTAATTCTTGCGCACTATTAAAGTAATATCCTTTGTATTCAAGGTTATCGATCATATTATGCACAAAAGCATTTAAACATGCTACGCACTTAACATTGCCACCTTGACCTTTTTTACCACTAAAATGTAATGATGATAGAAAATTCATATTTGACTCATAAAACGAGTCATCAATATCAGAATTTTTAGTGTCCGTTGCAGAATATTTAAAAGAAAGCTTAGAACCTTGAAGAGCTTCAAGCGATTCTTTAATTGCTGGGTAAGGCATTGACTGCCCTACTGCTTTTAGTTCTTGAGCTAATTCGTTCATAGAAAAAACCACGGCATATTGAATACCGGACTTAAAATTAATTTTTACTATTTTGCCTTTAGAGGCTAAACGAATAAGCGCGCGCTCTACTTTTTCTTCTCTATCTGATGGCCAAACTAAGTATTCAACGTCTTCACCATCTTTTCGGGTACTTACTACTGCAGGTGTTATTTTTATTTCACCATCATATAAAATACCATCTACTTTTTCTGATATTCTTCGCGTTATGATTGTTTTTTTAGGAGCTTCTTCCAAAGGCAATTTTTTATGACCTGAACGAACAAAGCGTCCCCATAAATCATAATGGTTAAACGTGTTTGAATAAGCACGTAGACCATGAGCTGCATTTTCGATTGAAATTCGCACATCTTTATTGTCTGTAAATAGCGCTAAACTTTCATTATCGATTGCACTTTCCACCCCGTGGATTTGGCCCCTAAGTGTATCGGGCAAGTTATCTACCGAGATGTTGACCTTTCGGCTCATTGTTCTTATTTCCATTTTTATTGCGACAGCTAATAACAACACATTAAACAACAAAAGTTAAATGTTTAAGTTAGTATAAAATTGATCTGACTTTAAATAAAATGCTCAGATCAATATTTTACTAAGTGTTGTCTGTTTATCGTTATTTCAGATCAATATTTTACTAACAAGCAGTGTATAAATCTAATTTTTACTAACTCATCAATTATTTTGTCCATTGTAATCGTTATTTTATAAAATAAAACACGACAATTATTAAATAAAAGCATATGCCCTGTGGATAAACACATATTGAGTTGGAATAGATCTGATCTGTACTTACTACAGATCAGATCTATACTAATTAAACGCGCTATCTTAGACAAACAACAGTGCATAACTTTATAATTTACTTAGTAAAAAACTGATCTACACGTGTAATTTTGTTTATAACTAACTGCGTAAGTTGTGCATAACTCTACATTTAAAATAGAGGTTAGTAAAAAGGTGATCTGAGTGTTAATAAAGATCTGATCTTAACCAAGTATAAAGGTGATCTGCTTTTTTATATATTATTCATACTTATCATAATGTTATGAGCTAATTATACACCCTTAACCTTTATTACCTTATATATTTAACCAACTTTAAACTTCTTTATTTATACTAAGCAATCTTAAAGGTGTAAAAATATTATTAGATGTCTTCTTTTTAAAAAGCATGTCGTCTTAAATAGTTGTTTACAGCTAATTGAATGGACATTATACTAACTGCCTAACTTTGAGGAAGGAAAGTATGTCTATCAACAATAATGCGCTAAATACCTATCGGCTTTTAAAAGCTACTGCCGAGGTCGCTGAAAAATCATTAGAAGGACGTATTCAACACTATCGCGCTCATCTTAAATCAGAAGAAAAAGAATTACGAACTTACACCCAAAAAGCAGCAGCTGATTTATTAGGTTGTAATAATCGTACATTAAAAAGACGCCATGATAATGGTGATTTTGATGGTTTAAACATAAAACGTGGTGCAAATGGTCATTATGCTTACACATTGGTAAATATTTTTGCCATGGCTGATATCATGGATATCAAAGCAGATCACCGCTCTGATGACGATAAACTACAAGTTATTGTTATCAACTCCCTCAAAGGTGGTTGTGGCAAAACGACCAGTATGGTTAACATTGCTGCAGCCCTTGCTACAACAAATATTAAACGTTACCGCATTGGTATTATTGACTTAGATCCTCAAGGTTCTTCTTCAAGCTTTTTCCCTTCAAGTGAACACGATCCAATTACGGTCGGTGACTTAATGCGTGACTGTATAGATTTAGATGAAGGTGAAACCTGGTCTGAATTTGTATCTAATTCTTTTTTACCAACTCATATTCCTAATATTCGTGTTTTACCATCAGGCATGGATGATTTTTACTTTGAGCACGAAACAGCTACTTTACTCAAAGACACTTCAAATTATGAGCAAACTCGCCATTATCATAAGTTACTTGAAAAAGTTATAGAACCAGTAAAAGATCAATTTGATATTTTACTGATAGACACAGCTCCAACTCTTAACTTTATGTTTTACAATGCTTTAATGGCTTCAACAGCCATGTTAATTCCTGTTCATCCAGAAGCTGTTGATTTTGATGCAAACAATAAATACTTAAAACGTTTAGGTGAAATTTATCATACCGTTGCGGCTCTTGGTCATGAAGGCTGGGACTTTATGCAATTTTTAGTTACCAATTATGTAAAAGGTAATCATTCACAACGCGATATTGTTAAAGATGTTCGTAGTGCCTTTGGTCGTCAAGTAATGAGCTATCCAATCAATCACAGCTCAGCAATTACGGCTAGTTCTTCATCTTTTAATACCATATTTGATCAAAAAGCATCTGATAGCTTAGCAAGTCGAGAATCGCTTATGCGAGCACAAGAAAACATAAAAGATGTGGTCGATGAACTCGAAATGCTAATTAGATCAAACTGGAAATCTACACAATCAAAAATAAACACGCCTAAGTAAGGATGTTAAATAAAAATGGCTAAAAAACGTAAAAACGACACCCGCTTAGATCCCTTTGCAACAGCCGTAGGCAGTAGCAGCCTAGATGCCCTCTTAGAACAAGCCAATGCTGGCGATGTAATAAGAATGCCAGCACCAAGCGATCAATCTCGCGAAATAACACTTGTGTGTAAAGTTATATCGCATAAAGACATAGAATCAACTACCGGTGTTTATGGTAAAAACCGTCGTGTACAGGCGCTTTTAAACGAGAAGTCTGTATCTGATATATTGCCAGCAATTGCGCATGATGGTCGTAATCAGCATCCCGCTCTACTTTGGGACCAAGGAGATACAAGCTTAGTTTTAGCTGGTTCTCGTCGTCGTATGGCGTGTATTTTAGGTAACGCTGATTACTTGGTGCTTAGCTCTAGTGATTTTACAGATCAAGACGCTAAAATTTTAGCAGTCTCGTCAGATCAATACATTGCTCCAAGCTTATGGGAGCTAGGACAAGCTTATCAGCAAACTAAAAATGATCTGATTGAACAAGGAAAAAAAGGTTCATACAGAGAAATTGCTTCAATAGAAGGGGTTTCACATACCGCAGTTGCCGACGCGATAAAAGCGTATGAGCAAATTCCTGCAAATGTAATAGCACTTTACCCAACCGCTAATCACGTAGGCAGAGAAGTCGCTAAAAAGCTTGTAAGTGCAAAGGAGCGTGATCCTAAGAGCTTTAATCAACTCGTAGCTGACCTAGCTAGTAATGTTGAGATAAATGCTATTGAAGCTGACGACAAGCGCGCAATGGCTATTACTAAATGTTTAACGGCTGAACCTCAAACAGCCTCAAAACGAGAAGCTGTACTAGAAAATAACTTTGTTTCAGTTCAACGCAATCTTAAAAGCGGTGATGTTTCGGTTAAAATAGACAATAAAGTTATGACAGACAAGCGCTTAGAGCAACTTACTAAGTTATTAAGTGCATTTAATTAGTTAGTATAATAATGATCTATTTAACTCCCTGTGTTAGTTAAATACTGATCTTATTAAGTTTTAAGTTAGTAAAAACTTGATCTTTAACGCCGTATATTTCGCTAAATTGGCCAAATTAATACCAAAGGATCATGTTTTTACTAACTGACCTCTCTTTTTTAATCATATATCTTCATTTTTAATATTTGTTAGTAAAAATCTGATCTGTGAAGTTCTTAGTAATGCTAATAAACCTTCTGTTAATTTACCTTTATTATTTTAGTCGAACTTAACTTAGTAAAATTTTGGTTTACATTGCCACAAACCGCTTTTTTACTAACCTATCAGCTCCAACCAGTTTATATAGTGTTAATATTGCTTTAGCTCAGAGCACATAAGGCATATACTGGCAGAATTATTTTTAAAAACTAATCCTTAGAGTGACATGTCTGCTAACTTATCAAAAAATGATTTACTCGCTATTTTTGAAGAAATTAAAAATGAGCAGGCTACCCAGTTTCCTCTTTCTGAACGTTTTATTAAAAAGCTATTTAGGCCCAATGTTCTTGCTAAAGCCAAAGAGTATTATAAAAACGGCAAAATCACTTGGTTAGAACATACTCCCAATTTTTCGGTGGTCGACTCAACTGTCTTAGGTGATAACGGCACCCCGTTTAACCAACGTATTGAGATCATAAAATTACCAACTGGTTATTCGGTTGATACACACTGTACGTGTAATATAAAAACTAAATGCCGCCACTTAGCTGCTATTTTATTAAAATTAAAAATAGAGCACTCAGGTGAATACGGTGAAGACTACTTTATTAATGACTGGTTTAGCGAATTAAGTGCTCTTAAAAGCGCAGAAGAAAACGTACCATCTCAAGTATTATTGTTTGTATTAGATATTGAAAATAATAAAGTATTTTTATCTCCTAAATTAGCCAACCACGACAAAAATCAAAATTACACGTTAGGTCGTAACCTTACAGATCAACAACTCAACAGCTTTATAACGCCAAGCGATTTACTCGAAAGCGATTTTAGGCTGTACAGTTGGATCCGTTCTCAAAATGCTGTGGGTAGTCTCGAACTTAAAGGTCAGTGGGGCTTTAATGCTTTACAGCAATTAATAGCCACAGAGCGACTATTTTTGCAACGTTCTCGTGTCGCAATAAAACCACAAAGTGGTCAGGCTCTGAGTTTTAACTGGAAGCAAGAAAAAGACGTGACCCAGTTAGGTATTAATCTAGATCAAAGTAAAAACTGGGCGTTAATAAAAACAACCCCACCTACTTACCTAGACCTAGATCACTTAAAAATTGGTCGTATACGTACACCATTAAGTGCAGACGAAATATCGCATTTACAAACCATGCCTGCTTTACACGATACTAATTTTGATCGAATTTATAAACAGCTTGCTGATAACTTTGGTGCGGGAGTTATTCCTCACCCTACCAACTCTAAAACAACGTTACCAAAAGCAGCAAGTAATGCAGTTTTAAAAGTAACGATGGAAGAACGTGGTTTAACACTGTCGTTATTATTTAAGTATAAAAATAAAAATTATTTAGCTGGTTCTGCACCTGAAAATCTAATTAATAATGCGTTCGAGAATACCGTTACTAATGAGTTAGTAAATTTAGGTTTTGAGTTTTGTAAAGGGGGTTTACAAAGTGAGTTTATATTTACTAAGCAATCGCCTATTCATTTACATTGGTTAATTTACGAGTTATTCCCAAGCTTTAAAGAACGTGGCTGGAAAGTCAGTGTAACCAAAGTAAATGTTGCTAACCCACAAAGTGAAGTAACACTAAATGTTAACAGAGCTATTGGGCACCAAATGCACTGTAAAGTGCTACTGCATGATGCCAAAGCAGCGTTACTGTTTAACAATGACGACTTAGCTTATCAATCGTTAAACCGTCAAAGTGAGTTGTTTCACTATTACCCAGTTGGTCGTCAATTTGGTGTTATTAATAAATCGGCTATAAATTTACTTAACGAATTTAAGCAACGTTTTGAATTTGTAAAAACCCGAGATGAATTTAATATTCCGCTCTCGTATTTACCTCAATTAGTTAAACATACTGAAATTAATGTAGAGTTGCATGACGACACACTAGAGAGTTATTTAGAAGAATTAAATAATTCAGATAGTACAATGCCCACTGTATCGCTACATGGCTTGAATGACTCAGTTGTACTACGTGAATACCAACAACAAGGCGTAGATTGGTTAAGCTTTTTAAAGCGCCATAAATTAGGTGGTATTTTAGCGGACGACATGGGGTTAGGTAAAACACTGCAAGTTATTGCATTTTTGACTAGCACGTATAATCGCCCTCAAGCGGGTCCTACACTTATTGTATGCCCTACAAGTTTGGTTAGTAATTGGGAAAACGAAATTACTAAATTTGCGAAAGGTTTAAAAGTAACGACTATTTTTGGATCGAATCGTAACGAACCGCTGCAGCATTTAGCACAATCGCAATGTATATTAACAACCTATCCATTACTAAAACGTGATATTGCTTATTATTCGCCGCTGTATTTCGAAAATATAATTTTGGATGAAGCGCAATATATTAAAAACGATACAGCACAAGTATCGCGTTTAGTTAAACGCCTTAATGCCGACTTTAAATTATGCTTAAGTGGTACGCCAATCGAGAATAATTTATTTGAGCTTAAGTCGTTACTTGATTTTGCAATGCCATCGTTACTTGGTTCTCAGGCGCATTTTAAACAGCATTTTCAAACTCCTATCGAACGTGATGCAGACATGGAACGCGCTGAGCAACTAAAAGCGTTAATAATGCCGTTTATATTACGCCGTACTAAAGCACAAGTAGCGCAAGAACTGCCTGAAAAAACCGAGCTAACTAAAGAGTTTGAATTTGAGCCTAAACAAAAAGAGATGTACGAAGGGATCACGCGCTCACTAGAAGAAAAATTGACTGATTTGTTTGCTGAACAAGGTGTGCAAAAAAGTAAGCTTGCTTTTCTTGAGGCGTTATTAAAGTTAAGGCAGATTTGTTGTCATCCAAAATTAATTGAACCAGATACGCATGCTGGATCTGCAAAGCTTGAATGGCTCGCAACTCATTTACCACTTATGTTAAGTCTGGGTCGTAAAGTTATTATATTCAGTCAGTTTACATCGGCGCTTGATTTAATAGCCCAACGCCTTGCTGAAATAAATATAGACTTTAGTTTGCTCACAGGGCAAACACGTCATCGCGATAAAGTAATTGACGAATTTACTAGCGGTAAAACATCGGTATTTTTAATTAGCTTAAAGGCGGGCGGCACTGGTCTTAACCTTACGCAAGCCGACACTGTTATACATTTTGATCCGTGGTGGAACCCTGCTGTAGAAAAACAAGCTACTGATAGAGCTTATCGTATCGGGCAAACCAACCCTGTATTTGTATATAAGCTAATAATGAGTAATTCAATAGAGCAAAAAGTGTTTAAAATGCAAGAGGACAAACAAGCACTCGTAGATGCATTATTTACCGATAAATCAATGAGCTTTACTAAATTTGACGAGCAACAAATGCTTTCGCTCATTAAAAATTAAATTAGTTTAAAAAAGTTTTTATTTTTTTGAACTTAATTAAAAATAGGTCGTCTACTACTATGCTTGTTGATTAATTGCAGTTAATTCAAGCATCATGTTGATTTCCCCCATTTAGTTACTAATTTTAGTAATGATTAAGCCAGTTTATTTTAAACTGGCTTTTTTTATGCCTAAAACTTAGCACTAAAATATTATTTAAATAGTTTCGAATTTATTATGAACTTAATCAAAAATAGGTCGTCTACTATTATGCTTGTTGATTAATTGCAGTTAATTCAAGCATCATGTTGATTTCCCCATTTAGTTACTAATTTTAGTAATGATTAAGCCAGTTTATTTTAAACTGGCTTTTTTTATGCCTAAAATTTAGCACTAAAATATTATTTAAATAGTTTCGAATTTATTATGAACTTAATTAAAAATAGGTCGTCTACTATTATGCTTGTTGATTAATTGCAGTTAATTCAAGCATCATATTGATTTCCCCATTTAGTTACTAATTTTAGTAATGATTGAGCCAGTTTATTTTAAACTGGCTTTTTTTATGCCTAAAATTCACCGTTAAATTATTTTTTGAATTATTTGAACTAAATTAAAAACAAACCGTCTACTATTATGCTTGTTGATTAATTGCAGTTAATACAAGCTTCATGTTGATTTCCCCCATTTGGTTACTAATTTTAGTAATGATTGAGCCAGTTTATTTTAAACTGGCTTTTTTTATGTCTAAAATTTACCGCTAAAATATTATTTAAATAATTTCGAATTTATTATGAACTTAATTGAAAAGAGACCGTCTACTATTATGCTTGTGATTAATTGCAGTTAATTCAAGTTTCATATTGATTTCCCCCCAATTTGATTACTATTTTTAGTAATAATTAAGCCAGTTTATTTTAAACTGGCTTTTTTTATGCACAAAATTTATATCCATATCAAACACAATCCAAGTAAATTTACTTTATTTAACGTTATAAAATTATTTTGAATTAATTATCTCGTTTGCCGGTCTACTGTAGTGCCTGTTGTATACAACTTCGCATAATAATTTAATTTATTTTGTGAACGGGTATTTAAGTTGCAGCTTACTCAGGCACATGTTGATTTTCCCTTTGATTACTTAATTTAGTAATATTTAACCAGCTTATTTTGAGCTGGTTTTTTTATGCCTGTAATTTCTGTGCTCCCCTACTTCTATTGGTTGTTATTGGTTATGATGTCATGTCTCTAAATTTTATAAGTTTATTTTTATGTTCACTCAAATACTCACTAATATAGATTGGTTAAGCGCAGGCTCTGGTATTGCTCTAGGCGTTGTATTTTATGGTGTTGTATCATCGCAGCTTCGCAAAAAATTAAATCAACAAATAAGCGATCAACAACAGCAGCTTTCACTATTAAAAAATCAGTTCGATAATAAACAATCGCAATACACCACGTTGCTTGAAGATCACGAATTACTTGAACATACCCATCAAGAGCAGCGCGATGAAGCGCAGCATTTTAAAACGCGCGTTAGTGAACAAGAAAAACAAAGTATTCAATACAATCAATTTTGGCGTAAGGCTGAAAGTGAACTTACTGCCCTGCGTGAGCAATACAATCAACGCGATGTTGAACTAAATAATATGCGCACCATGCTTGAGCAAAAACAGCAAAACTTTACTGAGCAACTTGCACAAATTGAGCAAAGTAAAAATATGCTCAAAAAAGAATTCGAAAACTTAGCCAACAAAATTTTAGAAGAAAAATCGCAAAGCTTTAAAACGTTAAATCAAGAAAGCATTGAGCAATTATTAAAACCAGTTCAAGGCGAGCTAAAAGGCTTTAGAGAAAAAATGGAGTCGATACACGTTGAAGATATAAAACAACGTACGGCACTTAAAACAGAGTTACTGCATTTGCAGGCTAAAAGCCAAGCTATTACCGATCAGGCCGATAAGCTCAGTAATGCGCTACAAGGGCAAAAGAAAACCCAAGGCAATTGGGGAGAGCTAATGCTCGAAAACGTGTTAGATAGCGCAGGCTTACGTGCAGGCGTTGATTACAAACGCGAAGTGTCGTTTAACACCGAAGAGGGTCGTCTTCGCCCTGATGTAGTTGTGTACTTACCACAAGGTCGCCATTTAGTTATTGACGCTAAAACATCGCTAAACGCTTATACTCGCTACGTAAATGCGGAAAACGAGTTAGATGCTAACCAAGCAATCAAAGAGCATGTAAACGCTGTTACAGCTCGTATAAATGAGCTAGCAAGCAAATCGTACGACCGCTTACCTGGTCTTAACTCGCCAGAGGTTGTGGTTATGTTTGTACCAATAGAGTCGGCTTTTGTTGAGGCGCTTAAATATCAAAGTGATATTTATCAGCAAGCAATTGAAAAAAATATACTCGTTGCTACTCCAACTACGCTGCTTACTAGTTTAAATATTGTTAAACAACTTTGGCGATTTGAAGAGCAAACCAAATACTCAAAAGAGTTGGCAAACCGTGCCGAGCGTTTTTATAACAAACTTAATGGTTTTTTATTAAGTATGGAAGGCGTAGGTAAGCAGCTTGATAAAGCAAAAGAAAGTTACGACAAAGCATTTTCACAGTTATATCGTGGTAAAGGGAACTTGATTAAACAAGCGTCTGAGTTTAAAGAGTTAGGTGTATCGGTACAAAAAGAGTTACCCAGCGAAAGTGTTGAGCGTGCTCAATTAGAATTAGATTAATCCTGATTTATTTTTATTTCGTTTATACAAATTAAACCTTAAGGGTATTTATGAATAATAAGATTATAGGAATTGTTTTAATCGTTATAGGTATTGCACTAATAGTGTGGGGCTATGATGTTTATAGCGCAGCAACGTCGCAATTAAGCCGTGCGTTTAGCGGTGACACGCCAATAGAAGCATGGGCTGGTATTATTGGCGGCGCTGTATGTGTACTCGTTGGTATTAAAAAGTTTAAGTGATCAACATTACATGCACATGGTTATTTTATTTGAACTCATTTTTTGACGCTCTTCTGAAATAGGAGAGCTGTTATAACAGTTGTATTGAACAATTATTTCGTTAGTTTCAATCTTAAAGTGCTTATTTAAATCAAGCGATGCTAAATAAGTTTGTCCTGTTTCAAGTTTTAGGTAATCGTCAGGGAATTTAGGTGCGCGCAGCCTTAAATGTTTTAATCTTGATATTTTTTTTCCCGCCAGATCATAAATATCGAGACATGCGACAGTGTACCTTTCATTTTTAAATATACGCATATGATCTATAAAACATACTTTGTTATATTTATTCGTAAAACTTATCAATAATTCATTTGTTTTAGCATCTTGATCAAGTATTACTTCAATCATTTTATTACCTCTATGTATTTATAAATCATTAGGTTTAATTTGCTCTATAATTTTATGATGATCAAGAATCTGATTGAGCTAATAATTGATGTAAAGTAGTACTTGGCAGGCATTGTCCTTTTGACCAATGGCTATTAAGTAATGTAATTAAAGAACTTAGGCGTTCTGATTTACGTTTAACTTGCACAATGAGCTCATCGGCTTCTTTTTGTTTTTGCTCTAAGCGTTTAATTATTACGGTGTGGTCTAACTCATCGTTTTCGTTACGTAACATAGGAATTTCATCTAGAGAAAACCCCAAGCTTTGTGAGAACTTAATTAGCTGAAGCTTTTCTAGGTTTTGTTGTGAGTATTGTCTATAGCCGTTTGCACTGCGAGTGCTCGGTTTTAGTAAGCCCTTGCTTTCGTAAAAGCGAATTGTACTGGTGGGGGTGTTGGTAAGTTTAGCAAGTTCGCCTATTTTCATAACTAATAATTACTCCACTTTACATAAACTTAGTATATTGACCTTAAAGCTAACTTTAAGGTTATAGTTACTTCAATGTCAATTTAATTAGCTAATAATTATGCATAACCCTGTGTTTACCTCGTTTACCCTACCTAGTGGTTTAGTATTAAAAAATCGTATTGCCAAAGCCGCCATGGAAGAAAACCTAGCACAAGAGGATCAAACGCCTTCTCAAACACTTAAAAATATTTATAGTGCGTGGGCTAAAGGTGGTACCGGACTTATTATTACGGGTAATGTAATGGTTGATCATTTAGCCATGACTGGTCCTGGTGGTCTTGTGCTTGAGCAAAATACTGATATTACTGCATTTGCAGAACTTGCTCGCTTATCAAAACAAAACAACTGCAAAGTGGTTATGCAAATTAATCACCCAGGTAGGCAGGTGTTTAAAAAAATGGGCGGAAAGGTTCTTTCAGCCTCAAGTGTTGCACTTAATATGGGTAAGCACTCGCACTTGTTTGGCGTACCAAAAGCAATGACGCAGAGCGAGATTGATGATGTTATTACCCGCTTTACACAAACAGCACAACAAGCCGAAAAAGCAGGTTTTAATGGAATACAAATACATGCTGCACATGGTTATTTACTAGCTCAGTTTTTATCGCCTCTTACCAATCTGCGTAGCGATAAGTGGGGAGGAAGCTTACAAAACAGAGCGCGTTTATTGCTGGAAATTACTCGCAATATAAAAGCACTTTGTTCGCCTACTTTTTCGGTATCGGTAAAGTTAAACTCTGCAGATTTTCAACGAGGCGGGTTCGAACCAAGTGATGCGCAAGTTGTAGTCGATTTACTTAATGAGCTCAATGTTGATTTTGTAGAGCTTTCAGGTGGCAGCTACGAAGCGCCGGCAATGCAAGGCAAAACCGGCGATGAGCGCACACTAGCCCGCGAGGCATATTTTTTAGAGTTTGCAAAAGTAATTAGCCAGCGTTCTTCAATACCCATAATGACAACTGGCGGCATCAGTCGTTTATCTATTGCAAATAATGTAATTGAAAGTGGAGTTGCTTTAGTAGGAGTCGCTACTGCGCTTGCATATCAGCCCAATTTACCAAATAAATGGCAAAATGAGCCATTGCAATTAGCCGTGTTACCCAATGTTACTTGGCGAGATAAAACCCTTGCTGGGCTTGCTATAATGGCATTGGTTAAAAGGCAAATACGCCGTGTTGGAGAAGGTAAATCGGTAAAAACAAACGCATCCCCTTTATTTACGTTAATAACGGATCAGCTCAGATCGTTAAAGCTAACTAAACGTTACCGCAAGCGTTTTTTGGCTGAGTTAAACTAAATGTGCATTCGGTTATAAAGTTCAAGAAACGATTGTCTAAATTTAATGTAAACCCCCATTACAGCTTATCTTTAGTTTTGCGGTTGAAATACTAATCGCTCGTTCCCATTATATTTTGTAGGTGCTAAGTTTTTAGGCACCTATCTCTATAGTTTTCACATTATTCGAATTTAATTCTTGTAGATTAATGATTCTAATTTTAGACAATTTTAATTGAGAGCTTGATAATTCTTGAGCGATCGTTCAAAGTGATGCGTAGTTATCTTGGTAACTTTTTTATTTACTATTACCTAAGCCTTAACGTGTAAGTATTCTTATTTATACTGGAGAGTCTCAATGATTAAAGTTTCAGTACTTTACCCAAACGCAGCCGATGCTCAATTCGATTTTGACTACTACTGCAATGCACATATTCCGCTTATTGCCGATTTACTAGGTGATGCATTAATTAGTGGCTCCGCAGATGCTGGGCTTGCTGGCGGTACACCAAATGAAGCACCAACTTATATTGCAATGGGGCATCTTGTTTTTGAATCGGTAGAAGTATTTCAAAATTCATTTGCACCGCACGCAGATAAAATTTTGGCAGACCTAGTTAACTTTACAAATACCCAGCCACAAATCCAAATTAGCGAAATTAAGCTATAAATTTAATTTAAAATAACAAGGGCAAACATGGCAACTACACTTGCATTTGACGTATACGGTACGCTAATTAACACCCATGGCGTACTGTCCTTACTCGACGACATGATTGGCGACAACGCCCAAGCATTTTCAAACACATGGCGCGAAAAGCAATTAGAATACTCATTTAGACGTGGGTTAATGCAAAATTATATTCCTTTCTCGCTATGTACCAAACACGCGCTCGACTACGCTTGCTTAGCGCACAAAATCGAACTGAGTGACGAGCAAAAAGCACAGCTGCTAGAGCTTTATAAAACACTTCCTGCGTTCGACGATGTAAAAGCCGGTCTTGAACAATTAAAAGCGAAAGATTACCGTTTGTTTGCATTTTCAAATGGGGCTGCCGATGCGGTTCATACCTTATTAAAAACNCGGCTGGTATTGATGAGCTTTTTGAAGGGGTAGTAAGTGCCGACGATGTTAAAACTTTTAAGCCAAACCCAGGGGTTTATAGTCACTTTTTACGCGAAACAAATTCAACAGGTGCAAATACATGGCTTGTATCAAGTAACCCGTTTGATGTAACCGGTGCTATATCGCATGGCATGCGTGCCGCTTGGATTCAACGCTCAAAAGAATCTATTTTCGATCCGTGGGAAATACAACCAAATACAATCGCAACCGACTTACTTGATTTAAAAGCAAAATTAGAAAGCGTTAACTAATTTTATATCCCCTTTTGCCTATGGTGTAACGTGCCATAGGTGTAAAGGGGGTTTACGCTTTAACTACTTACACCGCGTTTTGTTTATAAACGTATACCTAATTACTAATTCCCGCCTTAATTAACTCAATCACAGTATTCATGCGTTTTGCCAGCGGTCGATTTCGATGATGGCACACATAAATAGATTCACTAACTGGATTTACTAAATGATGCGTTTTAATAAGCTCAGGCTTATTAAATGCTCCTACAGCATGAGCAGGTAATACCGTAAAGCCCAATCCTAAACTTACAGGCTCTAGTATTAAACTAATTTGGTTAGAAAACCCCGCCCGTTTTATTTGGTCAATATGTTCAAACTCACTGTAGTTTTCGCTAAGTAATAATTGCGCGTGGTGTTTTGCGTCGGGATGACCTATAAATCCTAAGTTACATAATGTTTGCCACGTTGGCGTTTTAATTGTTGCAGGTGTTACAAGTAATAGCGCCTCTTTACCTATTTTGTGGCTTGTTACTTCGCCAAGCACAGGCGGATGAGTTAAAAAGCCAATGTCGGCGCTATGATTTGCTATTGCTTGTTCCACACTTTCATTAGGCGCAAAACGGTAATCAATAGTCAGCCCTTCATGCTCAGATTGCAGTGTTAGCAACTGGCTATAAAATTTTAAACCACAACTGCCCGGTGATTGAATTTTTATAGATCCCCTATAGGGTGAATCATCTTTTAACTGTTGCTCTAAAAACTGCCAATTTTTAAGAAGTTGACTGCCCTGCTGATATAAATTTTGGCCCTGTGGCGTAAGCGAAAACTGCTTACCGTGGCGCTCAAGTAAGGCGCAGTTAACTTGCTGCTCTAGCTTTTTAATATGCTGACTCACGCCTGATTGCGTCATGTAAAGGCGCTGGGCAGTTTGGGTAAAATGATTTACCTCAACCAAAGTGCAAAATGTGTTTAACCATGTAGGATTTATCATTACAAAGCATACTCAAAATGATGATTAATGATAATTTTACTTAATACTTCCCTGTTCGTAAACTAACTCCATCAACTAGTCATAAGATTAGTCACAAGCTAAGTCACAAGTTAAAGAGGAAGTATTATGAGTCATACATATCCACGTAGTTTTTCGCACATAGGTATTTCGGTTCCCGACGTTGAAAAAGCCGTTGAGTTTTACACTAAGGTTATGGGATGGTACACAATAATGGAACCTACCTTAATTACCGAAGACAAAAGCCCAATTGGCGAAATGTGCACAGAAGTATTTGGCGAAAAATGGGAAAAATTTAAAATAGCGCACCTATCTACAGGCGATCGTATTGGTGTAGAAATCTTTGAATTTAAAAACCAAGAAAACCCAAAAAATAACTTTGAATACTGGAAAACAGGCATCTTTCACTTTTGTGTTCAAGACCCAGATGTAGAAGGCTTAGCGGAGCGTATAGTAGAAGCCGGCGGTAAAAAACGTATGGAAGCACCACGTTATTACTACCCAGGAGAAAAACCATACCGCATGATCTACATGGAAGACCCGTTTGGTAATATTTTAGAAATTTACAGCCACAGCTACGAGCTTATTTACAGCGCTGGCGCTTACTAAGTTTAGGTGAGTTAAATATTAAGTCTAAAAGGTCGCAGTATATTTACTGCGACCTTTTTCGATTAGCTTCACTTTTATATTTAATAAAATAACTTTAACGATCTTTTTTTGGAGGACCTGTTGGCGCTTCATTTGCGCTTATGTATCCATCTTGGTTTTTGTCGAGATGTTTAAAGCGTTGATCCGAAGCCTTAAACTCTGAACGTTCTACTTTTCCATCATTATTCTTATCAAATCGTTTAATAAAATTACTGTTTTTATTCGCTGGTGTTGCTTGAGATTTTTGAGAGTTGTTTGTTTGGGTTAAGCTAATATCAGCGTATTCACTTTTACTCTCTAACAAGGTTCCTGTTGCTACATCAACTACGCCGCCTCTTACCATACGAACATAATTATTCACTCGAATTAAATCGCCTTGCGGACCTCTCGATGTAGGTTCTCCTACTTTAGGATCGCTGCGTTGAGAGCCCGCGCCGTGCACATCAAGTGTTATACCGCGCATTTCACCCAAAGCTTTACCAAAGGCAATATATACCGCGCCCTCTTCTGGCACCGGACCATCAAGGTGAGTTGTAGAGCTCCAATAGTATGAGTAATCTTTTTCACCGGCCTCATTTATAATTGATGATGTTTCAAAAATAGGATCTATCGCAGCAGAATCAGATGTAGCTGGCGAGCGAGTATAATCAACAATACTTTGCAGCTCTTTGGCATTGGGTAAGCGCCAATCGTTATAACCGCCTAAAGTTGACTGCTCAGCGTATTGCAGTGCTTGTTGCCAATTTAGACCCTTGTTACTGTCGGCTTTTTGCCACGTTAATCCTGTAGCGGTATCTAAAATAGTGCCGTTACTCTTATCAACAAAATCGTTTTTTCCGTAATCAGTGTTTCCTCTAACAAACCTAAAGTACATTTTGTTAGGCTCTTGAGTGCGCGGATTATATTTTGGGTAGCCTTTAATGCGGCCATCAACAAAATTTACGCCAAAAACAGTGTCATCGCTTTTCATGGTCTTAGCAACGTATTCGGTGCTTGACCACGTTTGCGCGTCTATTTCTCGCTCCCCTGCACTTGTGTTACCAATAGGCTGATTAAAGTAATTGGTGTCTATAAAAGGATAAAGCGCTTTATCTCCTTTCACGCTGCCAGAAAATTCAATTAAAGAATAAAGCTCTTTAATAGTCGGTATTCGCCAGTCGCTGAAGCCACCTAATTTTACACTATTAACTTTTTTTAGTGCTTCTTCAAAAGACAGTTTACTACCCATCTCTTGTTGCCAGGTTAATCCCGTTACATTATCGGTAACTGCGCCGTTATGATTATCAGTGTACGAAGGCGGATTAATAATGTAATTCGCATCTTGACCAAAAAAAGCATCGTCGCTTTGCGGTAATTCAATAACGTCATTGTTGCTATAAGCAACTCTTTGGTTAGTATCAACAATGGTATAGTTGTTTGCTACTTTAGGAGAAGTAGTTTGAGGCGTATTTTTTAGCTCCATTAAATCTTCACCAAAAATTACATTGCCGCTGTAATTTTTTTGAATTTCTTTCATGCTTGCTACGGTATCAACAACCGTTGAATTAAAATGGGTGTATACCAAATTTTTAACGTTCGCTTTATTAGCCATAGAGCTTGAGTCAGCTAGGTTTAGATGCGCATTTCCTTTGGGCTTTTTATTTTCTCGACTTTGAGACGACTTATTGCCGCTTTTATTTTTACGGCGTCCGTCTTTCATTATCATGCCGCCCGAATCAATGATCATATAATCGGCATTTTTAGCAAATGTAGGTAGTTTGTCAGAATAAGTAAGGTCACCAGTAATAACGATAGACTGCCCTTTATAATCAAATCGGTAGGCAATAGTATAAATTGTATGGGGTACTTTGAGTGTAGTCACAACAATATCGTCTATTTTAAACGACTCACCACCCTTTAAATCTTTTACTTCAAACGCATTTTTACGCTCATCAAGTGTGCGGTTTGTTTTGCTTAAACGATATGAAATGTCTTCGTTGTATAGCTCTAAATTTAACTCTGTGAGCTTAACGGTATTAGGCGGACCCATAATAGTGAAGTTATCCTGACCTAAAAGAGAGCCAATAAACATAGGAACAAATTCTTCGTTATGATCAAGATGATGATGGGTTAAAAATAGTGCTGATATATTTTTAGCATTAAAGCCTAATTTATTTAAGTTGGCTTGCGTGCCGTTTCCCATATCAACCAAAATATGTGTGTCACCTAGCGAAATTAACGTGCTTGCACTCGCTCGGTTCTCATTATAAATGGGTGAACCTGACCCAATAATAGTAGCCGTTAATTGCTCTGCAGCATTGGCTACAGTCAATAACTCGCAACCTAATATTATTAGCGCAACGATAAGTTTTTTCATAGTAAACATGACCTTTTATCGAGATATAATGACCTTGTATATTGCGCACTATACAAATCTATTTGAGTATATTCATAGAATTTACAATACTTTACCCATGTTATGAGGAGCTATCGAAACACTTAATTAGAGTGCTTAATAAACAATGTCGCAAAGGTTAGGATGGATTTTAGGGTTATTTACCTTGATAAATATAAGCTAAATAAACAGTGGCTGTAAGATAGCCTAAAGATAAGCAACTATTTAAACCCCAAACGCAGTACCAAAACTTACCTGAGAAATAACTACTGGTACGCAATTTTTTATTTATTAATGCTAATGAAGATGGGATTTGTAATAAGGCGGAAAATCCAAGCAGCGGTGCAAAAAAAAACATTAAAACTAAGCCTGATGCACTCGTAGCTGGTCCGCTACTTTGTGATGTTATTGGCGCTAACGTCCAATATAACAAAGTAAATGCGGCAAGTGAGCAGATTAAACCTAAAAGTTGAATTGAACGCATATTATCCTGTGCATATTAAGAGATCTGCTTGCTTAAATTTATACCTTTTTTAACAAATTACTTAAGCGATTACTATCACTAAGTTATTTAAAATTTTAGAACAGTGACAGGTTTATTTTTTATGCGTGCAATAGGGGTTTAGTAGTAATAGAGACTTACTTTAATGGGTGGTGTGCGAGTGACGGCATAAAAATAGATGAACGCTTAACCAAAAAGTAAATTTAGTGGCATCGTTTTATTTGTAGATAAGGGGCGTGAGCAGGACGCGGAAGCATTGTTCTACTTTTACCGAGCTCACTAGATTATAAACCCTAGATGAGTTAAAAAAAGTTCAACCTCATTACCTCCATTGTTGGTTGCTTCATAGAGTTAAAACGAATAAACGAAGCTACCCACTATAAATACGTTTTAATGGCACTTTTAACATAACGTTTTAGGTACATTTGTTCGTCAATCATAGTTAGAAAAGGTGATTTCATGATATGAACCTCTAACAAGTAATGGCTGTGTGTATAGGCAGGCTTGTTAGAGGTTCAATATTATTACTCTGCGCCTTTTTAGCGCACTTCCGCACTAATAAAAAGATTTTAAGTTAACTAAACGTTTACAGATATTTATTCGGTGGTTAAGATAAATGCATTGTAATATATGGACATTTATCGCTTTATAAAACGATAAATGTCGTAGAAAAAATTGTTATCGAGCAGTCTTACTCATAATTAGAAGGGAAGCAATTTATGAAAATTGAGCAAATTTGGAGCGAGTTAGAGGTATTCTTAAAGGATAATGCAAAAGGAGTGTTAGATACTTTGAACCCTCCTGTATCAGATAAAGAACTAGAGATTTTCGAACAAAAAATAGGTGGTAAACTACCCGAAGATTTTAAAAGCTATTTAAAAGTTCACAATGGGCAAACTGAAACCTCGCATAGAAATGTACTATGTGAGGAAGGTCAGCTGTATTCAATTGAATCAATGATGAAGTGGTACGAAGCGACTAATAATTTCAATTTATCTGAAAAAGGTGGACTAATAAATGGCTGGTCAGCTTTACTCGTGCCATTTGCAGATGGAAATGGGGGGGATTATCTTTGCATTGACATTTCTACGGGAAAGATAATTAAATATTGGGGTGATGATCTTGAATGTGAAGAGGTATTTGAAAATTTCAGTGTTTGGTTTCAATCAAAGTTGACCGTCTTTCAGCAAAAAGAGTTTGGTGTGGATGAAGGGTTCTTAGATTTTTGGGAATATCTATAAAAGCTCTTAACAAGCTGTTAAACAATGCCTGAAAACAGCGGGCTGTTCGCTTTACTCCATTTCAGCTAACTATTTTTTGCCTCTTTTTGAGGCGTTGAGGCTGTAGAATTACTCTTTTTTAAGAAAATCAGCCTGTTTTATGGAGTTCAAATGCATTACCTAATGCTTTAACAACGCTTAGAATTAATTGCATGAGCTCGTTTTTTAATTGAATTTGGTTGTTGGAGTTATTCTACAGTTTCGTTATATACCAAAAGGATTATCTAGCATTGGCGATATGGATTAGAAGAGTTGTTGATGATAAATCAGAAAATGTTCTAAAATTGGCAGAAGATATTTGGGACATTAAATCTCAATTTACTATTTTCGAAAAGTGGCTTAAAGATGCCCCTGCAATTCTTGCTACAGGCGAAGGTTGGATCGCAGATTTTGGTTTTTCTGTAAGGGAAGATGCTTGTGGAGGTGGACCTATAATTTCTTTAGAATTAATGGAAATATGTTTAAAGCACAAAATAACCATTTTCCTTTCAGAGTATTCCGATTAAATTGGTATATAACAAGAAATTTTACTGGAATAAAAACGGCAGACATCGCTACGCGATTATAGCCCGCCGCTTTTATCCAGTTAATTAGGCGTTGAGGTTGTAGAATTACTCTTTTTTAAGAAAAACAGCCAGTTTTATGGAGTTCAAATGCATTACCTAATGCCTTAACAACGCTTAGAATTAATTGCAGGAGCTCGTTTTTTAATTGAATTTGGCTGTTAGAGTTATTCTACAGCCTCGTTAGGTGAATATGCGTTTAAATGAACCTTCTGATGCAAATTTTATTGAAATCATGTCTTGGTTTTCGACCGAGGAAGAATTAAGTATTTGGTCTGGACCTGGTTTTAGATATCCATTTGATTTAAGTTCTTTTAAGAGCGACTTAAAACTTGATTCACTAAAGTCATTCTCTCTAGTTTCGGTTGAAGGAGATTTATTGGCATTTGGGCAATATTATTTAAGACTTGATAAGTGTCATCTTGGTCGATTAATTGTTAACCCTAATTTTCGCGGGCAAGGTATCGCTTCCCACTTAATACAAAAGTTGGGTGTTCTGGGTAAAACAGAGTTAAAAACTGATTCATGCTCACTGTTTGTATTAGGGCATAATAAAAGTGCAATTCAAGCTTATACAAAACTTGGTTTTTCTATGGCTGATTATCCGGAAGAAATTCCACTGGAAAACTGTTTCTATATGGTACAAGTATAAATTCACCATACAAGCCAATTAAGCAGGACTAAAAACAGTTTGCTGTTTCGTTCCTCAACATTTTAGCAAACAATTTTTAGCCCCTTATTGGAGCGTTAGTATTCAATATGAAGTATCGAGTAGTCGTCAAAAGCATTAGTCCATGTAGTTGCGAAAATGAGGGTGAAGCTGAAGTTTATTTTCCCGATTTTGACCTTACCATTGTTTGCTATTTTATTGGCAATGTTGATTGGTTTAAAAATTGCTTTCCCCTTAACGAATTGAAAGACGCCAATTTAAGGTATTGGCACGCTGACTGGCAGTTGACCGATAAAAATAACAAATCCTTATCAAAAAGTGTTGTTGGTACTTACGAAGGTTTCGAGCTTGACGAAGACAATGATAAATTATTTATGGTTAATTCGTTGCTCCCAATAATATCGGACAACGAATTGGGTAATTATCAACTAGACGTTCCCAACGGAAGTTGGGTGGAATCATCTGGGCAATTTGTTATCGAGGAAGTTGAATGCTAACAACACGCCCTGAGGTGGACGACTAGTAAAATTTAGCTATTAACTGCAAATTTTAAAAGTGGTGAGCCTCTGTGTTTTAAGGCAGCTAAATACGTCGATTCATCGTAGGGTGTATTCGTTTTCCAACACCTAAATACAATCCTTATCCATTTAAATGCCAGTGATCTAATAATGCTGTTATGCGGCTTACCCTTGGCTTTTTGTTGCTCATAATACGCTTTAGCCCAAAACGAATAACGAATAGAAAAGCCTGCCCATTCTACAAATGGTTGCCTTAAAAAGTGGGGTAACTATAACGCCAATGAGTCCACATTTTTTGATCATTGCGCTCAATAACAGTCCTTTAGGTTTATACATTATAGTCTCCAATGCTCGGTTATCGTTCAAAGCGAAATATCACTTAAGTATAAAAGTTTTTAAGTTGTATCACTAAATACATAAGCCATTAAAAAATACAAATCGCTGATGAGTAGCCCAACATAATTGTGCTTTTTATTAAGTAGCGATGCCATTAAACCCTATATTACTAGTCACTTTTAGCCTGCGCTATGTGTTTATCCACAGAAAATTTAATTTATTGCAGAGTTACTTTGTTACGTGCAGCTAATATTAAACACGGCTAATTTGTTTTTAAAAGGTTGTTACCGAATGATTTTTACACTGGCGGGCATGTTTACATCACGTTAGTATAGAGATCTATTAAGTTACCAAACGATAATTACATGACTTTAAATACAAACGCATTAATTTATTTTTTAGCCTTTTGCAGTGGTTTTTGCATTATGGGAATTGAGCTTTTAGGCGGGCGAATTCTCGCGCCTTTTTTTGGAAGTAGTGTGCACATTTGGGGAAGTATAATAACCGTGTTTATGCTTAGCTTGTCGTTTGGGTATTTACTTGGTGGTAAGTTAAGTACTCAAAATGCGTCGTTAACAAAATATGGTTTAATATTTTTAGTCGCCAGTATTATGGTGGTGCCTATTACATTATTTTCGCAGCCAATAATGGAATTTATATTTACCCATATTGAAGATAGTCGCTATGGCTCGCTTTTAGCTTCAACTGCATTATTTTTCATTCCAACAATTATTTTAGGAATGATTTCACCCTACTCTGTACGTTTACTGGTAACCGAAAGCGAAAAAAGCGGACAGGTAGCGGGAAGACTTTATTTTGTAAGTACGCTTGGTAGCGCACTGGGTACTATTATCACTTCTTTTTACTTTGTACTCGCGTTTGATGTAAACACAATTATTAGCGCCTTTGCTTTAACACTTGGATCGCTCGGCTTGCTAGCTATTGTTATTAACACTTTGGTTAATAAAAAGGAGCTTGCTCATGCTTAAATACTTATTACTGCCGTTAATTGTGCTTTCGAGCTCTGCGTTTAGTGAGGTTGTTCATGAAGAACGCTCGTTATATCGCAATATAATTGTTGAAGAAACGCATGACTTACGCTGCCTTAAGTTTAATTCTAAAAGTACCCAAACCAGTCAAAGCTGTATGTATAAAAACGACCCCGACAAACTCGTTTTTAATTATACCAAGCTGACTTTTGCGAGCCTTTTAGTGATCGAAGATCCTAAAAATGTGCTTATTATAGGGTTAGGTGGCGGTACGCTTTCTAATGTTATTCATGAGCTATACCCTGCTGCGAAAATTCATAACGTAGAAATTGATCCGGCGGTTACTAAGGTGGCACGTGATTACTTTAACTTTATAGAAAACGACGCGGTTACATCAAGTGTGCAAGATGGTCGTATTTTTATAAAACGCGCAGCGATTAAAAAAGAAAAATACGATTGGATTATTTTAGATGCCTTTAATGGTGACTACATACCTGAACATTTACTTACCAAAGAGTTTTTTGAAGAAGTGCAAAGTGTATTAACTGATGGCGGTGTAATTGCGGCTAATACATTTTCGAGCAGCAAATTGTACGAACATGAATCGGCAACCTATCACGCTGTATTTGGCGACTTTATAAACGTAAATCGTGAAAATCGCAGCAATCGTATTATTTTAGCGGGGCTTAAAACGCCGCCTACTAATGAGCAAATAAACGCTCGCGTAACAGCATTAGCACCACGGCTAGTAAAATACGGTATAGACATACAAGCAATAAGTGAGTTTATGGATTTCACTAAAGACGGACAAGATTGGCCAGCTGACACCAAAGTTCTGACAGATCAATATTCGCCAGCTAATTTATTAAACTTTTAAAGCATTTACATAACAACTCTAAGTGAAAGGTTAGTTAGGTGAGCGCGATGTAAAATCGCACCTACGGTTTTGTTGAGTGCGGTGTTTGTTTTGATGTAAGTGAGGTTTTATACCTCGCTTTAGGTAGATTATTACCACCACCAAAAAGTGATTAATTGTGTTCAATCTGCGCCTCGGTGTTTAGTGGTTAAGGTTAGATGAGCGCGATGTAAAATCGCACCTACGGTTTTGTT
>NZ_AUTQ01000208.1 GCF_000498095.1 Pseudoalteromonas sp. TB64
GGGTGCAGCCGCTGGTGGAGCTGTAGGGGCAATTATTGGTGCCTTTATTCCAGAGCATGAAATTAAGTATTACGAAGATGCAATTAAAGAAGGCTCTGTACTTATAGGTGTTAAATACACCAGTGACAATAAGGATGATATAAAAGAAGCGCTTGAAAATGCAGGTGCTGAAAACGTATCAACAGCTTAGTTATTAATAATTGGTTTAATAAACTATATGGGGAAGCGGCTTGCCGCTTCCCCATTTTTTGTATAAATCTAAGTTATTTATCAAGAACGAAGTAAGCCGAACTCAGATTAAACTGTATTATTTATCTCCTTTGTGCAAAAAGTTATCTCTAATCGAGCCTACCCAATTTGTAAACTTATGGATTACGATATTCCCTTTTCCGAGAAGTGCATTTAGCTCTTCTTCAAAATGTGTTTGCTTTTTGCTATCGGCTTCAGGGAGTGGCGGCAAAATATGAGCAAAATAGGTTTTATCGAGCAAGCGATGTAGTAATCGTTCGCCAGTAAATGGCTTACCACTATTAAGCGCACGTGCACCTTTAATTAAATTACGAATATCGTATTGAGTGGGGCTTATATCGGGTACTTGCTTTGGAATATTTAGTAATTTATATACACCAATTCGTGCTGTTCTTATTGATGTTTCCATCGTGAAAATAACATCATTACGGGTTTCAACAAATTGACCTACCATACCTAAATTAGTACAGCCTTGTGGCACTGGACGAGGTCTGTCGTCAGCAGCTCGCGGCATAAATTGTGCTGTAATATACGGCATAAGAGCAGTACGTACTTTGGTGTTAGCAACTATGTCGTCAAGTTGCTCTTCAATATTAAGGTGGTAACAAAGTTCAGTTAGTATTTCCTTGCCTGTACATTCAGCCATTGTTTTTTCTATTTTATTTCCTTTTTTATCCATTAATAAACCGTAAACCCACAGTACTAATATATCGTCGGGTTGCTCTGGGTAGTGAGGCTGCCTGTTACACGTAACACTTAGTAACCAATTAGAATCGGTTATGGTAATAATGCCACCTGTAACTGAGCGACCAGAATATGGGTCGTTAACCGATAACGTTTTTAGTTTATCAACAAGGGGTGATGGTTTACATGTAAGCGTTGCTGACTCCCAGATAGATTTATCTACATCCCCATAAAACTTTTCAGGATTGCCAAAAACAGGTGATTTTTCAGCGAGGTTTTTCCATAAGTTCCAACCGCTATTTTTACCTGGATCATTTTTTTCGCAAGTAAGAACGGGCACTGTATCCATGTCACCGTATGCGGTTTGTTCTGTCATTGAACCATTGAGAGCGAATACTAAGTCTTTTGGCTCTATTGCAATATATTGCTTTTGCCCTTTCGTAATAGCTTGAAGACCCGCGACTGTTTTTTTATCATCGGTGAAGTTCATATCAAGATCGTGTACGCAGGTATCAAACTGAAATTTAACCCCTTTTTTTCGTAAATAATCCGATAGCGGCTTTATAAATGTGTCGTATTGATTGTATTTAGGAAAAACTAAAAGAGACATGTCTCCAAAGCCATCTATAGAATCGAGAAAACGATGCAAATATAGCTTTGTTTCCAGCAGGCTATGGCAATTTTTAAAGGCAAACATAGTACGAAATAAAAACCAAAAGTTACTTTTTAAAAAGCCAGCGCTAAAATATTCTTCAATGGTTATATCATCTAGTGTTTCTTTGCGTTTTAGCATTAATTTAATTAATTCCCATTGCTGGGATTTATTTAATCCAAAGTCGGTAGCATCTAAAATTTCACCACAACTTTTTATCAAGCGTGCTTTTGAGTAATTAGGGTCGTTGTCGTTGATTAATCTATATTCATCAAGTACCGAGTAGCCTTCAGGAAGCTCAGCAGCGGGTATATCTTGAAATAGGTCCCAAAGAATATCGTAGTTCCAATTCATTTCACGACCACCACGAATAATATACCCATCCTCAGGATTACCTTGCCCATCCATTGAGCCACCTTCAATACTCATTTCTTCTAAAATAGTGATGTTTTCAGCAGGCATATGAGCATCACGAATTAAATAAAACGCCGCAGCAAGACCACCTATACCGCCACCGACTATCCACGCACTACGATTTTCNTGGCGGGCATAAGGCGAAATAAAATCATAAGGGGGCAGTGTGCCTTTAGGCGTGTTATGCCAAAAGTCTTTAGTTGCATCGGGTTCGTGTTCAAAACCCTCTGGTGCGGTTGCAGAAATATCAAACTTAGAAATCGTTTTTTTAGACATTATGCGTCCCCTTATGGGTAAAATATTAGCAGTATTTGCTAATCCCATAATTGCATGCTCAGACGAGGCTTACTTTGTATTAGATCAAACTTTGGGATTTGAAGTGGAAAAATTAAAAACAAAAAAGCCATACAGTTTGTATGGCTCTTTGTTAATTAATTTACTATCTAAATATATTTATAATAAACCTATGGGCGGAACGAGTTACCACAAAAGCCACTACCTGTGCCTGCCGATGGAAGCTCGCCACTAAGTTGTTGGGTCATGTTAGTTACGCGATAATCCATAAATTCGGTTAGACCATAAAAATTATTAACCGATGATGTAAGATTTTGCTCAAACTGTGAGTAGCTGTAAAAAGCACTTGGATCATTAGCAACATGCTCGCTAATTAAATCTTTTAAATCAGCAATACGTTGACTAAATTGAGCGCTTGAAAGCGAGCCATTAATTAACGTTTGTAAGTACGCATGATACGTTGTTAAGTTACTTTCACTCGCTAATGCGCTTGCTACAAGTGGGCGCTCTGCAAGTGCACCACTGGTTGGTTCGTCTATATAAAGTTCTCGTATATCAACGCCATTACAGTCCATCGTAAATGTGCCGAATGATTCGTTAAAATCCCATGGTAACAAGCTAAACACACCATCTCTGTCGTATATATAATAGTTGTGCGCTAACGTACCGTGATAGCTATCTAGGTTTGATAGGGCAACACTCACTGATAAATATTTTAGTAAACCGTCTACATCAGTTGCATCGGTTTCGCCGTTATTAATTTGCTCAATAAAGTTTAAAATTGCGCCGTTGTCGGTAGTGTCTTCATTGGTTTTTAAATTAATGTCAGCGTAGCTTGTAATATCGTTATCTATCCATACTAAGTCACTGCCTGTTCCGTCTGGCTTATATAAGTCGCCATTAGCGTTTTCAAAGTTGTTTTCTAAAAACGTCCCATCAATTGCTTCAACCATAAGGTAAAAACCAAAAAGCTCGCCATTTACATAAAAATTAACGTAAGAATGCTGTGGTGTGGCAATGCCCATTTCGGTTAATAGATCGTAGGCAATTGTTTCACGCATATAAGAAGGGTCGTTGTACGAGTTATGTAAGGTAAACTTTTTCAAACCAAATAGTTTTTGCCCACTAACATATTCGTTTATATCTACTTTAAAGCTGTAGCGATCGCTCGATGAGTTAGCAACACTGGTTAGGCTGGAATTGCCTTTTGTTCTTATTGCTATGCTGTCGAGCGTTACGCCGTTAAACGTAATACTGGCTTCGTGGTACTCTTCATCTAATGGATTATCTAGTATGTCATTCCAATTTTCATCGGTAATGGTTATAGATAAACTATTAACTAAAGTAGGGTTAAATGCTTTTGCTTGACTGTTTTCACTACCTTGAGTAGGCGTTAAAAATGCTTTGTCCCAACTGTTTTCTATTGTAGTAACATCACTTAATCCGTAGCTAAAGCCTGCAATAACATCACTTTCTTTCCAGCTAATGTAGTCAACAGTTTCGTCATTAAGAATTAAGCTTAACTCATCTTCTTTACCTAATTTAAAGTTAACAGTGTAGCCACTACTTTCTTCATCTGTTGCATAAATAACTAAGTATTCGCCAGGTGCTAATGTTACATCAGGCAAGCTTTGTGGCTCTATGTCGTCGCTTTCATCAATAATGCTGTAGTTTGTTAGGGCAACATTATCGGTGCTGCTGTTGTATAGCTCAAACCAGTCTGCTGAGCCATTTATGTCACTGGCAACAACTTCACTTATAACTAAAGGACCATGTTGGCCTAGTGTATTTGCGGTTAAAGGTGTTGGTGTTAATATTTTAGTAGCGTCGCTGCCATCAGGAAAGCGACCATAGCTAAACTCAATGAGTGCTTGGCCTTTATCCCACGCTAGTTGATCAACTAAATCGTCGCCGTTATAGAGGCTAACTTCATCACTAGAACCAAGCTTAAACGCAACCGTTTCTAAATCATCTGTTTCGCTTGTGGTTGCGTACACGCGATAAAACTCACCAGCCGATAATGTAATATTAGGTAAAGCCATGCGTTCACCGTCTTCATCGGCAACGGTGTAGTCGCTTAAGTTAACCGCAGACGTGCCAGTAACAAAAAACTCAATCCAGTCGTATCCATTATCGCTATCGCTGGCAACAATTTCATTTATTCTGATAGGTGCATCGTTATTAGTTATTTTATCTAAAGTGACAGATGAGTCGTCACTAAGCTCTTCATTAGCAGCGTTAGGTGTTGGGTTTAGAGTTTGCGCAGTACCTGCGCCATCGGTAAATAAACCGTAACTTGCGCCTTGCGGTGCATCGCCTTCCTCCCAATCTAATTGGTCTATTTGTGCTGCGTCTTTAAACAGAGTTACAGCATCATCGCTGCCTAGTTTAAAGGTAACGTAGTAACCATCATCAGGAGGAGTATCTGCTTCATCTATGGCTTNCGCCAGCAGCTAAAGCAATGTCAGGTAGGTATTGCGCTTCATGCTCGGTATTGTCGTCAACAATACTATAACTAGAGAGCGTGGCTATATCTTGTAATGCATAAAGCTCAATCCAGTCATTACCGTCATCAGCGGCAGAAGCAACAATTTCATTAATAACGAGTGATACGGTAGAGGTGCTATCAGTGTTATCAGTACTTTCTGATGTATCGGTATCAGTTGTGTCGGTGCTTTCGCCTGAGTCACCGCAGCCAACAAGTACGCTGGTGGCAAGTAATAAGCATATATAAATAGGGTTATATTTCATGTTTTAGCCTTTTATGCAATTTAAGGCATTAAATTAACATTCAATTGTGTAAGAAAAGTGCAAGTAAAGTGTAATGAAAGTGCAATATTAAAAAGATCATATTAAATTTTTACATGATTAATATATAAATAATTATTTAATAAATAAAGTAAGAACTTTTTTTGTTGTTTATTTACAATTAGATAGCTTATTTTTGTTATTGGTAGGAAAATTTTTAGTTTAACTTTCATTATTTCTTAAATGCTTTTGCGCATATGTAAAACTACTTATTTATTCGTACATTAGTTAATTTTTTGTTAAGATACTGCGCTTAATACGGAATAGAACAATTTAATAGCTTTATAGAACAGCTGTAATAACAGGAAAAATAATGGAAAACATAATAAATAACATTGATATAAATCAATACCTACCCGCAGCAATTACGTGGGCTACGAATATATTACTTGCGATTGCAATTTTACTTGCTGGCTTATGGTTAGCAGGCAAAGTACGCAATTTAATTATTGGCTTGTGCCATAAATACACGCATCTTGATGACACGCTATTTCGCTTTTTAGGCAGCATGGCTCGATACATCATATTAGCGTTCGTTATTATTGCGGTGTTAAATCGCTTTGGTGTACAAACAGCCTCTATTATTGCTTTGCTAGGTGCTGCGGGACTTGCTATAGGTTTGGCGTTACAAGGTGCAATGTCGAACCTTGCAGCAGGTGTAATGCTGCTAGTTTTCAGGCCTTATAAAGTGAATGACTTTATTGAGGCTGCAGGGCGCTTTGGTAAAGTGATGGAAGTTGATATGTTTACTACTATTTTACAAACATTCGATAATCAACAAGTTATCATTCCAAATAGTCAAATTTGGGGAGCGCAAATTATTAACCATTCACATCATCCAATTCGTGGTGTTGATATGCATTTTGGTGTTGCTTACGATGAAAATACAGATGCAGTTCGTAAAGTTATTGATGCTGTACTTGCAGCGCACCCACACATACTAAAAGATCCAGCGCCTTTTGTTGAAGTAGAGACACTTAACAACAGCTCAGTAGACTTTTTAGTAAGACCTTTTTGTAAGGGTGAGCATTACTTTGATGTTCTTTACACTGTGCCAGAGCTAATTAAAAAAGCACTTGATGAAAACAACATCGAAATACCTTTCCCACATCGTAAAGTTATTTTAGTTAACGAAAGCAAAGATTAACTAAATTTAAAACGATTTAAATCTAAGGGCACTTTTAAAGTGCCTTTTTTTGATCTTGAAAAACTTACAGAGCTCTGTAAGTTTTTCTATTTTTAATACCACTTAAAGCATCACTTTTACTCTGTATCCCGCGCTTTTATTACTCTTATTGTTTGGTCTTTATTTTGCATTTAGCTCAGTTACTTTTGCTGTTAAGCAAACTTTAAAAAACTAACCCAATCACTTAAATTGTAATGAAGGATTAGACATGGCTGAATCATTTAAATACGCAGGTAAAAAAGGAAATGGCGGCGAGCTGCGCCAAAGTGCATCAGATGGCTACCCAACAATGACCACAGCTCAAGGTTGCCCTGTAAGCGACGATCAAAACTCGTTAAAAGTAGGCGAACGCGGTCCTGGCTTGATGGAAGATCAGGTGCTGCGCGAAAAGCTTTTTCATTTTGACCATGAACGTATTCCTGAGCGAGTAGTGCATGCTCGTGGTTACGGTGCGCATGGTTACTTTGAAACTTACGATTCGTTAGAAGAATTGACCTGTGCCGATATTTTTAAACGAAAAGGTGAAAAAACACCCGTATTTGCGCGATTTTCTACTGTTGCCGGTAACAAGGGTTCTCCTGATTTAGCACGTGATGTACGTGGTTTTGCCGTTAAATTTTATACTCAAGAAGGCAACTGGGATTTAGTCGGTAACAATATACCGGTGTTTTTTATTCAAGATGCGATGAAGTTTCCTGACTTAGTTCATTCAGCTAAAGCAGAGCCTGACCGGGGTTTTCCGCAAGCGCAAACCGCACACGACAACTTTTGGGATTTTGTAAGTTTATCCCCAGAGTCAATGCACATGGTTATGTGGGCAATGTCTGATAGAGCTATCCCGCGCTCGTTGCGATTTATGGAAGGTTTTGGTGTTCATACTTTTAAATTTATTAATGACGAAGGTGAGGAAAAATACGTTAAGTTTCATTGGAAACCAAAAGGCGGTATGCAATCGGTGGTATGGAATGAAGCGCTTAAATTAAATGGTGCCGATCCCGATTTTCATCGTCGCGATATGTGGGAGTCTATTGGTAATGGTGACTTCCCAGAGTGGGAACTTGGTGTACAAGTATTCGATCAGCAGTTTGCTGATGAGTTTGAATTTGATGTATTCGATGCCACTAAACTCATACCAGAAGAGCAAGTACCTGTTAAAATAGTGGGGCGAATGGTACTTAATCGTGTAGTAGATAACTTTTTTGCAGAAACAGAGCAAGTTGCATTTTGTACTCAAAACATTGTACCAGGGCTTGATTTTACACCAGATCCATTATTACAAGGGCGAAACTTTTCATACCTTGATACTCAAACAAAACGCCTTGGTGGACCTAACTTTACGCAAATTCCGGTAAATGCGCCTAAGTGCCCAATGAGGCATTTTCAGCAGGATGGTCACATGGCGATGCAAAACCCTAAAGGACGTGTTAACTACGAACCTAACTCATGGAGCGCAAGCGAAAATAACCCTCGCGAATGCCCAGCGCACGGGTTTAAAAGTTCATCAGAGCAAATGAGTGGTGACAAGCTACGTTATCGCTCAGACACATTTGCAGATCATTACAGCCAAGCTCGCCAGTTTTACTTAAGTCAAACCGAGGTAGAGCAGGGGCATATACAATCTGCGTACGTGTTTGAGCTTTCTAAAGTTGAGCATTTACCAATACGAGAGCGTTTGGTCTCGCATTTATTAAATATTGACGAAACCCTCGCAAACAAAGTTGCCAAAGGACTTGGTTTACAAGAGATGCCAGACCCTGCTGAGGCTGCTATGCCAACTCGCAAAGACCTACCTGTATCTGACGCGTTAAGTATTTTAAAAAATGCGCCAAATACGTTTAAAGTACGCAAGTTAGGTATTTTAGTGAGTGATGGGTTTGATGCAGATATTTTTGAATCGGTTGTAAATGCACTTAAAAGCGAAGGCGCAAACTTTGAAATTATAGCTGCGCAAGTTGGCGGTGCTAAATGTAGTAAGGGTAAGCACTTTGAAGCCGATCAGGTTATTAATGGTGGACCATCGGTTTTATACGATGCCGTGCTTGTACTTACCACTGAAGAGGGAGCCGAAAAATTAGCTGCTATTGCAGAAGCTAAAGACTTTGTAAGTGATGCATACGCTCATATGAAATACATAGGCTTTACAGCTCAAGCTAAACCATTATTTAAAGCTGCAGGGCTTGATGATAAAGCAGATGATGGCTGGATTGATTTAGCTAAAATATCGGGTGAGGCATTTATTGAGTCACTACGTAATCTACGTTTTTGGCAGCGATAAGTATTTATTCGGAATATTATTTTTAAATCTATCTAGCGTTAATTTACTCTTAAAATTAAAAGCCGTTGTATTGCTACAACGGCTTTTACTTATTGTGCCAATAAATAAGCTTTAAATTTGCTTATCTATTACGCTTCTTATTTCGCTTAGCGTGGTCTCTTTAATTATTTTACCATCTTCAAAAACCACTTCTAATAGACCTTGCGCTTCCTCTTGCTCGGTTACGTCATCAAATAAAGTAAGTTCGCCGTTTACGCGTTCAACTTTTAAAAGTCCTTTTGCTGATTTTTTCTTTGAATCAGTTTTAGGGTCTTTAAATATAGCAACACGTTTACCATTTTTTACAATGCTAGTGGCTTTTACTGCTGAGCCGTGAGTATCACGCGTTACATATTGATAGCTGTATGAACCCATGCCTAAAACCACTTTTGATGCAAAACCCTTGTCCATAAGTCTTTGTAGAATTTGGCGTTGGCGCGTTAAGGTAATCGCATCGCCGTAAATAGCACCAATATGCTCATCAAGTAACTTATAACCTTTAGGTGTTGTTGTGCCACCAAATATATCCCATAGGCATTCAATAAGCCCTTTAACTTCACATTCCATTAGTTCGATAGTGTTGTTGTCTTCAAACCCAAAATATTGGCCGTTAAAGTAATACGCTTCATAGCCTTTATTAATAACGTCAGCTTCAGCTTCATTTTGAGTTGTAAATAATTCACTGTAATCTGATATAGGTGAAACATTATATCCGGTTAACATTTTAACAGGATCCCCTGAATCGGGGCGAATAACTAGCGTGCCATCACGTGCCATTATTTCGCTTTTTAACTGTGGTAAATAATCAGTTACTAGAGTCCAAAAATCCCAAGTATCAGAAACAACACTTAAAATACCTTTAGGTGACTGTTCTTGCATTAAATATTTAAAGAACTCAATTTCGCCTTCCAGTATCCAAGAACATGTAACCGAGTGCTCTGTTGCATCTACTGAGCAACCAACAAGTTCGTTATCTACATTTGCACCGTAATATTTTTCAGCAAATAAAACCGCAGTAATAACATCCGTACCAACAAGTCCCGATGCTAAGTGACCAAAGCCACTCATTGCCGCAGCATGTTTACCAAACATACCTCTAAAGCTAAAGTCATGACCTTGAAATGGTACAAAATCCATATCTAAGCCAGTTTTAATTGCAAATTCTTTAAATACTTTTAAATAAGCGACAGCCGTTGTAGTGCTTGTCTGAATTGGCCAGTTTTCACAGCTTAATACCGTTTCAATCATATTAGTTAGCCATTGAAAACCCGCTTTTGTATTCACTATAGTCACTGGCGGTACTAAGTAAGGAACTAATGTCCCCTCAGGCAATGCTTTTATTTTTAATGGTAAGTAACCTAAGTCATGTAAATCTTCTAAGTATTTCACATCAACAGTATAGCCAAGCATTGAGCTCATAATACGTTTATGGTTAGCAACAGCCGTTGCTTTATCTACTTTAAAAAACTCATCCCATTCTTCTTGAAGGTAACTTTTAATAAAGTATTGAAGACCAACAAACGCGACTTTATCGTTATTTTCTATGTTACTTAGTTTGCCACTACGAGAGGTATAATTTGCATATACCTCTGTTACGTCAGGGTGATAAGCGCGGCTATGAAATTCTTTATAAACGTCTTTTTGCATACTTGCAGCTGTAATAGTCATCGTGTTTTCCTTACATCTCAATTATTTGTAAACTAATGTTGTTACTATTTTTAAACTCATTAGCCGGTTTAAACGAATCTGTTGTGTAAATTTTATCAATTAGGCCTTCAAAAACATCAAGCCCTTTTGAAAAAATGCCATGAGTTATAAAAAGAGAAATTTCAACAGCGCCATTACTTTTTAGTACCTTGGCAAGTTCGATAAAGGTTCTGCCGCCGTCACAAATATCATCAGCAATAAGTACGCTTTTACCTTTAACATCGCCAATAATTTCTGTTTTTACTATTTCGCCTGTTTTTAAGTTTCTTACTTTTTGAGCTTGAATAACGTCAGGTACACCATTGAATTTTTCTGAAATTTTAATGGTTTTTTTACTCGCCCCAGCATCTGGAGAAATAAGAGTTAGTTCGCCTTTTGCTAAGCGCTGGCTTAGCTCTTCGCAGCGTGCAAGTAACGAAATTTGTTCAATATTGGTGACTCTGTTAATTAAAGCAGGGGATACATCGCTATGCGCATCCCAAATAGTCACTTTTGAAAAGTTTAAGCTATTAATAAAGTTTGCCATAACAGCTGCGCCTAACGCTTCTCCTTCAACACATACTCGGTCTTGGCGTGCATAAGGAAAATAAGGAATAACAAGTTCGATAGGCGCACTTTCATTTGTTAATCTTTTTAAGGCATCAACAGCAATCATTAATCTAACCATTTTTGAAGAATTGGTTAGTCGTTCAAAAATCTCTATTTTTATAGAGTCTGAAAAAGTAGCAGAGTTGAACCTTACATGCTCTTCACCGCCAGAAAAAGTAAAGTGATCATAATCAACTAACGATTTATTACCTGATGAGTCATAACTAAATACTTTCATTTTTTGTCCTTTTAATGTTTGTGTCTTAGCGACACAATTAAATTACCAAATGTACTTATACTAATCAAGCTATTTTTTAAACTAAATCACTGAACTTATATATGTCTGTGATTGTACTGCAGCTTGAAATTGAGGTACGTTTAATTTATTGTGTCATTAAGACATTAACTTAACGGAAGTATGCTGTGACTGAACATTACGATATTACCGAATATAAAAATCCATTATTTACAGTTGATAGTGTACTGTTTACCGTTAAAAACGGTGCTTTAAAAGTACTCATGGTTAAGCGTGCGAGTGAACCCTTTATAGGTCGATGGGGTTTACCAGGTGGGTTTGTTGATGTAGATATTGACGATAGTGTAAGTATGACGGCGCTTAGAAAGCTTAAAGAAAAAACCAGTGTAGCGCCTCAATATTTAGAGCAGTTGCAAACATACTCTGGTATTAATCGAGATCCGAGAGGGTTTAGTGTCACTTTGGTGTACTTTGCATTAATTGCAGAGGCGCAAGTATCAACTCACATAGAAACGGTTGACGATGCAAAGTGGATAGATTTAGATGAAGTAAATAATTTGCCAGTGGCTTTTGATCATAAGTATATTATTGAGCAAGCTAAGGCGCGTTTAAAACAAAAAGCGTTGTATTCAATGGCGCCGGTTTATTGTTTGCCAGAGCATTTTACCGTAGGGCAATTTAAGTCCGTAATTGAAACCATTATAGGTAAGCCTGTTCAGCGTAAAAGTATTATTAGACGCATTGAAGCTGCTGATATGTTTGAAACACTAGATGAAAAAGTTAAATCGGGCGGACGTTTAGCGCAGTTATACAAAGTAAAAGCCGGCGTTGATATTGTAAACTTTGAGCGTAATTTAAGTGTTTAATAAATTAAATAAACGCTCTTAAAACAACTGTAAGAGCGCTTTTTTACTTCAGGTAAGTGCTATTAAAGTAAGTTCTTAAGTTATTGGAGTTATTCAGAGCTATCGGCAGTAATAAAGCCTTTTAGAAACTCACTTAACGTTTTAGTCTCGTAAATGGCACTTTGTTCATCTGCGCCAAATGATATTACTTGGCCTGATGTACCTTTGGTATTTGGTGCAAAATCTAGCGCTATAAAATTACCACCTCCCAAATTAAAAAATGGCACCCAATAAGGAGTAACGTACATGGGTACGGTTTTTATATTACTTTCATTATCGGTGTCGAATAACTCTTCTTGAGTCCATTCATTATAAATAGACTGCCAGTCGCGCCATTCTTTTAAAATGCGTTGAACGCTCATAAATGCTGTATTTTCGACACCATTATGTAGTGTTAAAAACGATTTTAGTATAGCTGGGAATGCAAAGCCGGCTTCGTTTTCAAATTCAGCATAAATAGCATCGTTGTTTTTGGGCTCAATAACATTGAGGTTATTTTGTTTTACCAACGCTTTAAAATATTGTTCAATTAATTCAAAGTTATCAGATGCATTGAGCTGTATAAAAGGCGTTAAAAAGTCAGCTTTTTCTTTAGTTAACTTTTCAGCAATAAAGCTATTTGGAACTTGGCTACAAATAAACTCCCCCATACCTTTATGAGTAAGCTCTTTCTCGTTGTTAAAAAGGGAGCGACTTGAACTGCTATTACTTGTAAATGTATATACTTTAGGTGTTGATGCGTTTTTATTAATTGAGCTGAACCACTGATTAAATAGAGGCGTTGCTTCTACTTCCATGGTTAAAATTTCTTTGTCCTGTAAAAAAGCAATACCATACACTTTTTCTGACGTTGTATCTGGGGTAATAATGAGTAACTTTAACGTACTCTTTGCTGTTAAATTTTGTATTTCTTTAAAAATAGCTTCTCTAAAAATACTCATAGCGCCAGAGCTATTTAAATTTTCAAACTCTGGCAGTGTATTTATTTTTATTAAATCAAAGTGAAAATCACCCCACTTATTTTCTTTTAAATTTTCAGTGTAAGTTATGATGTTTTTCATTTTTCCTCTTTTTATGTAATCCATTGCGCTCATTTTTAGCAGCTTATCATTTTATTATACTTTATAAGAATAAATATGTAACACACTGTTTAATTTGCAATTTATTAACAGGTGTAATAGCTTGCTAGTAATTATTTACCTTAATTTTTATCCTAAAAAAGTATAATATGCTTATTAGTGAGTACTTGTTATTTTAATTACAGGGTCACTTATAAAGCATAATAAGTTAATACACCATTTTAATAAGGCGTTTCAATTTTGAGCAGTAAAAATGTACTTTCTTATTATCGTGATTGTTATAAAGAAGATAGCGCGGATTTAAATTTATGGAATTTAAATAAATTAAAAAAAGAAGACCGCCTTATTCTTGAGGGTCGTGATGATTTAGGTTCAGGCTTTTTACCGCGCCTTCCTATTCCCAAAGAATTTGCTGATCAAATGATGAAGCGCGTTGAGGTGTATCAACGAGAGCGAGTATTACTTTATGCTCGCTTTATATTCGTTGGTAACATAGAAGTTAAGGGCGAGATAAAGCAGGTTGTTTCGCCTATTTTATTTAATGAAGCTGTTATTGAAAAAGAGCAAGACGACTATTACTTCTCTTTAAATGAACATCACCCCGATATAAATGAATCATTAACAGGGCTTTTAATGCCTGAGGTTAATAAGCTTACAAATATTGATGAAACTGCTGATATTCAGTCAGCTTATTTTTGGACTTCATTATTAAAAGAAAGCCCGTTAGCAATCAATGTATTTGAGCTTTTAAACTATCCTGAACTTGCTAACAATGATGAAATAAAAAAAGCATTAAAAAGTAAAAAATCCGCACTTTTACCCGTCTCTATGCTGGTTTTTGTAGAGCGCTCAAGTAGTAGCCGTGGTGTGCTTCATGAGTTAGAAGAAATCATAGAATCAAATAAACTACCGCCTCCCATTAACGGTTTAATTGGGGCTGTGCAGCCCACAATCGAAAATAAAAAATTAAAGTATGATTACTTACCAGGTTTACTGTCGGGTCCTCAAAAGAAAGTAATTTCGATTGCAGCAAATATAAATTTAGGATGTGTTTCTGGACCGCCAGGTACAGGAAAAAGTTACACCATTGCAGCTATTGCAGCAGAGCATATGGCGCGAGGAGAGTCGGTGCTTATTGTTGCAAACAACAACCCCGCACTTGATGTAATAGCCGATAAGCTTGATGAAAACTTTGGTTTAAGTGATGTGTCTATACGCGCTGGGCAAAAAGAATTTTTAAAAAAACTAAAAGACTATATTGCCGATTTATTAGCAGGGTACTTAGCGGATGAACAAGATAACCCCGCGCTTATTGAGTCTGAACTAAACGAATTAAACACCTTATTAAACGAGCTAGAGCAACGTTTTAGTCAGTTTTGCCACCGAGCAATAATTAGAGGGAAAAGACTCAAAAATCTTGAAGAAAAAAATATTAAATGGCTTACACATTTATACATTAAATTTGCTCGTCGTGGTATTGGGCAATTAGCAAAGCAGTGGTCTTCGTTAGAGCAAATAAATACCCAACAACTTAAAAGAGAAAAACTGGCGAGTAGTTATTTAAACGCGTTAAAAAATAAAAATCTTAACGCTCTGGTTAATACCCAGCGTAAATCGCTCAACGCATTTAACCAAGCTATTCGTAGTCGCACATCTAAAAGGCAATTTGAGCTTTTTGATAATATAGAATATGAGTCTTTATTATCGGCTTTTCCGGTGTGGTTGGTTAGTTTAAATACGCTGTATAGAGTATTACCGTTAAAAGCTGAAATGTTCGACTTAGTAATTATTGATGAAGCTACGCAATGTAATATCAGTAGTTGCTTACCCGCACTTTATCGCGCAAAAAGAGCGATGATTGTGGGCGACACTAAACAGTTAAGGCATTATTCTTTTTTGGCAAAAAGTAAAGAATCTCAACTGATGTCTAAAAATAATGTGAGCCTTAGCGATGGCGGCATTATGAGTTATCGTGACAACTCTATTTTAGATTTAGCCTTAAATGCATTGAATAATAATAAACAGCTCGCATTTTTAGATGAGCATTTTAGAAGTAAGCCAGAGCTAATTCATTTTAGTAATGAGCATTTTTATCAATCAAAACTAAAAATAATGCAGCATAGACCCTGCACAAGCACGGGAAATTTACTTGTACAACGTGTAGATGGGATTAGAGATAGTGCGGGCATTAACCATCTTGAAGCAAGCAGTGTTATAAACGCGATTAAGTTACAAATTAGTGATGATAAAAGCACTGGAATAAACCATAGCATTGGCGTTGTATCGCCTTTTAGAAACCAAGCTGATTATATTGCCAAAGAAATAGAAGCTCATTTTAGTGATGCTGAAATAATAAAACACAAAATTAGAGCCGCTACTCCATTTGGTTTTCAAGGTGAAGAACGAGATATTATGCTTATCTCTTTTGCGGTTGATAATAATGCAAAAAGAGCCGCAGCTTATATAAATAAAGCGGATGTGTTTAATGTGTGCATTACACGGGCAAGACAAAAGCAATACGTATTTTTATCAATAGATGAAACGCAGTTGCCAGAGCATTATTTATTAAGGCGCTATTTAAGTTCAATAACGCAGTTTAAAGCAACTCATAATATTACATCGGAAATTGATGAGTTTCAGCAACGTGTTATTGATGAACTAACACAGTTAAAAATAGAAACGTGGGCTGGTTATACAATAGCTGGAACGGATGTTGATATTTTGTGCCGTCATAATGGTCAATATCTCGCAATTAATTTAATTGGTTTTCCTGGACCATGGGCTGACTTTTTTGAGCTCGATACCTATAAATTATTTAGCCGCGCTAATATAGAAATACTGCCAATTAGTTATGGATTATGGGTTGTTGATAAAAGTACATGTGTACAGCATATTGTTAGTAAGCTTAGTGTTACATAATTAAAGTTTACTGTTAAACACACTCAATAATATAAAAGGAATTAAAGTGTTTCTATCATTATTAAAGCCTGAGTATGGCTATTACGGATTTTTATTTATGGCCTTATTAACGTTGTACAGGTCAATAGAAGGATATTTATTTTCTAGAAAAGAAAAAATTAGAGATAAAAGTATTTCTGATAACGCGAAAAAAATGAACATATCATTAGAGGAGTCAATACAGCAAAATAACACTAAATACCGTAGGGAATTAGCCCAACGAGGTGATTTAAAAACATTACTAATATCAATATACGAAACAAGCTCATACCTTTCAGTTCTTTTTTTATTGATATTTCCTTTTGTTTTAGCTGTTTATATCCCCGTAGTTACATTTTTTGCAGATAGCTATTTTTATCAATTCTTCATCTATTTTGTTATTTGGGCGGCTTATTTTCTTTTACTTGCTTTATATTCAAAGCTAAATAACGATGGGAGCCTTCTCATTACAGGCTTTATGGCATTCGCGGGATCTTTTTTAGCTAGTTCATTAGCTGTCACCGTTAGATGGTTAATTGGTGTGTTGTGGTAATTAAGGCACATTTTAGGGAGAGTCGCATTCAATAAAAAGGCTCAGCTATTAATAGCTGAGCCTTTTTATTTAAGACGAATAAGACGATTAACCAAGGCTTATGGCGAGGTATTTTATTTCATCGCCACTTATTTGCGGTAAAAAGTAAATATCGTTGTATTTAAAATATTGTTTAGAATTAATGGTTACAGCCTCTGCCGATGAGGGCAGTGAGTCATAGGTTTCACCTAAACTATAATCATTAGCATTGCCTATTTTGATTGCTTTATTTAATTGTATATTTGGTGTGTCTACAACGGTGTAGCCGTCGTTATCAGCAACGTAATACACGTTTTGATATGTATAATATGTAGTGTTGTGGTGCCTTATACGTGAGTAATGCTTAGGTAGAGATCTTATACGCAACCCTCTTGGCGGTATTACTGAGCGGTAACCACTTTTAGCTTTACGATAATAAATTCCATCGTTAAAAGTAAAAGAAATACCATTAAATCTAATAGATGCACTATTACGCGGTAAGTGATTTATTAATCTACCTGGTCTGTAAGTAACAACTTTATGGTGATTACTTTTAACGTAAGCACGTTTACGATTTTCATATTTACGTTGCTCGCGTTTATCTTGCTTATACTCAATGCGTTTTTTCTTTTCATGCCTGCGTTCATCACGCTTATATTCAACACGTTTTTCGTGTTTGCGTTCGTCACGTTTATGTTCAACACGTTTATCGTGATCGCGTTTATAGCTCTTGCTGTTTTCCTCACTCGGCGCCCCAAGCGCCGAACCCGACACAGTGCCTATAACAAGCAGTGCGGGTAGTAAAAAAGTAAGTTTCATAGTATGCCTCGTTTATGTTGTTACATAACTAAGTTCAATACTAACGCCTTAAACTGAATGGTAACTGATATGTGCTAGTTTCAGAGACAGACCTTACAGCTTTTTACATTTTACTGACAGTTATTGACATACTTAGTTGTTTTTGACGATTTTACAGAGGATTCTGTTCTTTATAAGGGGGTTTATTACGAGAGGTATTTTAATAATATTGCTATTAAATTATATGCTTGGATTATTTTGTTGCGCTTAGAAAACGTTATTTCTGTGCATTTTTAGATGGGTAATACCAATAAAATAGAGTTTAAATGGTGTAAAAAGCTAAGTTTGCGGCACGTTATTTATTGCCGCAAACATTACTTTATATTTTAAAGTACGCATCTATCTTTTAATAAATTTAAGGCTTGGGTGATACGTTATGGTATTAACTCTAACAAATGCTGTGTTATTAACGTTTCTTTTAACAACTTTAACGGGAACGTACTTGATTACCTTAGTTTGGTTAATTTTTTTCAGTTCTCGTTTTAGCTGAACCTTTTTATATTCTTGCTTTGTATATCTATCATGTGATGCTGCAAATGCAGAACTAGATAAAGTGCCAATAACTAATAGTGCCGGTAGTATAAATGTAAGTTTCATAATATTGCCTCGTTTGTGGTTAACATGGCTAGTATTGACGTTTGAAACTGAATGCCAACTGCATGTAAGGGCAATGTAGGGAGGCTTTACACCCTTTTACTTATCTTTACTATTCTTGACGCTAATACCAATCCGCAGTAATACTTAATCAATTTGAGAGATTAAATCTAACGTTAACTCTATTAAAAAATGACTGCTATACGACTGCATAAATGCCGAAGGTAGAGCAAAGTAGAGTAATTGTAGAGATCAATTAACAACAAAATCCCAGCTGTGTTATCAACACCGTTTTCTTACCTCAAAACAGGTAGCTTAATTAAGCTACCAGGTATAAAACCGTATTGGTTCTATACCAATTTTATATATCGTTTAGAGTTTAGGTTGGCTACTTTTGATAAAACGGGTAATCGCTATAACCCACTTCAGTGCCGCCATACATGGTCGCTGCATCGGCTTCGTTAAACGTCCAATTATTCGCTATACGCTCTGGTAAATCAGGGTTAGCTATAAATGGGCGACCAAATGCAAATAAGTCACCGTAACCTTCACCTAAAATACGAATTGCCTTTTCTACTGTATATTTACCAGCATAAATAATGCGACCAGAGAATTCAGCTCTTACCGCTTTGTAAAACTGTTCTGGTAAATCAGGGGCGTTATCCCAATCAGCTTCCGCAATTGATAGATAAGCAATACCTGCTTTTTCAAGTATTTTTACAGCTTCTACATAAGTGTGGTGAGGGTCTGATTCTACAAGCCCTAAATACACTCTTGTTTCATCTGTACTTGCAAACAAAGGAGCAAAACGTACACCTAAACGATCGGCACCCACTACGCCACTCACAGCATCCACTATCTCTTTTAAAAAGCGCAGACGATTAGTAAGTGTTCCACCGTATTGATCGTCACGATTATTGGAGTGCTCAGAAATAAACTGATTAACTAAATAGCCGTTAGCACAATGAAGCTCCACACCATCAAAGCCTGCTTCTAAAGCATTGCGTGCAGCTTGAGCATACATATTTACTAGCTCACCAACCTCAGCAGTGCTTAGGGCTCGGGGTTCACTTGGGTTAGCAAGCGCGCCCTCAGTAGGTGCGGTTTCAATAAAGACTTTTACATTGTCAGCAACAATATCTGAAGGGCCAACCGGTTTATCTGCATTTGGTTGTAACGACGTGTGTGATACACGACCTACATGCCAAAGCTGAGCAAAAATAACACCGCCTTTAGCGTGTACGGCTTTTGTTACTTTTTTCCAACCTTCAATTTGTGCTTGCGAGTGAATACCAGGGGTCCAAGCGTAGCCTTGACCTCGAGGTTCTATTTGCGTGCCTTCGGTAACCATAAAGCCAGCTGACGTGCGCTGCGCATAATATTCAGCCATTAATTCATTAGGAATATTACCCGGCTGAGTGCTGCGAGAGCGTGTTAGTGGTGGCATTACAATACGGTTTTTAAGTGTGAAAGGACCAAGTTCTACAGATGAAAATAACGTACTGGTATCTGAAATAGGATGATTCATTAAAACTCTCTCTTAAAGCAAACTTAGTGGCTTATTACCTCGCATTTAACGAGATAAAATATTGTGATGGGCTTAATCAGCAATTCGCTGCTTAAGCAATGTTGGTAAGGATAGAGTTTTAAAGATACAATTTGAAACAACAGTTTTTTGTTTTAGATACAATTATGAATGGTATTAATAGGCTCGATATTAAACAGCTCAGAGTGCTTAACGCATTACTTGATTTAAAAAACCTTTCGCAAGTGGCTCGTAAAATGGGTTTAACTCAGCAAGCAATTAGTGAGCAGCTACGAAAACTGCGCGATTTATTTGATGATCGTTTATTTATACGCCAAGGTAATAGTATGGTGCCGACCCCTAAAGCCCTCGCTATGCAGCAGCCTATTATTCATATATTAAAACAACTAGAAACCTTGCTAGAGCCAGAGTTATTTACACCACAAAGCTACAAAGGTGTATTTACTATTAGTGCGACCGATTATGCAACGCAGGCGTTATTGCCTCAGCTCTTTAATATAACCCGCCGCGAAGCACCGGGTTTAAAGCTTATAGTGCGCGACTTTGCATCCGACAACGTTAATCAACTTATAACCGCAGGCGAGCTTGATTTGCTTATAAGCTTTCCTGAGTTTATTCCTGACAACTTGGCATATGTCACTTTGCTAGAAGAGCAGCACTTGTGTATTACAGGTTGTAAAAATGAGTTTGAAAATGAGCCCTTAACACTTTCGCAAATTGCAGCGCACCCACAGCTGGTAGTGTCGCCTTCGCGCGCTAATTTACGTGGATCACACGATCAATGGTTTGCAAATAAGGGTTTAAAGCGAAATATTGTTATGTCGGTACCGAGCTTTTCAGCAGTGCCCGACATTTTACATACAACCGATATGTTGGCGTTTTACCCATCAAGATTATTACCAAACAGCAAAGTTAAACAGCTTAAAACGCAGGCGCTACCACCTACATTTAAAGTAATAGCCGCATGGCATCCTCGTACTAATAACAGTCCAATTCATAAATGGTTGATAGAACAACTGCAAAACTTATAAAGCGTTATTTAACTGTTCTAGTAAGCTAAATAAATTTAGAGTTTAGTGCGAGTGTTAAATTAAAAAACTAGTGACATAATTAAGTGCTAAATAATTTATACACATAAATTATTAAAGGTAGCTATACAGGGCAAGAGCATGAAAAAACACTATAAATTCAATACCTTTTCAAGATAAGCTGTACTGCGCATCGCTTTCTTCTGCTTTGCTGGCATACCTTTACTAAAACTGGTTTCAGCCTTTAATTGATTAAATGCGATATGCCTCAGCCCTGCAAATACTGGCGCTGCACCTTCGCGCCTAATTCGGCACTCATCTTCTTTAAATCCTACGTCTAAACGCCAATGTAATCCGTTCTCTATTTGCCAATGTTGCCGCGCTGACCTTGCCAATTCTTCCGCCGTTAAATATGCTGAACTGATATAGTACCTATAACATAACTCATTGCTTACTTTACCTTTTTCCTTTCTGTAGGAAACAATAACACCCACCGTCTTTGCACCTTCCCAGTGTATCGTTTCTGATAAATCACTTACATCATGACGCACTGCACAACACCTAAACTCCTCTCTGTTTTTTTGATAATCTGCTTCATTAAACAAAATCCCTTCAGACGCTTGTCGTGTTATCTCCGGTAATAAAGCCCCCTCTATTTGCGACAGGAGTCCTTTATGATTTGCCTTCACTGCAAGAAGGTAATTAGCTTCTTTGCTCACTATTTTTTCTGCAATTGATTTTTGACACCCCATGGCGTCAATTGTGACTAAGCACCCTTTTATCTCAAGTAACTCAAGAAGTGTTGGTAACGCTGTTATTTCATTCGACTTTTTATCAACAGGACATTGCGCTAAAACGACACCATTTTCGCATGAAAACGCACTGACCATATAAAGTGCATCGCGCCTATCTGACTGATTAAATGAGCCTTTTAAGCATTTACCATCAATAGCTACGACATCGCCCTGGGTTAACTTAGTGCATGCTTTCATCCAAGAAGAAAAAGAATCTTGAAATTGCGTCATATCGATACGGCTTAGTACGCGGGCAATTGTGTCATGACGAGGAATACCTTGCTCTAGGGGAACATATTTCCTGAGCCAATCTAATCTATCATGACCAAAATCTTCAATATCTTCCCAGCCTTGGCATCCAGACACAACAGCGCTGACGGCTAAGAATATGATATCAAATAGTTTATGAACCACTTT
>NZ_AUTQ01000209.1 GCF_000498095.1 Pseudoalteromonas sp. TB64
CCTGCCTATATTGCAAGGTGTTTTACTGGGCGCTATTGTCGGCTCTACAGATGCCGCCGCAGTGTTTGCACTTTTACGAAGTGCGGGTATTCACTTAAATAAAAAGCTTAAATCTACTCTTGAAATTGAAAGTGCATCTAACGATCCAATGGCTATTTTTCTAACGGTTGGCTTGTTAGAAATGCTTGTTAATGACATGCCAATAGGGCTGGGTTTACTACAATTATTTGCTCAACAAATGGGTGTGGGCGCTATTTGTGGTCTTTTAATTGGTAAGGTATCTGTTTGGTTTATTAATCGAATTAAGCTAAATGCATCGGGCTTATATTTAGTGATGGTAACAGCATTTGGACTGCTTTCTTTTGGTCTTTCAGCAACGCTTGGCGGTAGTGGGTTTTTAGCTGTTTTTATAACGGGCGTAATTTTAGGTAACAGTAAGTTTGTATATAAACGCGGTATTTTTCTTTTTCATGACGGTTTAGCATGGCTTGGGCAAATAACCATGTTTGTTGTATTAGGACTTCTTATTAATCCGTCGTCGTTGGTTGATGTATGGCTAGAAGGATTGCTTATTGCACTGGCACTTATTTTTGTTGCTCGCCCATTAGCTGTAGCGCCTATTTTAAAACTATTTGGTTTTAACAATCGCGAAACCTTGTTTGTATCTTGGGTTGGTCTTAGGGGCTCAGTGCCCATTATTTTAGCTATATTTCCATTACTATTTGGCCTTTCAGGGGCTGAGCTTATTTTTAATGTTGTTTTTTTCGTGGTATTAATTTCAGCAACGTTACAGGGCTCAACAATGTCTTGGATGGCTAAAAAACTAAATTTAGTAGAGTCGCCACCTGATTTAGCTGCTGCAACACTCGAAATTACAGCGCTAAACGATATTGATATAGAGATTGTAGAATACACATTAAGTGACGTTTCCCGCGTTTCTGAGCGCAGCTTGTCACATGCGGCACTTCCTGAGAGTGTGGTTGTTGCTATGATTACACGGGGTCCGTCAATCATACCGCCACGAGGCTCAACTAAATTAAAAGCAAACGATCACTTATTTGTTGTTTTAAAACCAGATAACAGACCTTTTGTTGATTTAGTTTTTACAGCAACCGATAAAACAAACCATCAAGATAGCCACTTAGCCCACAACGAGCTTAAAGTGAAAGGGGTAACGTTGGTAGGCGATATATTTTACTCTTATCACATGCAAATAGACGCCCCAGAAGAGATAAGCTTAGAAGAAGTGATTAACCAAAAGCTTTCAGGAGAAGTCAGTAAAGGCTCTATTGTTGTTATTGGTAATGTGCAAATACGCGTTATAACAATGGTACATACGCGCATAGTTACCATTGGCTTAAAGTACTTAAATAAGCCTGAAAAGCGGCTTTTAAAGCAGTAATCATTAACAATGATTTATTTAGCGCTAAGATCACGTTTATAGCTTACGTAGGTTGGGTTGAGTGACACGAAACCCAACGTATCTCCAAAGTAATAAGCACACCCAAAGCTAAGTATGTGTAGTGTTTATTGTAGGCGTACAGCTTGCTGGCGCGTCAGGCGTTAGCCTGAAAAGTTAGGTTCAGCATAGGAACAGTATTCAATGTTTTTTTGCGCTAGCGGCAGCCTCTAAAAATTATATCTCAGGGCGCGCTGGCATATTAATAACCATGCGATTCCTCCGAACATCAATTGACTACTTTTGGGCTAAGGTTTTTCTGCTTTAGGTGGTTTCAGGTAAACTAACTATATGAAATACGCAAAGGAATGTTTATGAGCCAGATTTTTGGTGATACAGATGATAAAAGGGCTTTATATGAAGCTCTAACTAGATACAACTATTTTCCAAATCAACGAGCAAATATAGGTGAGTTACCACCGAGTCTAGATACAAGGCAATTTACACCAGAGGTGGCAGAGGCTATTTCTAAGCTTGAAGAGACTAAAGGTAGATCTGGTTACGACTTAGTTGAATATAAGGCTACAAGATATAATAACGTGCCTAGAGTATTGGGACTTGTTCATCCCAGAGCTTACTCATCACTAGCCAAGTGTATACATGATAATTGGGGTGAGCTGAAATGTGTTACCGAGAACGCAAATAGTATAATTAAGCCTGAGTTTCATCACAGTGAAAAGCGATTGGTTGTAATGAATTATGAAGATCCATTCGTAAAAATTAGCCGCTCCCATAGCTCTTCTTTTGCAAAACGATTTCGAGTTCATACTGATATAGCAAACTGTTTCAATAGTATTTATTCTCATGCTATTGCATGGGCTGCTGTTGGAATTAAAGAGGCTAAAGATCAGCAAGATAATAAACGTACTTGGTTTAACCGTTTAGATACCTACCAGCGAAAAACTAAGCGTAATGAAACTCAAGGAATACCAATAGGTTCGGCAGCCTCTAGTATTGTGAGCGAGTTAATTTTAGGTAAAATTGACGAAGCCTTAATAAGTAAAAATTATGAGTTCCATAGATACATTGATGATTATACTTGCTACTGCGTGACTAGCGAAGACGCTCAAAATTTCATTCAAGATTTATCCAACTCTCTCGCTATTTATAAGCTAACACTAAACTTAAAGAAAACATCAATAATAGAATTACCAGCAGCTTTTGAAGATGAGTGGGTGTTAGATTTAAGAAGTGCATTACCAAGCCGTTTAGGTAACGCAGGAGAAAACGAGCCAAAAATTTCTGCTGACGAAGCACTTACGTTTTTAAATAAAGCTATTGGGATAAATAAAAGTACGCCTGATGGAAGTGTATTAAAGTATGCAATATCATTAATCATTAACTACTTAGATGAAGATGCTAATGTAAGTTTATTGGAAGCTCTTTTGAACCTTGCTTGGCATTATCCAGTTTTACTTCCGCTATTCGATAAGTTATTAGGAAAAGCAGAAATAAATGCAGGAATTTTTGAACAGCAATTAAATGTAATAATAAAAGAAAATGCTGATAAGTTCAGGTCTGATGGAATGTCTTGGTCTCTTCATACAATGCTAAATAATAATGTTATTCCAATGAATAAAACAGCGGAGAAAGTAATTGCTAGTCGAGACTGCATTGCAATTACTTTGTTATTAGAAATGCATGATTTCAACGAAATGGTAATTAAATTTGCGCAAAGCATAATTAATGACGGTGACAATTACGGAAAAGATAATTATTGGTTATTACTTTACCAGCTATACCTAAAGGGTCTAATTGATAATCCGTATGATGATAAAGTGTTTGAGTGTTTGAAAAAATACAAGGTTAATTTTATACCTCGAAATACGCTTACTAAAGCTGAAAAAAATGTGATGAAATTCATAGTGAAATGGGAACTAACGCATTAAAAAAAGTATTCTCAGAAATTAAGGGGATACCGGTTAATGAAAAACCTAATGAGGACTCACCTGCTTTTTAGTTTCTAATAATCAGTTACGATCTAATTCTATTAGGTCGTAAAATTAATTTACCACCTAAGCCCCGCACTGCCTTACCCCAGCGCCCGCATGTTTAAGCGCTATAATTTGCCCTTTACCGTTATGCGCCATAGCGAGCATGTCGCCGGTGTTTATATTACTTTCAATCGCATGTTTACCCTTTAAATCACTCAACAGCGAATGCTTAATTTGCACTAGCACCTCGTCATTACAGCTGGCTATGTACCAGTCGTTATCTACCTTTACGAGCGTGCCGTATTCTATGTGGCGTTGTTGGTGGCGGTGTAAATCGTTAGCTAATTGACTATCAAGCGCATGTTTTTGCTCTGTAATAGCGCTTGCGTAGCTGCCTGCTTGATTTATTTCGTGGGTTTTTATAAATGAATAGTCGTGAATGTCTATGGTGTTAAGTACGGTGTTAAGCGCGGTTTTAGGCGCTGTATTTATTACGTTGTTATTATCAAACACAATAAAGGCAAACACACCAAGCGCGCAGGCTAGGCTCGTTAGTTGTAGCGTAAAGCCTAGCTTTTTAGGCTTTGTTTGCGTGGACTTTTTAAGTAACACTTTTTGCTGATCGCTTGTAAGTGTTGTGCGCGCTTTTCGCTCTTTGTAGTGTTGTGTAAGCTTTTGCTCAAATAGCTCATCAGGCTTATTCATTGTTTGCTCCTAATAAACGTTTAAGATTTTGCTTGGCATAACGCAGCCTTGTTTTAATGGTCTCAAGGCTGCTTTGCGTTATAAGTTCTATGTCGGCGAGCGAAAAGCCTTCTTGTTGCAAAGTAATGGCTTCGCGCTGTACAAAGCTAAGTTGTTTTAGGGCGATGTTGAATGCTTCATAACTTATGTTTGAGCTGCCTATATTTAAGTTATCTATATGCGAGTCTCCACTAGTTAAGCCACCACTATTTAAGTCGCTTTCGCTTTTGTCATTTTGTGCTGATAAGTGCGTGTTTTCGTCAAACTCTACAAAGCGCTGTTGTTTGCGGTATTCGTCAATTAGTGTGTTGCGGGCAAGTTTAAATAACCACGCTTTGGGTGTGGTTTGTGCTTGGTAAAGGTGGCGTTTTTCGATTACTTTTAGCCATGTTTGTTGGCTTACGTCGTATGCTAAATGCGTATTAGATTGCGTAACAAGGTAGTGGTATAAGTCGTTACTGTAGAGGGCAATAAGCTGCTCCAAGTAACGATTGTCGCCACTTTTTTCGTAACTTGCCATGCAGTCCTTGCTTGGCGTTTCAAATAACCATGACTTAATACTTAGTAGCATAGGCGTTTAGTCCGTTAAATAGAGTTATCTAATTTAAAATCGAGCTGTACGGTTTGACCTGTTTGTAATTGTGCCACACCTTCAATTACTTTGGGGCGATATTTCCAGCGTTTAATGGCTCTTATTGCTTCGCGGTCAAAGGTACGTTTTGGCTCGGCGTTAATGACTACAGGGTCGATTACTTCCCCCGTTGGCGAAATGCTAAAGCTTAGTTGCACCCAACCTTCAATACCATCGCGCGCGGCTGTAGTTGGGTATTTGGGGTTTATGCGCACTATGGGTGTTGCATCTCCCGTTGGGCGATTAATGGTGTTGTTAATGTCGCCATCAAAATCATCAATTGTAACCGGCGTAAAGTCGCTAATTGCTAGAACAGGATCGGGCGATGAATCGAGTGGTGGTGCTTTAGGCGGCACTTTAGGCATTGGCGGTGGCGGCTGTATTTTTTGTATATGCCTTAGCTTTGAATCCTCAGGCGCCTGAAAAATCTCTACTATAATATCGTCCACTGGTTTAGCCGGTGCGCGTTGCTCGCCACTTATTAAATATTGCATAAACGCAAAAGCTGTAAAGGTCATAGCGGCGCCGCCAATTATTGCGGTCGATGTTTTAATAAATACTGGGTTGTTAGGTACTTCAAGTGTGTGCATAAGCCGCTCCGAATTTATTGACCACTACAATTAGGGTGTTTTCAAAGCTATAACGGGTGGCAAATAAAAAAGGGGTGAAATATTTTTATAGTGCGAGAGGCTAAATAAGCCTCCCGCTTGTTATTGGTTTAAAAAGCGAATGATACCGAAGCAAATACAGATCTAGGTGTGCCTATATTAATTCTTAAGTCGCCACCACTTGCTGAATAGTACTCTTCGTCTAATAAGTTTTTAACGGCTAATTGAAATCTCACTGTGCCATCGTTTCCCAAACCTGGGGTAGCTAGCGTATACCAAACAGATAAGTCCACTAAGCCATAACTATCTAGCGTATAGCTATTGTCGTCATTACCAAATCGGTCATCAACAAAAAAGTAACCGCCACCTACACCAAAACCTTCTAAGCTACCTTTTTGAAATTCATATGAAGCCCAAAGGTTAAATGTGTTGTCGGCAACATTACGAGGTTTATTACCTGTTACTCCATCAACTTCTATTTCTGCATCGGTATAAGCATATCCAGCAATAAGGTTCATGCCTTCGGTTGGTTGCCCTGAAATTGAAAATTCAATACCTTCAGATGTTTGCCCGTCTCTTAACGTTGTTATACCGTCTTCGGTGCTTAATACATTCGTTTTTTCAATATTGTAAATTGATACGCTTGACTGTAAACGACCGCCAAAAAACTCCGCTTTAATACCTAGCTCTATTTGTTCTGAATCTTCAGGATCAAACTGTTCGCTATTACTCACTTCAGTATTGGCTGTATCAGTATTAGGCGCAAAAGACTCGGAGTAACTTGCAAATAATGATGAGTTTGACGTCATTTTATAGTTAACAGCTACTTGAGGCGAAAACTCTGAAATAGAATCTAACTTAAGATCTGTTCCTGTAGTCTCGCCATTAGTGAATGCGGTTACACCATCATTAAAGCCACTTTTAACTGAATCTAAGCGTCCACCAATTAATACACCAAGATCATCGGTTAACACAATATAATCATTAATGAAAAACCCGTAATCTTCAGAGCTAAATGTACGTCTTGCAAAGTCGTCTGTATTTAAGCCAGTTGGTAAATTTCCGTAAACAGGATTACTAACATCAAATAAAGGGATACCACTAAAACCAAATGCGGCTGGTAAACCATCAGAGTTTGCTGAGTTAACAAAATTGTCTTTGCGTTCAAAATCGCGGTAACTGCCTCCAATAGCTATTTTATGTGTGATATTTCCGGTTTGTACTTCACCTGTGACAATTGCATTTAAATATAAAACATCAACATCGGCATTTTGGTTACCGTCTGTTCTGCGAATAAGAAACACTTGATCTGTTGGATCGTCAAATACACCGGTTAAACCTTCATTTATATTTGCTGAAATATCGGCAGGGCTTTGAAACTCTATAAAGCCGTCTTCGCTAATTGGTCCATCGGCATCAAAAATGGCAACGGCAAGCGGTCTAGCTTGAAGGTCATTTGCTGAACTTACTTCGTAAGCAGTGCTAAAGCGTAGGTTCCAATTATCTCCTAGTTCTTGCTCTAACGTTGCATCAAAAAAGTTAAAGTTACTTTCAAATACTTCGTATTGCTCGCCAAAACGAGTTGATAAAGGTATATCAAGTACTTCGTTAAGCACAGCACGACCATCTGGAGTAGGTACTGTGATAGTTCCTCGGTCAAGCGGTCTTGATTCATCACGGTATTCGTACGATAAATTTAAACGTGTAGTAGGAGCAAGATCAAACGTACCAGAGATTGAAAGTGTGTCTCTATCAATATCGCTAAAGTCACGAAACGATTCGGCATCTTGTATTGAGCCCACAACACGAATAGCGGAACTATCGTTAATAGGCGTTGACCAATCGAGCAGTGCAAATTGGTCATTAAACGATCCTACACGTGCTTCACCAGCAAATCGTTTTTCAGCTAACGGTTTTTTAGTGGCTATATCTACAAGCCCACCAGGCTCAACTTGACCATAAGTTATTGACGCAGGACCTTTAACAACTTGGGTGTATTCTACATTTGATAGATTAGTTTTGAAGTTAGTAGCACGGCGAAAGCCATCTCGGTAAACGGCATTGCGTCTAAACCCGCGAATTAAAAAGTCGTCGTTAGTACCACCAAAACCATCACCTAATGATACTCCAGGGGTGTTGCGTAACGCTTCTGATAAATCGGTAATTTTTTGATCGAGTATTAACTGCTCTGGAATAATATTAACGACACGTGGCAACTCTAAAAAATCTAAAGGAAACCCAGTTAACGATGATGATTCTTTAATTACGTAACGAGATTGAGCTGTGCCTGTCACGCTGATTCTTTCTATTGAGTCTTCTTTTGTTTTACTATTTATTTCATTTTGTGCGTAGGCTAATTGACAGCTACACATAAGTGCAGTTAGTACGAATGTTTTTTGAATGGTTTTCATAAATCTTCCCAGAGATTATTGTTGAGTCGTTTTTGCAGTATTGTTAGTTAAATTAACGATTTGATTTTGTTCTCACGTAAAGCAAACTGTTTTTCCTCACCAGTTAAAAGCGTGACTTTTAAAGTAAGTATTTTATATTGCTCTGTATTTTCACTCGGTAATGGGGTGGTGAAAATGGTTGTTGATGAGAACGTTTTAGGCTTTAATTTGTATGCATTATTTAGCGTATCTACCACGCTTATAGAGTCTATTATTGAGTATCCATTTGGGTGGGTAATATTTACTTGTAGATTGTATTTACCGCTATCCACTTTTTTATATAATGTATTTTTAAAAGTGTAATTTTTATATGATTCAACACTTTGTGTTATTTTTTGAACCGGTTCTGAGTCGCCATTTTGTTTCTTAATATAAAAGAACCCAGCGATCATTACGGCTACAATAATTGGAAATGTTTTAATTTGAGCGGGCGATAAACGTGAAGTTTTTAGCCTACGGTAGGTCATTAACACACCTGTTACTGACATTCCCGTGAGAATAATGCCAAAAATAAACCATATAATTTTTGTGGTGAAATTTCCGATCGTTCCAAAATGAATCGGATCTGCTGTTTCATTTAAGTAGGCAACGGTGCCTATATTTTTGGATTTTTGAACTTTAATAATAGAGCCGTCAACGGGATCAACAAATACCCTGTTGGCTCTAGAACGAACTAATATATCGTTCGTGTAGCCAAGAACTGTTATTGCTTGTGATGCAGACCTAGGGTATTGAATTTGAGCAGGTTCCCAGTTAGGGAAAGCTAATTTTGAATTTTTTATTATTATATCGGCTGGGATTATATTCATTGCATCCCCAAACTCTTGAATTCGTTCAACACTAGGACCCGGTCGAGGGGGCTCGAAGCTATGCTTTGCAACAGCAAAACCAAATTCAATGAGATACCACATTGCCGTTATTACAATAAGAGCAATAAACCAGATTGCCCATATACCAAAAACCTTATGCAAATCGCTTAACATAACGCGAGTGCCTTTATTTTTTCGTAAGCGAAATGCTGATTTTTTTAATCTTCCAGTTGTTTTTAACCCTGTATATAAAGAAATAATAAGCACAATGGCTAAAGAACTCGTGATTGGTAAGCCAACAAAACTAGGCATAAAGAAGTAGCGGTGTAGGTCTCTAAAAAAGCGCTGAACCGTTAAAAATGGAGTTGTACCAGTGACCTCACCGGTCCATTGATTGATATGAATAAAGTAACGAGTTCCATCGGCTCGTAAAAAGGTAGCTCGGTATGCAAAATAATCACTTTCGCCTTGGCTAAATGTTGTCAGCATATCTTGTGCTGGAGCTGCTTTTTTTACGGTAGTTTCTAGCTCACCCCAAGGTACTTTAACCTCAGCAGGCGTTACTCGCATATCGTCTTGTATAAGCCAATCTATTTCGTTTGATAAAGTTGCAATAGTGCCGGTTGCTAATAATAACGTCATTAAAAAAGCAAGGTTGAAACCTAGCCAAATATGTAAATCGTAAAGTTGACGCTTCTTATTTTTTGGCTTGGTGAGGGTGTCTGTTTGAGTAACACTACTGCTAGTATCGTGCATTTTTTACCTTCAGTTAAAACAAAGTGGCTATTGGTTACTTTGGATTAGAGATATCAATAGATTACAGATGTTAATACAAATCTATATCATTATCAATTGTAAAAAATAGAATAGTTCTAATTTAAGAAGACGTTAGTGATGTGTTAATTTTACTTTTTAAAATATAAAGTGTGGAAAATGAAAATGAGTGAAATTTTATAAAAAAGTGCGGGATTTAGTTACATTAGCAAGATCACGAATATTAAAATTTAACTTTTTAAGTTGTTGTGCAACGAATGATATTTGTAAATTACGTTTGTTTAAATGAGCCGGTTTTGACAATAATAAAAGTATTGTTATTTAGCAGAACGATAAAATAAATATAAATTTTAAATATAACGTTTAGATTATATAAGGCTTATAAATGAATTTATTTTTTAATAATATCTACCTTTGCCCTCTTTTTAAGTTTGTGTAATAGCTTAGTTACCCGTAATACATCTTTTGAAAAGGAGGGGATTTTCTTAAAGTTATATAAAAAATCACATTGAGTATTATTTGATTCTTAATAGAAATATTCCGTTTTTATAAAGCTTTGAGGTTTCGATATAGCTCTATTCCCCCTCAATTTAACGTTAAGCGCATTAAAGCCAAATCAAAAAGAGGTGAAATAGTTTTATAAAAAATGCGGGGTTTAGTTACAATAGCCATTCGAAAATATTAAAACTCAAATTTTTAGGCTGTTATGCAACTCATTGAAATAAATAAAGCACGTTACCGTAAACATTTAAACCGTGTTATTGCAGGTTGTGGTGTAGGTTTGGCTGTAGGCAGCTTGGCTATATCGCAAACGTTGATTGCTTTATTTCCTGATGAAAGTGGTAGCCATTTTCATTGGAACTTAATAGGTGTTGCTATTACTAGCGTTGGACTTGCATGGTTACTTCATAAATACCGTACTCATACGTTTATGACTGAAGTTGTTTATGTGTGGGAGCTTAAAAAAGCACTTAATAAAATAACTCGTAAAATGGCTAAGTTAAAAGCCGCTGGTCGTGAAGGTAATGCCGATGCGTTATTAGCGATTCATTATAGCTACGCGGGCTCTCGGTTATTGTGGCAGCTAGACGATAACCTAATCACTATGGACGATTTAGCCATTAAACAAGCTGAGCTTGAATCTGTTGCAGCGCAGCATAACGTAACGCTTAACGTTGAAGATTACGACGCAAGTATTTTAAAACAGTTTTAAAGCTTAGGTTTTTAAATTAGTTAGAGGAGCCTTAATGAAAAAAGTACTCATAGTTTGTTTAGGTAACATTTGCCGCTCGCCTACGGCAGAGGCTGTATTAAAAGCCCGTGCTAAAAAGCTAGGCGTTAACGTTAAAGTCGATTCGGCAGGGACTATTGGTTACCACGAAGGTAAAGCGCCTGATAGTCGCTCAATGGCTGCTGGCGAAAAACGTGGTTATAGTTTTAAAGGTATTTATTCGCGCAAAGTACGCACCAGCGACTTTACTGAGTTTGATTTAATTTTAGCCGCCGATAAGCAAAACTTAACTGATTTAAAAGAGCGTTGCCCAGTGCATTTACAGTATAAATTAGCGTTGTTTTTAGAGTTTGGCGAACAAAGCGTTAGTGCAATTCCTGACCCTTATTACGGCGGAGATGACGGCTTTGAAAATGTACTCAATTTAATTGAAGCGGCGAGTGATAAAATTCTGTCAAAAATTTAATCACCAATAACGGCTAGTTTAAAATATAACTAGGCTTTTTTCGTATTGTATCAAGTTCCTAAAGTGAGTACATTTTATGCTTACTCAAAGGGAACTTAATGAAAACAAAAATATTACTACTCACTTTATCTATTGCTTCTTACTCTAGTGCTGCCAACGATGTTAGTTTTTCGATTGGGGGTGGCTACCCTTATTTGGTTATTCCTGAAGTGTCTTTATCGGCTAACGACGACACACAACGCTGGTATGCAAACTATAAACTAGGCCTTGATGATGGATTTTCTGCGGGTTTTGAACAAGCAGTTAGCGATAATAAAAAGCATGCTTTTGGCGCGCTTTTGGGCGCTATTGGCGCAAGAGATACAGACCAAGAGTGTGAAAGTTTAACAAATGATGTAGCAACTGACTTTGCTAATACGCTAGGTTGTGTAATTGGCGGTATTTTTGATGAAGAAACAACAAACGGCATAGGGCTTACTTACAGCTATAACTTTAATGGATTGAACAGCGCTGGTTTCAGATTAGAGCTAGATGTGGGCTATGGTAAAGCAAGCGACAGCAACGAAAAAAGAGCCGATGGCGGTATTAGCGTAAGTTATGAATTTTAACTACGTAGGATTTGTATTAGTTGGTATTAAAAAAGGCGCATAAAGCGCCTTTTTTAATGAGCCGCTTTTAGTGGCGGTTAATTTTAAAGTCGAGTTTTACCTGAGAAATAGCGCTAACGGGTTTGCCATTTTCAAACTTTGGCGCGTAACGCCATTGCTCAAGCGCTGCTTTGGCTGACTTTTCAAATGCGCTGCCGCCTTCAGAGCTAAGTACTTTTGGGTTTTTTACAAAGCCAGCTGCGTCTACCTCAAACTCCATAACAACGCTACCATCGGTACTAAATCTGGCTTTTTGCACTGGGTATCTAGGATTAACACGATAGAGTGGTGTTTGCTCTTGCGATTCTTTCCACGGCATCATTTTAGCTATAGCTAGGCAGTGCTTTGTTGCTTCTTCGCTTTTACCTTGTTTTTCGTAAAGTTCTATAAGCTTAGAATGTGCACTTAGTTCTGCGCTATGATCAAAATCAAAATTGTTATCAAACACACTAACAACGCGGTTTAATCGGCTAATTGCTTCGTCGTACTTTTTACGACCTTGTGCAAATGAAGCCATTAAAAAATCTGCTTTTATGCGATCCAGTGAGTTTTCGGGTAAGTTTTTTTGATAATACTCGTCGGCTTCTTCCAAGTAGCTTTTAGCTTGGCGGTACTTTTTGCTTACAAATTTTTGAGTCAGTAACGATGCAGCTTCAAATTTCATATCTGCAACAAATTTTGGCTTGTCTTGCTCAAGGGCTATTTCAATCACCTGTTTTAAATGATTATGGGCTGTTCGGGCTGATTGAGTGTTATTTGCCATGCCAAATATTGCATCAATTGTTTCTACTGATTTTTTACCATTGTTTTTAACTAAAATATCGTATGCTTGTTTGTAAAGAGCGTAGCGTTGATCGTAGTTATCACTGATTGCATCAATAGACTTTGCATAGTTAATAGCAAGGCTTGCGATGTTATCGGAGTCTTTTTCGTAATTATCTAAGCCTGTTGTATAAGCAAGTTTAGCTGCTTGTTTTACGTTTTCGTTTGCTTTTACTGCAGCTAAATAATCTTGGTATGCCTGTGAAAAAATAGCTTGAGAGTCTGTTGATTGGCTTGCAAATGTTGTAGTACTGAGAATAGATAAGCTCATACCTACAATTAAGGCGAGTTGTTTGCGTTTCATAATGATCCCTATTATTTATAATTATACTTTTAGGTACATTAGCAAATAGCATTGATTTTGTCATGAAATTGGGTAAATAAAAGTGAGTATAAAGCTGCTTTTATAGACTTATTTATTCGTTATAAGCATTGAAAATAGGGGCTGCCGTCGCCATATATTTGGCATAAATAGTGTTGTACTACGGTGTATTAATCCTATTTTGTGATATTATCACTTTATTGACGTGTCGTAGTTACTTAAATATTTGGATTTGTCGTGGCGCAAGTAAGAGCAAGAGTCCAGCTTAATGTTGGCAAAAATAGTGATATTCCTGCAGAAATAATCTCGTTTAGTGATTTAAAAGATGGCAAAGAACATGTTGCTATGGTGTTTAACAACGCCGATACAGAACAGGATGTTCCACTTATTCGTATGCATTCAGAGTGTTTAACAGGTGATGTGTTTTACTCATCGCGTTGTGATTGCGGCGAGCAGCTAAATGAATGTATTGAAATGATGCACGAGCAAGGCGGTGTTTTGTTGTATTTGCGCCAAGAAGGTCGCGGCATTGGTTTGTACAATAAAATTGACGCTTACGTATTGCAATCGCAAGGGATGAATACTTACGAGGCTAATAATCATTTAGGCTTTGCTGATGATTTGCGCGATTTTTCGGATGCGGTATTAATGCTTAATGCGCTAAATTTAAACCACGTTAAACTAATGACCAATAATCCTAAAAAGCTCAACGCACTAAGAGATGCCGGTATTACGGTTAACTCAGTTGTGGGCACTCATGCGCACATAAAAGCGGGCGTTGCGGGTAATAAAGCGTATTTAGAAACCAAAATTAAGCATGGTGCGCACATGTTAGATATTAAAAAGATTAAAAAACCTTAATATTAATACTCCAACCCTGTGATCCCACTCAGCGCCAAGTTATACTTGGCGTGTTTCGTTATAAATTAAGAGTTAGTATGTCTACACAATTACGCGTTTTTAAAGCCGATGCCGGACTAAAGTGGTTTAAAGCAGGGTGGCTTATTTTTAAAACTCAGCCAGCAACCTTTATTTTTATGCACTTGTTTATTGGCATTGTAGGACTACTGTCGTTATTTTTACCGCTGCTACAAGTGGTTGCGGCTCTTGCGACACCATTTTTAACCGCAGGGTTTTATCAGGCGGTGCTTACAAAGCAGCAAGGCGGAAAAATTATGCTTGCTGATATTCTCAAGCCGTTTACGGCAAAGGGAAATAGATTAGGGCTGTTACGCTTAGCTCTGTATCAAATGGGTGCGGGTATTTTAATGGCGTTACTCGCCAATGGCTTATTTGCCGATGCAGTGGCTATTATGACTCAACCAAATGTTGACCCTAATGTAGCCCTTGAGCAAATGGTTGAGAGTATTTCGGGTGCTAACGTAATTTTATTTTTAATGGCAATGTCGATTTACTTTACGGCGTTTGCTTATGCGGTTCCTCTTGTTTATTTTAATAAAGAGAAACGTATATTAAATGCGCTTAAAGACTCATTTATGGTGTTTTATTATAATATTTTACCACTGAGCGTTTACTGTGTTATTTGCGCAATATTTATGTCGCTTTCGATGTTCTTATCGTTCTTACCACTGTTGATTTTAATGCCGATTTGCTACATTAGCTTTTTTGTATCTTATCAAGCCATTTTTATGCCTGTTGTGCCACCAAGTGACGATAGTAATGTTAAGCCTCTTAGCAGTGAAGAAAGCGGACGTTTTGACGCTTAATGGATGATAAATTAAAGCAAAAACTAAAAAACTATGTACTTTGGTTACTAGGGCGCCAAGAATATTCGCGTCGTGAGTTAACGCTCAAATTACAGCAAAAAGAAGCCACAGAAGAGTTTATTGAAAACTTGCTTGATTGGTGTGAAAAACACAATTTTATTAATGAGCAACGTTACTGTGAAGGCTTTGTAAGAAAGCACATATTTAAATGCCACGGGCTTAAGCGAATACAAAGCGAGGCTATGGGCAAAGGGATTGACCGTTCGCTACTAGGAATAGTAGTTGAAGAGCTTGAAGTAGATTGGTTTGAGCTTGCGCAGGATGCGTACAACAAAAAATATTCGAATACACCGGCCGATCTCGATTACAAAGATAAAGCTAAGCGCGTGCGCTACTTAATGTATCGGGGTTTTAGCTACGATGAAATTAATTTTGCAATGCAAGCACAGTAAATACAGGTGAGACTTTCAAATGCAGCACATGACTACCGCACAAATTAGGCAACAGTTTTTAGACTTTTTTGCCAGTAAACAACATCAAATAGTACCTTCTAGCTCGCTTATTCCGGGTAACGATGCCACGTTGTTATTTAATAACGCCGGCATGGTGCAATTTAAAGATGTATTTTTAGGCGCAGAAAGCCGCCCTTATACACGTGCGACAAGCTCGCAGCGCTGTGTACGTGCTGGTGGTAAGCATAACGATTTAGAAAACGTAGGCTACACTGCTCGCCACCATACATTTTTTGAAATGTTGGGTAACTTCAGCTTTGGTGATTACTTTAAGCAAGACGCGATTAAGTTTGCATGGGAGTTTTTAACTGAGGTAGTAAGCCTACCTAAAGAAAAACTTTTAGTAACTATTTATCACGATGACGAAGAAGCGTTTGGTTACTGGGCTAACGAAATTGGTTTGCCAGAGGATCGTATTATTCGTATTGCGACTTCAGATAACTTTTGGTCTATGGGCGATACTGGTCCGTGTGGTCCTTGCTCTGAAATATTTTATGACCATGGCGAGCATATTTGGGGCGGACCTCCTGGTTCACCTGAAGAAGATGGTGACCGTTTTATCGAAATTTGGAACCTTGTATTTATGCAGTACAACCGTCAAAGCGACGGTACAATGGAACCATTACCTAAGCAGTCTGTTGATACGGGCATGGGTCTTGAACGTATTTCTGCTATTTTGCAGGGCGTGCATTCAAACTACGAAATCGACTTATTTCAAGGCTTAATTGCCGCTGCTGCAAGTGTTACAAATGCACAAGACATGGACGACAAGTCGCTACGCGTAGTGGCGGATCATATTCGTTCGTGTGCGTTTTTAATCTCAGACGGTGTTATGCCATCTAACGAAGGCCGCGGTTATGTATTACGCCGTATTATTCGTCGTGCTGTGCGCCACGGTAACAAGTTAGGTGCACAAGGTTCGTTTTTCTATAAATTAGTTGCTGCGCTAATTGAGCAAATGGGTCAAGCGTACCCAGAGCTTGCTAAGCAACAAGAAATTATCGAAAAAGTATTACGCATTGAAGAAGAACAGTTTGGTAAAACACTTGAACGTGGCTTAGCTATTTTAGAAGAAAGCTTAAGTGACCTTAAAGGCGATATTATACCAGGCGACTTAGTATTTAAACTTTACGATACGTACGGTTTCCCAGCTGATTTAACGGCCGATGTTGCGCGTGAGCGCCAGATGACGATTGATCATCAGGGCTTTGAAGAATGCATGGCTGTACAACGTAAAACAGCGCAGCAAGCAGGTAAATTTGGCGCTGATTACAATGACCAATTAAAATCTGATAAACACACTGACTTTAAAGGTTACGACAGCACACATTACAGCGCGACCGTTATTGAAATTTTTGCCGGTGGCGAAGCTGTACAATTATTAGAAGATGGTCAACAAGGTATTGTAGTACTAGACCGCACACCGTTTTACGCTGAATCAGGTGGTCAAACGGGTGATACTGGTACTATTACGGTTGCTGGTGGCGAATTTAATGTTACTAATACAACTAAGCTTGGTAATGCTTTTGCTCATCACGGTACTGTACAAGGTCGTATTGGTGTTAACGATAAAGTTGACGCAACTATTGATGATACGCGCCGCGATAGTATTAAGAAAAACCACACAGCTACGCATATTTTACACGAAGCATTACGCCAGTTATTGGGCGACCATGTAGGTCAAAAAGGCTCACTTGTTCAACCTGATCGTTTACGTTTTGACTTTTCGCATTTTGAAGCGGTTACAAAAGATGAATTACGTGAAATTGAGCGTGTAGTTAATGACGAAATTCGTCGTAACTTTGCACTTAATACTGAGCTTATGGCTATTGATGATGCTAAAGCGAAAGGTGCTATGGCGTTGTTTGGCGAAAAGTACGATGACGAAGTACGTGTAGTAACCATTGGCGACTACTCTATTGAGCTTTGTGGTGGTACTCACGTTGAGCGCGCAGGCGATATTGGTTTATTCAAAATTGTATCTGAAAGCGGTATTGCCGCTGGCGTTCGCCGTATTGAAGCCGTAACAGGCGCAGATGCAGTTGCTTATGTTAGCGAGCAAGAGCAACAATTACATGATGTAGCTGCTTTAGTTAAAGGCGATAGCGCATCGGTACTTGAAAAAGTAACTGCGTTACTTGAAAAGTCTAAAGGTCTTGAAAAGCAAATTGCGCAACTTAACGATAAGTTAGCAAGTGCAGCGGGTGCGTCTTTACTTGACTCAGTAGTAGAAATTAACGGCGTTAAGCTACTTGTAGCAAACGTTGAAGGTACTGAATCTAAAGCGCTTCGCGGTATGGTTGACGACCTTAAAAACAAAATTGGCTCAGGTGTTATTGCACTGGGTGTTGCCAGTGGCGACAAAGTAAGCCTAATTGCCGGTGTAACTAAAGACTTAACAGGCAAAGTAAAAGCCGGTGAGTTAGTTAACCATATGGCAGGTCAAGTAGGTGGTAAAGGTGGCGGTCGTCCAGATATGGCACAAGCTGGTGGTAGTGAGCCACAAAACCTTGTTGCTGCACTAGATAGCGTAACAGCTTGGTTAACTGAGCGTACTTAAGTTTAAGTGGCACTCATTGTTCAAAAGTTCGGTGGCACTTCGGTTGGCTCAATAGAGCGAATTGAAGCAGTCGCCGACCTTGTTGTTAAAACCAGACAACAAGGACATCAAGTGGTTGTAGTGCTTTCGGCTATGTCGGGAGAAACCAACCGCTTAATTAATCTCGCCAAGCAAATCGATACTCGCCCGAGTAACCGTGAACTAGATGTACTAATTAGCACCGGAGAACAGGTTTCTATTTCTCTATTGGCTATGGCTATTATTAAACGTGGGCATTCAGCTGTAAGCCTATTAGCCGATCAAGTAAATATTCTTACCGACAACATGTTTGGTAAAGCCCGCATAGAAGATGTTGCCGCAACACGTTTAAAGCATGAACTCGAACATAATCGCATTGCTATTATTGCAGGGTTTCAGGGGCGTGATGTAGAAGGTAACATTACAACGCTTGGACGCGGTGGTACTGATACATCGGCTGNGTAGAAATTGCAGCAGCTATAAAAGCTGACGAGTGCCAGATCTACACAGACGTTGACGGCGTATATACTACAGACCCTCGTGTTGAACCTAATGCAAGACGATTAAGCCAGGTTACATTTGCTGAAATGTTAGAGCTGGCAAGTTTAGGGGCAAAAGTTTTGCATATTCGTTCAGTAGAAGCTGCAGGAAAGCATAATATGCCACTTAGGGTACTTTCTAGTTTTAGTCCTGACGATGGCACGTTAATAAGTTTTGAGGAAAGCGATATGCCAAGCAATGTAGTATCAGGAATTGCATTTAATCGTGATGAATGTTTAATTGAAGTAAAAGGTGTGCCAAGTGGTACACAATATATTGCAAAAATTTTGAAACTTTTTGCCGAAAATGGCATCGAAATAGATATGATTAATCAAGTTAATCATAACTTTGAAAAAATAGACTATGCTTTCACTGTGCACCTGAACGATTATCTGCAAGCGCTTGACTTAGTAACTGAGCAAAAAGCTCAGTTAAGTGCTCAACATGTTAGTGGATCAACAACGGTGGCAAAAGTGTCTGCCGTTGGTATGGGTATGAAATCGCATTCTGGTGTCGCTAGTTTATTTTTTGATGCATTAGCGCAAGAAAATATTAACGTAGTTTTGGTTTCTACTTCAGAGATTAAAATTTCAGTTTTGATAGACGAAAAGTACCTAGAGTTGGCAGTTCGTGCATTACATAAGGCATTTTTAACAGAAAATAGATAGTTTGGGAGTTTTTACTTACTTTTCAGTCTAATTTTCATTAAAATGTTTAGCGGAATCTTATAATTTTTACTAGAACATTGGAGCAATAGAATGCTAATACTAACTCGACGAGTAGGTGAAACCCTAATGATTGGTGACGAAGTAACCGTTACTGTTTTAGGCGTAAAAGGAAATCAAGTTCGAATCGGTGTTAATGCACCAAAAGACGTATCAGTGCATCGTGAAGAGATTTATATGCGTATACAAGCTGAAAAGTCTAACCCTAATCCGGGCAATGCTTAATCAACAAGTATAAATAACTGAGTAATTTACTGAGTTATATCAAAAAACCACTCATTGAGTGGTTTTTTTGTTTATAAAAGCGAGTGTTTCTGGACTAAGTATTTGTTTTGAAATGTACTGCATACCACTTTTATTTTTAATAATAATACCTTGCTGCGTATTTATTACTTCGCTTATGTCTTGCCATGTTAATTGAAAGCTTTTGTAATGATTAGCAGACTTAATACCGTCTTCATCAAAAGTAAGTGTTACCTCAGAGCCAGATGCTCTGCTAAGCATTTGCCTAGTTACCCACCAAGGTCTGCGATAGTAAAAAGCGACGCACTCAAGTACACCCAGCATGATCATAAAAGATCCTAAGTAATGATCGTTTAAACCATAAATGCCAAATAAACCAAGCGCAACGAGTAGTACAAGTAAAAAGTACTTAGGTTTTGCGCGCTTACTGTAAGGGAGTGACTCATCAAAGCACTCGTAAAAGTAGGGTTTATCAAGTGTGTAGGTTGTTGTAAATGCCATATTGCCTTACTTTAGGTATCGTTTTTTTTATTTTAACAAGCTAATCTCTAAATGAGCAGCTTTATAGTCAGTGATTTTATTACAGGCACAAAAAAACGGCCCGAAAGCCGTTTTTTTAGCGATACCAGAAGAATTAACAGTTAGTTTCTTCAGCGTTTACGCCTTCTTTAACATTTTCACACGTGTCTTCTACTTTATTTTGCACGTCTGTTACTGCTTCATCAATACGCTCACCTGCATCTTCTGCATGGTTGTCTTCACAACCCATGATGAAAAAACTTGCGAATAGACCGATTAGTGCTGCTTTTACAGTTGTTGAATTCATAATGTGATTCCTTGTAAGTGTTTATTAAATTTCAGTGTTTGTTAGTTGAATGCTTTATCTACCTGGGTGATTTACCACGTAGTGCACCTGAAACTAATGAGATCACTAAAAGTACTATAAAGATAAAAAATATAATTTTTGCTATACCAGCTGCGGCACCTGCGATGCCACCAAAACCTAACACTGCAGCGATTAAAGCAATAACTAAAAATGTAATTGTCCAGCGTAACATTGTTTTCTCCTTGGTTTATCAAATTTGCTCAAATTTATTAATGCGAGTTACATGCCATATTTTATTTTTCTTTTATATCAATTACTTATTCGTTTTAACTGTGTTTTAAGTTAGTGGCTAGTTAGTAACTTTTACGCTTTGTTATGTAAGTTATTCACACTGTTGCAAATTATTGGTAAATATTCATTGAGAATAATATTCTTGGTAAGACCAATTAACAATTGATGTGTGTTTTTATGTTTATTTTGAAGTTTGACGTTTATTTTAATTAAGCTGAATAGTTAATTAACAACTTCCATATAACTAATAGCTATAGTCGTTATTTCTTGTATGTATTGTAGAGCGCATGATTGCTGGGTTATGGCATGTAAATTAGTTGAGTGTTATGTTGTTTATAGTTTAATTGGTTTTACCAATTTACAAGATGTAGACAAAGCGACTAGTTTTGTTATTATTCAGTGAATAAATATTTAATTAAATCGATTTTTTATTTTCGATATGGGTTTCAAGGGGGAGAAAAATGGATATAGGTGCTCTACTCACAACGGCTGGTAGCTTAATGCTAACTGGTATGGTTGGGGTGTTTGTATTTCTGTCGATATTAATTGGTGCAGTAACGCTTATGTCTAATTTGGTGACGCGCTATAGCGAACCAGAGGCATCACCAGCTAAATCACCGTCTTTTAAATCTCAAGGTGTGCCAAATGAGCACATCGCTGCTATTAGTGCTGCCATTGCTCAGTACAAATCAAATAATAAATAAGGGGCACACACATGGCTAAATTAAAATTAACAGAATTGGTATTACGCGATGCGCACCAATCATTACTCGCAACACGTATGCGCCTAGACGATATGCTACCTATTGCTAGCAAGTTAGACGATGCAGGTTATTGGTCTATTGAATCGTGGGGTGGTGCTACATTCGATTCGTGTATTCGTTATTTAGGTGAAGATCCTTGGGAGCGTATTCGTGCGCTTAAAAAAGCGATGCCTAATACTAAACAACAAATGCTATTACGCGGTCAAAACCTATTGGGTTACCGCCATTACGCAGATGACGTAGTTGAAAAATTTGTAGAACGCGCACATAAAAATGGCGTTGACGTATTTCGTATATTCGATGCAATGAACGATGTGCGTAACCTAGAAACAGCGATTAAAGCGGCTATAAAAGTAGGCGCACATGCTCAAGGTACTATTTCGTACACAGTCAGTCCTGTTCATACACTTGATATGTGGCTAACTCTTGCAAAACAGCTTGAGGATTTAGGTTGTCACTCAATTTGTATTAAAGACATGGCGGGTTTATTAAAGCCGTACGATGCTGAAAAACTAATTAAAGCACTTAAAGAAACCGTATCGGTTCCTATTGCTATGCAGTGCCACGCTACAACTGGTTTAAGTACTGCGACTTATCAAAAAGCGATTGATGCAGGCATTGATATGCTTGATACCGCTATTTCATCTATGAGTATGACTTACGGACACACAGCAACTGAAACGATTGTATCGATAGTTGAAGGGACTGAGCGCGATACTGACCTTGATTTAAATCACCTAGAAGAAATTGCGGCTTACTTTAGAGATGTACGTAAAAAATATGCGGCATTTGAAGGTAGCTTAAAAGGGGTTGATGGTCGTATTTTACTCGCTCAAGTACCTGGTGGCATGCTTACAAATATGGAAAACCAGCTTAAAGAGCAGGGCGCAGCCGATAAGCTTAATGAGGTTTTACTTGAGATCCCTCGTGTACGTGAAGATCTTGGCTTTTTACCTTTAGTAACACCCACGTCGCAAATTGTAGGCACTCAAGCTGTACTTAATGTACTTACGGGCGAGCGCTATAAAACAATTACTAAAGAAACTGCTGGCGTATTAAAAGGTGAATATGGCTTAACACCAGCACCAATGAATAAAGAGCTACAAGAGCGTGTGCTTGATGGAGCAGAGGTTATTACTTGTCGCCCTGCAGATAACATTGCACCAGAGCTTGCAACGCTTGAAGCTGAATTATTAAAAGAAGCGCAAGAGCAAGGTTTAACACTTGCTGATGAGCAAATTGATGACGTACTAACTTATGCATTATTTCCACAAGTTGGTTTGAAGTTTATTAAAAATCGTAATAACCCTGATGCATTTGAGCCTATTCCTACTGTTGAAGATAAGAGCAATAAGGTAGCACCAAAATCAGGCTCAAATAATAGTAGCGTTAAAGCTGAGCAATACAGCGTAAAAGTAGACGGTAAAGTTTACGATGTAGTAGTAGCGCAAGGTGGTGAACTCAAAGAAGTAACTTTAAAGGATTCTGAGCACATTCCTCAGTCTGCATCGGTTGCATCGGGCGAAACACTTAATGCGCCGTTAGCAGGTAATATTTTTAAAATTAAAGTAAAAGCTGGGCAAGTTGTTAACGAAGGTGATGTAGTGATTATTATGGAAGCCATGAAAATGGAAACTGAAATACGCGCAATGCATACCGGAACAGTTGCTGAAGTGTTAGTTGGTGAAGGCGATGCTGTATCTACTGGCGACGCTATGATTGCATTAGCTTAGGAGTAAATAGAGGATGGAAGGTATTTTAAACCTCTGGAATGCTACTGGCATTGCTAACTTTACAATCCCATCGTTAATAATGATTGCGGTAGGGTGTTTATTACTGTTTTTAGCGATAGCTAAAGGCTTTGAACCACTATTATTATTACCAATTGGTTTTGGTGCAATTTTAACAAATGTACCTGTGGCAGGATTGTCAGACCCAGGTGGGCTTTTGTATTACGTTTATTACGTGGGTATTGATACGGGGATTTTTCCGCTGCTGATATTTATGGGAGTAGGGGCGCTAACCGACTTTAGCGCACTTATTGCAAACCCACGTATGTTGTTATTAGGTGCGGCCGCACAGTTTGGTATTTTTGCTACACTGTTTGGCGCAATATTATTAAATTATGTACCAGGTTTTGAGTTTACTCTACAGGATGCATCGGCTATTGCCATTATAGGTGGTGCAGATGGACCTACTGCAATATTTTTAGCGTCAAAACTGGCACCCGATTTACTTGGTGCAATAGCGGTAGCTGCATATTCATACATGGCACTTGTGCCAATTATTCAGCCGCCAATTATGCGTGCATTAACAACCCCAGAAGAACGTAAAATAAAGATGCCAGAGCTTCGCAAAGTATCTAAAAAGGAAAAGATTATTTTCCCTCTTATGGTGCTTAGTTTAACGGCTATGTTTTTACCGGCTGCTATACCGCTTGTAGGTATGTTTTGTTTAGGTAACTTAATGCGAGAGTCGGGTGTTGTTGATAGATTAAGTAACAGTGCTCAAAACGAAATCATCAATGTTACAACTATATTTTTAGGTTTAGCTGTAGGTTCAAAGCTTGCTGCAGATAAGTTTTTAACTGTTGAGACGATTGGTATTTTAGTACTTGGCGCACTTGCGTTTGCAATTGGTACGGCATCGGGCGTATTTATGGCAAAAGGGCTTAATCGCATATCTAAAACACCTATAAATCCATTAATTGGTGCGGCGGGTGTGTCTGCTGTGCCAATGGCGGCACGAGTAGTAAATAAAGTAGGCCTTGAAAGTAATCCTCATAACTTTTTACTTATGCATGCAATGGGACCAAATGTTGCCGGCGTCCTTGGTAGTGCCGTAGCTGCAGGTATTTTATTAGCACTTGTTGGCTAATAATTAACTTGGTAGTTTATAAATGATTTAGCGCAGTTTACTGCGCTTTTTTTTGCTTTTTATTTCCATCGCTTAATGGTTTCTTGTTTAGTACTTTTTGTTTACAGTAACAACTCTTCGCAATTTTAAGGATAGTCATAATGCTTCATACACCTTTGGCAAAATATTTACCAAATGTTAGTAAACTAGTATTTGGTTGCATGGGGTTAGGCGGCGGTTGGAATAAAGATGCTATTAATAGCTCTTATATTAAGCAAGCACACGACTGTATAGATCATGCTATTGAAGGCGGTATTAACTTTTTTGATCACGCTGATATTTATACATTTGGCAAAGCCGAACAAGTATTTGGTAAAGCATTAAGTGAGCGACCAGATCTTAGAGAGCATATGTATATTCAATCTAAGTGCGGAATTAAATTTGAAGATGAGCATGGTCCAAAGCGTTATGATTTTTCGGCTGACTGGATTGAGCAATCAGTGGAGGCGTCTCTAAAGCGGTTAAATACAGAGTACTTAGATATACTTATGCTGCACAGACCCGATCCGCTAATGGAAGTAGATGAAATAGCTCAAGTATTTAGCTGCTTAAAAGAAAGCGGTAAAGTGCGTCACTTTGCAGTGTCTAATATGCAGCAACATCAAATGAACTTTTTACAGCACGCACTTGATATGCCAATAGTCGCTAATCAAATTGAAGCGAGCTTACAAAAACATCAGTTTGTTGATGAAGGTGTTTATGCTGGAAATGTCGATGGCAAAAACATTAACTTTACACCAGGTAGTATTGAGTATTGTCGCCACTTTGATATTCAAATTCAAAGCTGGGGGAGTTTATGCCAAGGGCTTTATACTGGTAGTGATTTATCTAATGCGTCGCAGGCAGATATAAATACCAGCCTTTTAGTTAATAAGCTGGCTGCGCTTTATGGCACCTCTGCTGAAGCTATTGTAATTGCTTGGTTGCTTCGCCATCCAGCTTCTATTCAACCAATTATAGGAACGACTAATGCTAAGCGCATTAAAGCCTCTTGTGATGCTGTTAACGTAGAGCTAACTCGTGAGCATTGGTATGCACTTTATGTAAGCGCTAAAGGTCATGAATTACCATAAGTAGGGTATTGATATGAATATATTTGTTATTTTAATAAGCTTGTTTGTAGCACTGGTTATACTTATACCGTTACTTGAAAAGTATCAAAGTAAAATAGGGCTTGATGGGGCAGCTAAATATAGTAAATATATTTGGCCCTTAGTGATGGTGTCTTTAGTGATTCAGCTTATCTATGTACTGTATTAACCCATATAAATTAAAATAATTTAACGGGTTAAGCCGTTACTATATTTAAGCTTATGGGTATTAATAAAGTAGCTAAATAATATATACAAAAAAAGCCTTTGCAGATTAACTCCGCAAAGGCTTTTTTATTTTTTATAAGTGAGCTTTACTTAAGTGCTAATTGTAGCTCGCGATTACGTTCAAGCTGAGCAATAAAGTTATCAGCAATTGGCTTAAACTTAGCAAGTTCTGAGCGCGGTAATGGCTCTGACTTAGGTAGTTTTACTGTTTTAGGGTTGCGATGAACGCCATTTACTAAAAATTCGTAGTGTAAATGTGCGCCTGTAACTCTACCCGTAGATCCTACAGTACCAATTTGTTGACCTTGTTTAACTTTTTGACCTGTTTTAACTAGCTTTTTATTTAAGTGCAAGTACTTAGTTACATACTGCGTACCATGGCTGATAAATACATAGTTGCCATTATATTTACTGTAACCTGCTTTAATTACTTTACCATTTCCCGATGCAACAACTGGTGTGCCTGTGCGAGCTGCAAAATCGATACCACGGTGAGCTCTAACTTGTCCTGTAACTGGATGTAAACGTTTAGGATTAAAGCTTGAGCTTATATATTTAAAATTAACCGGGGCGCGTAAAAACGCTTTTTTCATACTACGGCCTTCAGGGGTATAAAAACTTCCATCTGTATGGCGAATAGCAGCAAAGCGTTGACCTTGGTTAATAAATTCAGCGGCAATAATTTTTCCAGTGCCAATAAATTCACCATCTACGTAATGAGATTCGTAAATTAAACCAAACTGATCACCTTTACGAATGTCGTTCGCAAAATCTACATCCCAGCCAAATATATCAGCAAAGTTCATTATTTGGCGTTCACTTAAACCAGCTGATATAGCTGAGGTCCAAAAATTACTAGAAATTTCGCCACCGGCTGTTTTAGTCAGAGTTTCAATTTCTTTACTATCAATGGCTGTATCATAATTACCTTCATCATTTAAGGTAACAAATAAGGTATCAGTTTTAGATATAACATAACGCAGCTGAGCGAGATCGCCATTTTCAGCTGTTGCAAAACTTAATACTTCACCTGGATGAATTTTGGTGAGTTTGCGCGTTTCTGCATTAGTATTAACTAGTTTATAGAGCGTTTGTGCCGAAAAGCCAGCACGTTTAAAGATAATAGCTAAATTGTCACCATTCTTAACTTGGTGATCGACTAGGTCATATTCTGGTAGCTTTTCTGCCGCTTGTTCTGAATTTAACTCGGTAAGTTTTTCGTTGTTATCAACTTTAACTTGTAAATCATAGCGCTTACCAATTTCTAGTGCGTTAACACTATTGTCTTTGGATGCAGTCGCTTTTTCAGAAGGAAGAAAGGTCAAAGCAGTAATAGCAGAAACCAGACCTAAAATAAGCAATTTGTGTTTTTTGGGGAGCGTGTTAACCACGTGTACCATAAAGTGCCTTTTCCTGCTGTCAACATAATAAATACATAATATCTCAGGATATAACGAATAATGTACGAATACCAGCGTTTTGTAGATTTAAACTGGCGTCAAATTGCGCTAAAATTAGGGTTTGAAAGCCTTTTTTAACTGCATATTAAACTGAGACTGTACTCTTTTTATTAAGTTGCATTAATCGTTTAAAAATTTATTTAAATTAGGTAAAAATTTGTTATGTTAGCAATATATATAAATTCGGTTTAAACCTTTTTAAACCGTGATTGCGCAAGTAACTAGTCGCCCCCTTCGTCGGCAGAATTTTGGAGTAATACACAGTGGATTTACAAACCGCTCTAGCAGAGATAAAACGCGGTGCAGAAGAAATATTAATTGAAGACGAATTAGTTGAAAAACTAAAGTCGGGTAAAAAGCTAAAAATTAAGGCTGGTTTTGATCCAACAGCACCTGATTTACACTTAGGTCACACTGTACTAATTAATAAAATGAAAGCGTTTCAAGACCTAGGACATGAGGTTATTTTCTTAATTGGTGACTTTACCGGAATGATTGGTGACCCTACAGGAAAAAACGTAACGCGTAAGCCACTTACTCGCGAAGACGTACTTGCCAATGCTGAAACGTATAAAGAGCAAGTTTTTAAAATTCTTGATCCGGCTAAAACTACAGTTGCCTTTAACTCTACCTGGATGGAAAAGTTAGGCGCTGCGGGTATGATCAAATTAGCAGCAAATCAAACTGTAGCTAGAATGCTAGAGCGTGATGACTTTAAAAAGCGTTACGGTAGCGGTCAGCCAATTGCAATACATGAATTTTTATATCCATTAGTACAAGGGTGGGATTCTGTTGCACTTGAGTCTGATGTTGAGCTTGGTGGTACTGATCAGCGTTTTAATTTACTTATGGGGCGTGAGCTGCAAAAAGTAGAAGGTCAAAAACCGCAAACAGTATTAATGATGCCATTACTTGAAGGGACTGACGGCGTTCAAAAAATGTCTAAGTCGCTTGGTAACTACATTGGTATTACTGATGCACCGAACGATATGTTTGGTAAAATAATGTCTATTAGTGATGTACTAATGTGGCGTTACTATGACTTGTTAAGTGCACTTTCAATTGAAGAGATTGCAGCTCAAAAAGAGCGTGTTGAGCAAGGTACTAATCCACGCGATATTAAAATTGAACTAGCTAAAGAGTTAATTACTCGTTTTCATAATGCACAAGATGCACAAGCCGCTCATGACGATTTTATTCAACGCTTTCAGAAAAAAGCGTTACCAGATGAAATCCCAGAAGTGACTGTAACGATTGATCAAGACACTATATTAATTGCTAACTTACTTAAAGAAGCAAATTTAGTGGCAAGTACGTCAGAAGCTATGCGCATGATTAAGCAAGGTGCAGTTAAACTTAACGGCGAAGATAAAATTACAGACACCAAACTTGAAGTAGCAAAAGGTACAACGGCTATTTACCAAGTAGGTAAACGTAAGTTTGCAAACATTACCATTGCTTAATACCGCAGGTAATAAACAAAAACCAGCTTAGGCTGGTTTTTTTGTGTTTGTATTTTAGAGGGGTAAATAATTTTTAGAAAATAGGCACTAAACCACTTTTAATATTTCAACAGCCACAATGACTAATAGCCAAAATGCACGAGCTTGATTTAATCTGTTAATTATTACGGGTACATCGTCAGCAGTGGGAAGCCTATCTGTACCAATACGCATTTTATTAAAGCGTGCACCAAAATAGACTGCGGGTCCGCCTAGTTGTACACCAAGTGATGCTGAGCATGCGCTTAGTAGCCAACCAGTATTTTTTTGATAAAAGTGCCTGCCATAATGCTTTATGTAATGCATGCTTTGTTTGGTTGCTTTACTTGCTGCAATAGTCAGGGCAAGTAAGCGCATAGGAATAAGCTCTATAACAAAAAGAATTATTTTCAGTGGTTTTAAAAAAGGGCTATTAGGTGCTATTTCATTTCGCCATGCTTGCTGGATTAAAGTTAGTAATCTATAGGCAAGTGCAGCAATAGGACCCAATATTAAAAATATAAATATAACGACAAAATAGTAACGTGCGGTTCGCAGTATTAAACTCTCTATTAACGCTTTAATAATTCCTGGAGCTGAAAGCTTACTCACATCACGCGCGAGTAAAGGCTTTAATAATTCGCGAGCTGTAGATTTTTGATTTTGCTTAGTTAGTTTTGCAATACGCAGTGCTTTTTTATCAATACTTTTACTCTCTAAACATAAGTATAAAATAAGCCCCGCAAGTAGTTCAGGGTAAAAAGCAAATTCTAATAGTAGAATAATAATAGTGAGGATAACGCTTAAAATAAGTGTGCTTGCCAACAATGAGGATAAGTACTGATAGCTATTGGGTTCTTTGCTTTTATATATTCGTTTGCCAATTGCATTAAAAACAGCAACTAAAGCGGTATTAGGATGATACCAACTTACTAATGGTAAAAAGCGCTCAGCAAGGAGCGCTACAATAAATGCAATAAAGTCCAAATGATTTTGAACAATATTGCTTAGCATTTATAGCTTAACTGCTGTTAACTTTTCAAGAAGTGCTACAACCATTTTAGATGAGTTGATTGACGCGGTTTCTAGGTACTCTTCAAATGATTGTGGTGACTCTTTACCAGCAATATCAGACATAGAGCGAATAACAACAAATGGTGTATTAAGTGCAAAACATGTTTGCGCGATAGATGCGCCTTCCATTTCAACAGCAAGCATTGTTGGGAAATCGCTACGTGCTTTATCAATACGTACAGGGTCACACATAAATGTATCGCCAGTACAAATTAAGCCAACTAAGGTTTTTACTTCACTAATTTGTGCAATTGTTTGCTGCGCGGCTTCAACCAATTTAGGGTGAGCAATAAAAGCAGGTGGCATTTGTGGTACTTGACCTATTTCATAACCAAATGCTGTTACATCTACATCGTGGTGACGAACTTCTGACGAAATTACTACATCGCCTACGCTTAGCGATGGGTCAAACCCACCGGCAGAGCCAGTGTTAATAACACAATCAGGCTTAAAGTTATCGATAAGTAGTGTGGTAGCAATAGTTGAAGCTACTTTACCAATACCAGATTGAACGAGTGTTACTGTATTACCAGCAAGTTCGCCAGTATAAAAAGTAAAACCTGCTTTTGTTAAAATTTGTGGGTTTTGCATTGCTTCACGTAAAATTTTAACTTCTGGCTCCATTGCGCCAATAATACCAACGTTCATAGTTTTAAATTCCTGAGTTTGAATAAATTTATTATACGTGAAGTTAGTAATAAAAAACAAAAAAGCGAGCCGTTTTATGCAGCTCGCTTTGAATACTTTTAGGAGAGTATTTAATTAGGAAACAAAATTGTTAAATTTCAGCTAGGGCAGTTGTATGTGCTTTAGCTTGAGATGGTGAAAGTACGGCCGGTTTGTTTACGCGATTTCGAGCTGGGCGTTGTGCTTGCGAAGGTGCAGGCTTACCAAGTTTAAACATAATGGCATCGCGTACTTCTGAAGGACGGTATCCTGATTTTACTTTCATACGAATATGTGGAATACCCGCAGCTTCTAAAGCACCATTAACAAACCAATCTCGTTGTGCTTTATGTCCATCTTTGTTGGCGTTGTTAACTAAATCAACAGCAGCCACAATCGTCATTTTTTCTTTATCGATTAACACAAAATCAAGTTGTTTGTTTTTTGCTTTAGCAATTGCTGCGCGTTTAGATTTAGGAGATAAGCCTTCTTTACAGTCAATTACATCTATTAGCTTTACACGGCTAACAATTTTATATTGATCGCCTACAGCGCGTTCTAATAAGTTTAAAAAAGCACTTTCTACTTGTGTAAATACGCTTTGTTTGCGCGTAAAAGGATAAGGGTTTCCGCCGTCATCATTAAATTTTGACGCAACAATTGATGCACCTACGACTAATACTAAGATTGATAATAAAGCAAATTCCATACGATAACTCCATAACAACAAATTGACACTGCTTGAGTTAAGCAATTTATATGCCTAAACACAGGTGGTTATGAAATTATTATCGTATGGTTTATTTAAAGGTATTTTACCTATTATGCTTTGTAACCGTTGGTAATTCCTTTAACGGCAATTGCAACTGCATCATGGGCGTGTAGCGACTCATAATGGTTTATTTGCAACCAATAGTCTGCATATTTGTCACGCTCTAAAATTGCCTTTATTTTTCGGGCTGCATCTTCGCAAAACATTAAATTTTGACCATTTAAGCGAGCAAACTCTTGTTCATCTTCGCGCTTTACAGCCGCTTGTACCGGTGTTTTAAGTTCATCTTCAAGAGTATTAATTAAGCTAACAACATCGAATTCATTAATATCGTTATCAAGTTTTACTTTTACATTCGCAATTGAGCGTTGAGAGTGAGGTGTTGCTACAATTCCTTGTGTTGTGCCAAGCCACTCGTGTACATCTTTTTGACTTAATGTTTCTTGATTAAACTTTTCGCTAAATGCATTCTGTATAAGCTGGCGCGCAAGTGCCGCAGAGCATGGGCAAGTTGATGAATAAGTAACATCAACACTCAGCTCATAACTAATAATATTATGCTCAATAGTACTCGTTAATATAATAGGGTAGCTTTTCCAACCTACTTTGCCGCTTAATAGTGATTTACGGCGCAGTGGCAGCTCAAACTTAAACTCAATTTGTGCTTTATCGCTCAAGTTTTCATGGCTGGCAATAAAAGAGTTTAGAGTGCCCGCTAATGTTTGTGGATTAACATGTTGCTCGGTTGATAGCGTATCTAGTGCCAAGTATAAGCGTGACATGTGAATGCCTTTAGCATCTTCTTTGTGTAAGTTAACAAAGGCGCGGGCTTTAGCATTAACAGTAACTGGGGATGTATCACGCGATTCAAAAATAAATGGCAACTCAATTTCAGCCATGCCAACCCAGTCTAATTTACCTGTTTGTAAGGCGGGTGCCGTGTCGGCTATATCGGGCATGTTGATTTGCATGGTATGTTACTCGTTATTGGCAATGATAATGCGCCGCATTTTACACGAAATAATCACTAGCTGAAACGAGGACTTTTACCTGCGTTTACTTTCAAACATGAATTTTTTCTATTTTTATCACACAACATGAAAATAGCTAATAGAAAAATGCTAAAATCTGGCAAAATAGTATGTTTAGTAATTTGTACTGCCTCATTTATATTTAAGCACACAGCTAAGAGATAAACTTAACTATGACCGATTATTCTTTGAGCCCTTGGGTTCGAGTTCTTTCCAGCCTAATAACTCGATTTGGTGAGTTTAAAACTGCCGCTATTTGTTATGCGTTATTGCTAACCGCATCCCTTATTTTATCAAGCATGTTTTATTATGTTGCAGTAGGTGAAATTCATTTAGTTGATATTTTAGCTGTGATATTTTTTACAGCAGTGGTTTCTCCACTAATTATAAGCGTATTATTAAATTCAATTCGTCAATTAGATGCCTCATACGCTTACCTTGATAGCGCAACAAAACAAGAAAAGCTATTAAACCAAACACTTAAAGATAATATCAACCGTTTAAATATGGAGATAGATGAGCGTAAAATGGCATTTCATGCTAAACATCGCGCCATTGAAGAGTTGCGTAAAGAAATTGCTGAACGTAAAAAAACACAACAAGAACTTGCACAGCAAGGTATGTTACTGCGCTCTACTGTCGACTCATCCCCCGATTTATTTTATTACCGCGATAATAATGGTGTGTTTGCTGGTTGTAATAAAATGTTTGAAGAAGTTATGGGTAAAACCAGTGCTGAACTTATTGGTAAAACGGCGGAGCAAATTTTTCCAAGCGAATTTTTGTCTGATGTACTCGAAAGTGATAAAAAAGTAGAGCAGACTCATCAAGGTATTACTATCGACGTTGGGTATGACGTAGATGGTGAAAAGCGTTGGTTTGAGTTACGTAAATTACCTTTTATTAATGATGAAGGTGAATACATAGGCTTACTTGGCTTTGGGCGTGACATTACTAGTCGTAAAGAAGCTGCCCAAGCACTCGAAACTGCCTATAAAGATAAAGGTAAGTTTATTGCAACTCTTAGCCATGAATTGCGCACACCGTTAAATGGTATTGTTGGTTTAACGCGAATGCTGCTTGATACCGAATTAAACAAGCAGCAACGTAGTTGGGGTAATACTATTTTTTCGAGTGCTGAAACATTAGGTAATATTTTCAACGATATTATCGATCTTGATAAAATAGATAGAGATCAGCTCGATATAGCGACTAACCCTATTAATGTATCTGACTTTATTAATGATGTTGTTAACTTTGCAGGTCTGATTGCAGAGCAAAAAGAATTAGAGTTTAATATTGAACGCGATGGTGTGCTTGATGTTTACGCTCAACTCGACCCGACTCGTTTACGCCAAGTGGTTTGGAACCTTATTAATAACGCTGTTAAGTTTACTCAAAATGGCCAAGTTAAACTTGTTTGTAGTCGCGAAAATCGTGTTGAAGGTCCTTGGCTAATAATGAAGGTATCGGATACTGGGCAAGGTATTCCGCAAGAACAACTTCCACGTATATTCGATATGTATTATAAAGCACCTGATTTAAAAGGAACCAATGCAATAGGTTCAGGAATCGGCTTGTCAGTAACTAAAGCATTAGTTAGTGCAATGAAAGGGGTTATTACGGTAGATAGTAAGGAAGGCGAGGGAAGCTGCTTCACTGTGCAAATTCCACTAAACTTATGTATAGCTCCAACAGAGCAAAGCTATGTTGGTCGTGGCTTGTATATTTTATTAGTTGAGGATGTTCCGCTTAATGCTGAGATTGCAACTAACTTACTAGAGCAACGTGGGCACGAAGTGTTATGGGCTGAAACGGGTGAAGACGCACTCTCTTTTGTAGAAACTGAAGATGATTTAGATTTAGTCTTACTCGATATGCAATTGCCTGATATAAACGGCGATGAAGTGGCAAGACAAATTAGGGCTGATAGTCACTTTGATAAACTTCCAATAGTTGCACTTACTGCAAACGTGCGAAGCGCCGAAGAAGACCTTAAAGGTATATCTATACAAGGTGCGTTGGCTAAACCAATCAATACAGTAAAACTAGATAAAATGTTAGCCGACCTATTCGATATCAAAAAAGTTGAATGTGATAAACCACAATTAAAAGTGAGCGAAGAAGCACTTGTTGGAATTAACGCACATTTACTCGATGTTGAAACAATAGAAGACTTTGTTAATTCAATGGGCTTAGTTGTATTTAGACGCAGCAGCCAATTATTTGAAAAACTAAATCCGCAATATCAACAAGAGTTACTTACTTCATTAAATACAGGCGATAGAGAAGAGTATAAGTCTGTTGCGCATAAGCTTAAAGGAGCTGCAGGTTCTGTAGGCTTAAATGATGTGCAATTACATGCAAAAGTAATGGAGTATGGTGCTATTGATGAAACAGATGAAGTACTAAATGAGTGGTTGGAAGTATTAGCGGATAAAATAAATGAAGGACAAGAAGCCCTTCATTTATTTTTACAACAATTAGAGTAACGTAACGTTATTCTAATTTAGCTGTCGATTTTACCAATGAAGCGGTAACCTTCACCATGAATGGTGCTGATTAACTCAGACGTTGAGTTATCGCTTTCAAAGTGTTTACGAATACGGCGTATAGTAACATCAACAGTACGGTCGTTTGCACGAAGCTCACGCCCTGTCATATGTTTGATTAGTTGCTCACGGCTAAAAATACGACCTGGAGAATCAAGCATTAAACGCAATGCTCTGTATTCACCTTTAGGCAAACGCTTAGCATCACCACTTGGAGAAGTAAGGCAACGACTATTTTCGTCTAATTCCCAACCATTAAACGTAATAACACCATTTGTTTCTAATATTGACTCTTCACCACCTAAAGCAGTACGAGTAATTAGATTGCGAGCTCGAATAGTTAGCTCACGTGGGTTAAACGGTTTAGTGATGTAATCATCTGCACCGATTTCAAGACCTAAAATACGATCAACGTCGTTATCACGACCGGTTAAGAAAATAAGGCCTACTTTACGCTTTTGGCGTAATTCACGGGCTAAAATAAGACCGTTTTTACCTGGAAGATTGATGTCCATAACTACAAGATTGACGTCATCGTTATTTGTAAGCTTGTCATGCATATCATCGCCATCAATGGCTTCAATAACTTTGTAACCTTCAGCTTCAAATAAACTAACGAGGTTTAGTCGAGTTACGTCTTCATCCTCTACGATCAGAATGACTGGCGTTTGCATTATTAATTAACCTTTTTGGATTGTTTTACGTACAAAAAAATCGACGTTATTCAATAAAATCGATTACTAGAGATTATAAGATTATATCCAATTGTTAACAAGGAAAACAATTTGGATAAAAATAAAACAGTAGAGGAATCCAAAGTCTACCTAAAAAGGGCTGTGCAAAAGCTACTGTTTAATTGATATATTTACGGATGTAATTATTTGAACTAGGAAGTCGAAGCCATTTCCTTTAAAAATTGATACATCGATCAATCAGGTAAAGGTGCTTAAAATAATCAGACTAATTCAAATCGAAATTATATCATTTTTTAACCTTTCATCAATGTATGTGATATCGCAAAGATAATAAAGTTCATAAATTGCTAAGTATTAATTATTTAATGTAATTAAATAACATTACAAGTTTTATCACATGCCTTCTTAATGAGGTCATAAAATGTTAATTCAAGTATAAACTTAAAGTTTATACTTATTTAATGATATTTATTCAAGGTATTGTAATTATAAAGCGTGCACCGTGTTTTTCTTCCAAATCAAACAGAATTCGTCCGCCTAAAGCCTGAGTCACTAAATTATAGACAAGGTGCATACCAAGACCGCTTGCGCCTTGCCCTCTTTTTGAGGTTACGAAAGGATCAAAAATTCGATGTTTAACATTTTTATCCACGCCTTGACCATTATCACTGTAAATAATTGTTAATTTTTTATCCGTAAGTTCAACATCAATTTTAATTTCATTATTTTCAGTACCAATAAAACCATGCACAACAGAGTTGATTAGTAACTGCTGAAATACTTGCTGCAAAGGGTCTGACTTACTTTGCACTAATAAGTCTGTAGGACAGTTAACGGTTACTATCGGTTTTTTAGTAATAAGCTCTGATTGCACTGATGTTAAAACGTCACTAATGAGTTTATGAAGATTAATGCTTTTCTTAATTCCATCATCTTGAATAACGGCTACCTTTTTAAAGTTAGCTATTAAATCGGCAGCGCGGTTTAAGTTACGATAAATTAAATCTAAATTCTCGATGCCTTCATCTATAAATCGTTTTAATTGATTAGAGGTTAGGTTTTGATCGTTAAAGCTTATTTGAATATCAGCTAACTTATCCCTTAGTAATGTAGAGCCTGTAATCCCAAGTCCAATTGGTGTATTAACTTCGTGAGCAACACCGGCCACCATTTGCCCTAAAGATGCCATTTTTTCGTTTTCAACAATTTGAGTCTGATATTGATGCATTCGCTCTAAGGTCGACAGCAGTTCTTGATTGGCTTCTCTGAGTGCGATTGTGCGTTGATTTACTTTTTCTTCAAGGCTCTGGTTTAGCTGTTTTATTTCTTCTTTGTCTTTTTCGTGACGAGTAAGCTGTTTTTGAGTCCGGGCAAGCATTATATTTAGGCTATTTGAAAGTACCGTAATTTCTTTCACATTTGTTATAGGCGCACGCGCATCATAGTTATGATTTTTTGATACGTCTTGTAATAACATACTTAAATGCTCAATAGGTTTTGCTATTCTTTTTTGTGTTTTTACAGCAATAAAATATACAACAACCAGTATTAATAAAGTTAGTAGCATATCAATTAATATTTTATGTTTTATATAAATATCAAGGCTTTCAAGACTGCCTCGCATGTAAACATAGCCAATTAATTTTTCATTGTGAGAAATAGGGCGTATAAGCTCAATATATTCATTTGTTATATGTGGCTCAGCTAAATCATTAACACTGTCTATTCGAAGAGGAACCGGGGGCGTTTTTTTTGCATTAAAACTAATAAAAAACACTGGCTTCTGTGATGTTTTTTCAATTGTGTAAATATGAATATTTTTTATAAGGGGAATTTTATCAAATGACTTTAGGCGTTTTTCTTCGGTTTTTCTATCATCATCCGCAACAGATTTTCCAGCATCAAAAGCAACAATTACAGAAAGAATAACAAGCTTATTAATTATTAATTGTTTTTGTTCTTTAACGCTTAAGTATGTAGAAATAGAAATAGATAACGACAGGCAAATAGCAGTTATGAGCATAATTAAATTTATTAATGCTTTACGAATGCTACTTTGATGTACTTTTTTAGGCATTATGTCATCGTCGCCTGAGTTATTTTCAATGTTCGAGAGTTTTAGTTTAGCAAAGACAAGAGAAAGTGGAGGAAAAAAACTAAATTAATCTTTATATTTTTCATCAGCTAGGGTGAGTACCTTAAATACTCACCTAATAATCAAAGTTGTTAGATTAAAATTCATTTAAACTAACTAGAGTGTTATTGGCTCAGGGCTCTAAAATAGTATTTTTGCGTATCGGTGTAGTTTGGTATCTATACACTATAATGATTAATTTATAGATATAACGACACTAATTTATCGCCGCTAATTTTTATTTAACTGCTATATACAGCAAATTTATTATTTTTGAACACGGTTTGGTAATTATCAAATTGTGTTTCTAAAATTGGCGGGTATTTTAAGAAGCTATTTGCCACAATATTCAGTTTACCTAATTTAGTTAGATGCTGTTTAGCATTTGATAAAAACGCTTCAGCTACCGTGTAATCAGTAGAGATACCCGTATGAAATGGTGGGTTACTAATTATTAAATCAAACTTTCCTGTAATGCTGTTAAGACCATCACTTAATATAGCTTCACCTTTGATGCTATTGAGCTTTAAAGTTTGCTCAGTGGCGTAGGTAGCTAAAGCACTTACATCACTGCACAGAAAATCTAGTGCTGGATTTTTTAATCCTAAAAATGTAGCAATTAAGCCTGCACCACATCCAAAGTCGAGTACTTTACCTTGATTAAGTGTCGGTGCGTTTTCAAGCAGCACTTTTGTGCCTATGTCTAAACCACCGTGATTAAATACACCAGGTACACTAATAGCTGTAAATTCTGTGTCGGCAACTGTTACTAAAAATTGCTTATGGTACTCAGTAATATCAAAGCTAGAGCGCTGTTTTATTTCAGAAAAAGAGTAAAGAACACAATGCCTTGCTGAATCAATTTTATTACTGTAAACCGTTTTTCCTGCTAATTGTTTTTCAATCGATTTAACACCACTTTTATTTTCACCAACAACAAGTAATTTAGCATCTGGTGTAATAATGGCTCGAATATTATCAAGCGCCATTAGCAGTTCAGGCTTTGATTTAGGGTAATAAAGAATAACTAAATCATAGTCATTACCTGTCATTATGTGATTTACACATATCTCAACATCTTTAGTGTTTTTAGCAAAAACGCCATTAGCGTGGTTGTAACTAAATGCGGTTACTTTACTTTGTGGATTAAGTTTTTTAAGTTCGGTTAAAAAGCCATCCTGAGCAAAGTTGACCACCAAGATAGATTTCCCCGTTAGTTCCTCGCTATTTCGAAGTAACAGTGAACTTGGGTTGGTTAATATGCTCATAAATGACTTTGCCTTACAGTTTTTTTAGTATTATTGATAAATTAAATAACAGTATTAAGTTATTTAGTACGTTCAAACATTAAATCCCATACGCCATGACCTAAACGATGGCCGCGTTGCTCAAATTTAGTGAGCGGACGCAAATCAGGGCGTGGAACATAGTCGTTCGTTTCAGATTGGTTTTTAAAACCAGGCGCTGCCTGCATTACTTCAAGCATATGCTCTGCGTAGTTTTCCCAATCAGTAGCCATATGAAAAACACCGCCCATTTTTAATTGCGAACGTAATTTTTCAACAAAATCGCCTTGTACAATACGACGTTTGTGATGGCGTTTTTTGTGCCAAGGATCTGGGAAAAATAATTGTAATGTTGTTAAGCTTTCTTCAGCGATACAATCGGCAAGTACTTCAACTGCATCGTGCTCAAAAATACGTAGATTAGTAATGCCAGCTTCGTCAGCATCCATTAAACAAGCACCAACACCAGGACGATGTACTTCAATGCCTATAAAGTTTAGATGTGGTGCATTTTTTGCCATCTCTACAAGTGACTTGCCCATACCAAAGCCAATTTCAAGCACTACATCATTGTTGTTGCCAAAAACCTCACTTAAATTAAGCATGCCGTTTTTATGCTCTAAGCCCATAGTTGGCCAGCATTTTTCAATTGCAGCAGCTTGACCTTTGGTCAATCGACCTTCGCGTTTTACAAAACTGCGAATAGTGCGGATGTATTTACCTTCTTGCTTAGCTTGCTCAAGATTACTGTTGGTTGATTCACTCATATTATTGGCCTGACAAAAACAATGTGTTTAAAAATGGTTGAGTATTATCCCTGACCAGCGCACCAATCACAAGGTTTAGCTGATTTAACAGCCCTCATAGCTTGATCTTTTTAATAACTGCAATAGACTGAGCCGCCATTGAGTATTAGTGAAAGTAAAATATTTTGGATTTAAATAAAGAACAATCAAATTGGTTTTCTAACCAAGTTGTTGATTGGTATCACCTTCATGGTCGAAAAACATTACCTTGGCAATTAGCAAAAACACCTTATAAGGTATGGGTGTCTGAAGTGATGCTGCAGCAAACTCAAGTAGTTACTGTAATTCCTTATTTTGAAAAATTTATGGAAAGCTTTCCCGATATTATTGCGTTAGCGAATGCGGATGAAGATCAGGTACTACATCATTGGACTGGTTTAGGTTATTACGCTCGTGCACGTAATCTACATAAAACAGCTAAAATAGTGCGCGATAAATATAATGGACAGTTTCCTACAAGGCTTGAAGAAGTAATTGATTTACCTGGAATAGGGCGCTCAACTGCAGGTGCTGTATTATCGTTATCGCTAGGGCAGCATCATCCAATTTTAGACGGTAATGTTAAGCGAGTGCTAGCTCGTTTTTTTATGGTTGAAGGTTGGTATGGTGTTAAAAAAGTAGAAACTCAGTTATGGCATTTAAGTGAGCAGCTAACACCTAAAAATAATGTTACAGAGTTTAATCAGGCTATGATGGATTTAGGATCAAGCTTATGCTCTCGAAGTCGTTTTGATTGCCAAGCATGCCCGTTAAACTCACGCTGTGGCGCTTATAAAATGGGGGAAGTAAAAACATTTCCGCATTCAAAACCAAAAAAAGCGGTTCCTAAAAAGATCTGCCACCAGTTAATCATTCAATGTGACAACAAAGTATTAATGGAAAAAAGACCAAATTCAGGAATTTGGGGAGGATTATTTGGTTTTTTTGAATTTAACGAACTTAACGAACTTGAAGTATTTATAGCACAGCAAGGGCTAGAAGCTAACTTAAGTGTGCTTGAGCCTTTTACACATGTATTTTCGCATTTTGAGCTGACTATTAATCCGCATGTCCTTAATATTAAAAATATTCCCGATGTAGTTAATGACAGGCCGTTAGTTTGGTATCCGTTAGATCAATCAGTTGAAGTGGGTTTGGCTGCCCCAACTAAAAAGTTGGTTAAACAAATTGCACCAATAGGTTAAACTATTGGCATTTAGCGCTAAAGAGAATCAATCATGGCACGTACCGTATTTTGTCAAAAGTTACAAAAAGAAGCCGAAGGTCTTGGATTTCAACTATATCCAGGTGAAATTGGTGAAAAGATTTTTAACAACATCTCTAAAGAAGCTTTTGCTCAGTGGCAACATAAGCAAACAATGCTTATAAACGAAAAGCATTTAAATATGATGGACCCAGAGCATCGCATATTTTTAGAAGAACAAATGGTTGGCTTTTTGTTTGAAGATAAAGATGTAGAAATTGAAGGTTATAGACCACCAGAAAAGTAATATTTTCTGAATTTTAAAAAAAAGGGCTATATAGCCCTTTTTTTATGCTCATTTATTTAATCAACCAGTTCGTCTTCTTGTTCAGCGATTTTAACTTGCTCTTTTAAAAATTGAGCTGCCTTTGAGTATTCAATTTCTAATTCATCTCTTAAATTAATTAACTCATCAGTTGTAAGTTCATCTTTTTTGCATTTCTCTTCAAAAGTATTGGCAAGGTCGGCAACCATTTGCGCACCAATTGTTTTTGAAATGGATTTTAATTGATGACAACCGTCAACTATTTCGTCTAAATCATTTATCATTACACCCGAGTTAATAGATTTAATTAAACTTTGGCTCTGCTCTAAATACATTTTGAAAAAGCGGACTTGTTTAGCTTTATCGCCATTAACATATTTAGCGACGGCTTCCATATCTATTGGTAGTGCCATATTTTGATGCGCCACTACATTTTGTCCTTGGTTTTGTTTGTTACTCCAGCGCTTCAATGTATCTTCTAAAGAATTTAGCTCTATAGGCTTTGTAATAAAGTCATTAATGCCTACCGCTAAACAGCGCTCTTTCTCGCCTTTTAAAGCATTTGCTGTAACAGCAATAATATGAGGTTGGGCATCAATGGAGTCTAACAGTTCGGCTTCATTACGGATTTTTTCGACCATATCGTAACCCGACATTTTAGGCATATGTAAATCGGTTAAAATAAGTGAGTAGTTACCTTTTCTCCACATATTAAGCCCTTCTTCACCGTCGTTAGCAACTTCGACCCCATAACCTAAAATATGCAGCTGATCAGTTAAAACCTGTTGGTTTAATAGGTTGTCTTCAACAAGTAGTATTAACTTATTAGCTTGACGAGCCTGTTCGGTGCTTAAAAAGTTATTAAGTGTTTTAGCTTTTTTAATTTGTTTTGGTTGATGCAAACCTGCTGCTACCAGTATCGAGAGCATAAAATTAGATTTACATAATGGTGCGGCATTAATATAAAAAATATTTTTATGGTTAATTGCCGCTTCGTCTAATTTACTCAATACGACTGCTTGTTGGTTGTTGTCCTCTAACGAATAAAGTAAACGCCTTAGAAGGGCGTTAATTGCATCCATATTATCTATGCCATCAACTACCCATATTATATCTGTATCATCTTGATGCTCTGCAATTTCTTGTTCATTATGGACATACGTTATTTTAGCGCCCATAAACGAAAGATATCGATACATAATTTTTTCACGTTCAAGATGATTACTCACAACAACAATATGTTTGCCGTTTAATGCGCCTTTGTGAGCGTATTTAATCTTTCCTGAAGTGCTAAATGGCAACTCAACGATAAACTCACTACCAATACCAATATGGCTGGNCCGCCGTATTCTCGAGTAATTGAGTTTTCAGCTTGAATAAAGGGATTAAATATTTCGCGTAGTTGCGCTTGATTCATTCCTTTGCCGTTATCAGTTACACAAAAGCGTAAAGTAAAGTGATCAGCCGTGTTATGCGCCACTTCGACTGATATTTTCACGTGCCCTTGTATTTTTTCATCGGTGCTTGTGAATTTAATCGCATTACTACAAAGGTTATAGAGTACCTGGCGAACTCTTACCGTATCACCAGTAAGATTAATAGGGATATCAGGAGCTATTGATAGCTCTAAATCAAGCTCGCGCTTTTTAGCCACTGAAGAAAGTACTCGAGCAACCTCCTCAATAGTATCTGTTATTGAAAAAGGTGTGGGGTCTATATTTAATTTACCGGCTTCAATTTTAGAAAAATCTAAAATATCATCCAATATACTTAATAAAGAAAAGGCAGACTCACGAATAATGGTACTTAAACGATGTTGTGCGCCATCAAGCTCTGTTTGACGCAATAAATCAATGGTACCAATAACCCCATTCATAGGGGTTCTGATTTCGTGGCTCATGGTCGCTAAGAAGGTTGTTTTGGTATCGTTTGCTCGCTCGGCTTTTAATGTTGCTTGTTCAAGTGCAACTGTACGGTTATGTACTTCTGTTTCTAAACCATTTTGGAGCTTTTGTAATTCTTTTTGTGAAGAGTCATTACTTGCCATTACAGTTTGAACTTTTTGCAGGAGCAAATTAATATTTTGAGCTACTACACCTAAACCAATATCTAAACGTTCGCTTACACTACTATTGTAATTATCCGTTTCGGTTATTTCTTGAAGTTCTTCGCTCAACAACCCAGTACTTTTACGCAAGCGAAAATTAATGTGCATATTAAATAATAAAGCTAATATAAATAGAGAGATTACACTGGCAATTGCAATTATATATGCAATAACTTGAGAATTTTGTGTACTTAATGCTGGTGGCGGCAGGTTTTGTTGAATGATTAACTCACCAATAGGTTGATCATTCAAAGTTAAAATATGATGTAAAATACCTTGTTCGACTAAATGCTCTTTTAATCCAGTTGAAGGGATTGCTGGTTTAGTGCTGCTGTAAACTAATTCTGCTTGTGACGTTGGGCTAAAACGGTACAGAGTATATTCTAAATCATCAGTTAATAACGATGTTAAATCGAGGAGTTGTTTTACTTTTCCCTGTCCATACATCGTTAAAGCATCGACCATCGGCAAGTCGAGTCTTGTTGCAAGCGTTGCTATATCGATAGGAGTTGCTATTTTTTCAGATTGTTCTTCATTTTGTAAGTAAAATGAATAGGCAACAATAGCGAGTGTTGTTACTGCAATGTTCATGATCAAAAAAAGTGGCAGTAAGCCTTTAACCGGTGAAGAGAATTTACTCTGCATTAATTGTTCCCGTTGGTATATGTTGGCTACGATAAGCTATTATCGTATTTTTCAAAGTGATCGTAACATTTACAAATATTAATTCACTACGGTTTTAGTCTGGTTTAATTATATTTATTATAGTTATAGTCTGGTTTTGTAGGAAAAATAAACGTTATTAATAAAAAATAGACTCAACTGGCTGAAAACCGTTCAAACAGTTATAAAGGGTAAAAAAAAAGTTGACTTGTAAGGGCAAAACTCGTTTAATACGCCGCACGCCCAGATAGCTCAGTCGGTAGAGCAGAGGATTGAAAATCCTCGTGTCCGTGGTTCGATTCCGCGTCTGGGCACCATTATTAAATAATAATGTTTGAAATCAATAAGATTTAATATTATTATACGTGCCTTAGCACACAGTTTTGTGTGCCGACTTAGCTCAGCTGGTAGAGCAACTGACTTGTAATCAGTAGGTCAACCGTTCGACTCGGTTAGTCGGCACCATTTTTTAAAGTTAAATGTAGTGTTTTTACAATTAACTAGCACAGTTTATGTGCCTCGATAGCTCAGTCGGTAGAGCAGAGGATTGAAAATCCTCGTGTCCGTGGTTCGATTCCGCGTCGAGGCACCATTTATT
>NZ_AUTQ01000210.1 GCF_000498095.1 Pseudoalteromonas sp. TB64
TAACCTCGCTTACCTGTATTTCTAGAAAGCTCTCTTGAAATCGTAGATTGCGATAAATTAGTTAGCTCAGCAATACTTTGTTGCGTAAAACCACTTTTCTTTAGAACGGCGATCTGGCATCTTTGCGCATAGGTCAGTTGTTTGTAATGTCTCATTGTAAAATCTCTTGCCGGAGAAAAAGCAGTTAGCTTATGAGCAACTGACCACTTAATCTAGCCAAAACAAGTTATGCACTTACAATTTGAATCTAGGTAAGTAAATCAGAGTAATTAACAATATCAATCCATTTTAGTCGTTGTATTAAAATGGATTGATAACCTCTAGGTTATAGGATTAACGATGATAAAAATTAATATAGCGTGCACAAAGCTCTCCAGCATAGCGTTAACTATAAGTGTTCTATGTGCTGGTATTGCAATCTTAATGGTATTTGGATCGTCTTTAGGATGTTGGGATGCAATAACCGGGTTTAGAGCAAGTAATAATTATAATAATTTATTAGGGTACAGCGCGCTCGCCGCAGCGCTACTTTCATTAATATACAGTGTTAAATATCGTAAAAATAAAGGGATATTAAAATCAGTTTTTGCTCTTGTGCTTGGATTAGGGATTTTAGCGCCCAGTGTTATTAGTGTATTTCAGCAATCGGTAAAGGCTCCACCAATACACGATATAACAACCAATACTGAACAGCCTCCGGTATTTGAATTTTTAATTGATAACCGTTCAGATGCAAAAAACACCTTGGTTTATGGTGGCGAAAATATAGCAAAGCAACAAAGGCAGGCTTACCCAGATATTCAGCCAATATTATCAGAGCTAAGCGTAGAAGAAGCGTACCTACAGGCTCTAAATGTTGCTTATATAATGCAATGGACAGTAGTACACCAAAACCCAAGTTTATTAAGTTTTGAAAGCACTGCAAACACCCCCTTTTTTAACTTTACTGATGACGTAATTGTAAATATCACTGCTTATAAATATGGCAGTCGAATTGATATTCGCAGTGTGTCGCGTATTGGTAGAGGTGATAGGGGCGTTAACGCTAAACGTATTATTGAGTTCACCAAATTATTTGAAAAAACACGTATTAATTTAACATTGTTTAAGGATTGATTTTTAGATGAAAAAACATATTTTTGCTGCCTTATTTTGTTTACCAAGCCTATTAAACATTACGGTGGTTAATGCCGAAAGCTTATTGCAAGTTTATGAAATAGCTGCCGTTAACGATCCAACTGTTTTAAAGGCAAAAGCGCAGGCACAAGCACAGTCTTACCAAAGTGATACTGCAATGAGTGCACTATTACCACAAATTAACCTAACCATGGGTTATACAAAAAGTAACTCGACCTCTTTTCAAAGTGTGAGCGATTTAACAAACCAAGTTAAAGTGCAAAGTGATACCGATGAGTTCACGCGGGGTGTTAGTTTAAGCCAAACTTTATTTGATTTAGGCGCATGGAACTCGTTAGACATTGCAGATAAACAAGCACTACAAGTAAGAGCACAATACGATGAAGCTAAGCAAAATTTAATAGTGCGTGTTGCCCAAGGTTACTTTAATGTATTGAGTGCAATTGATGACCTAGAGTTTAGTCAAGCAGAAAAACGCGCTATAAATCGCCAGTTAGAGCAAACAAAACAACGTTATGCCGTGGGGTTAACCGCTATTACAGACGTACATGAAGCACAAGCGCAGTACGATAACTCTGTCGCTCAAGAGATCATTACAAGTAATTCAGTTGAAACAGCCCGTGAAGAGTTACGTGAAATAACGGGTAAATACCACAAAAAACTAAGTATTTTGAACACAGATACTTTTTCAACGGTTAAACCTGCTAAGGGTTCAAGTGATTTTGTTAAAGTAGCCCAAGAAAAAAACATCAGCTTACAAGTCTCTAAAGTAACGGTTGATATAGCGCAACAGCAAATTAAATTAGCACAAGCAGGGCATTACCCAAAGCTTACATTAGATGCAAGTTACGGCGATTCACTCAGCGATGGAACTATCAATAGTGTAAACTTTGACGGGCAGCCACGGGAGGATTCAAGTTCTATAGGTATTAACTTTAGCGTTCCTTTGTACTCTGGTGGTGCAACTGTTGCAGCTACTGATCAAGCTCGCGCATTTTATGTATCTGCAAGCCAAGATCTAGAAACAAATTACCGTGCAATTACACGCTCTGTTATTACCTCTTATAATCAGGTGGTGTCTGATATTGCAACGTATAAAGCATTAGAGCAAGCAGTGGTCTCAGCGCAAAGCGCGTTAAAAGCGACCGAAGCAGGCTTTGAAGTAGGCACCCGAACTATTGTTGATGTACTTGTGAGTACACAAAATTTGTATGATGCAAAACGTAATTTAGCCGATGTACGTTATCGCTATGTGCTATCTACGCTTCATAGGTTAGACATTAAGAGATAATTGGATTCAGGCCGCATTTTAATCGTCCTTTTTCTTTATCTCTTTTTGGGTTCGCTCTTCGTGCATATTTTGACAAAAAACTGATAGTTTTTTGCCATGCTTTATTCAGTGTCGATATCACGCCTTGTGTTATCGACTCCATTAATTGATAAAACCAACCTTGGGTGTTTTTTGCTACCATAAATGTTGATAGCTCAATACCGGCAAGTTGTTGAACACTCATGCCTATTCGCCTCTTTACTAACAACGTCAATAAACTTGCCCACACCAAGCCTTCCATCATGCTCGCTTTTCTGGTGTTAAATTTTTGCAGGTTGCAATAAGACTTCCATTCTTTAAACAGTAACTCTATTTGCCACCTGAGACTGTAGAGCTTTATTACCGCTTCAGCGCTAAATTTTTCTCGATTTAAGTTCGTTGCCCAATAAGTAGGCTCACTTTTTCCTCTAGGCCAGCTCGCAATCAATCGATAATTAGTTTTACCTTCCACATCCATATCGACAATAACACTACGACGAATATGCTTTTTAACGTCCTTTTGCTTCTTCTGTGAAAACCGTTTTAACGCGTTACCGTGACGATTAAAAGCAGCTACTACGGTTGGATTAACCGTGGTTTTAGCCCTGACAACATAAAAGCCTCCTGCTGTATCAATTGATTCAAGATACGATAACTTAAAATAACCTCTATCCGCTAAAAACAAGGTGTCGACTAACGATTTAGCATCAGGTAAAAAATCATATTCAGCTTGGCTATCAGGACTCACTGAGATTTCTTCGGGATAACCTTGAAGCACATCCCAACTCACATGAACCTCTATTGCCGCAGGACTTATTTTAGTAAAGCGACCTTTAAAGGTATCTTTTAAACTATCGTGCACTGCGAACGAACTTCCGTCTTGCAATATGATGCGTTTGAAATCTGACAGTGTGACTTCTGTGCCGAGTATTTGTTGCTGCCATTCATTTAACGCCACATCGACCAGTGATTTCATCAATTGGCTGAATTCAGGCTTACTCAGTTGATTGTGAAACGGTTTATATTGAACATCAGTTTCCGTCAACTTCACAAAATAACGATGTAAATCTGTCACGGTGTTTACCGATTTATCGCCTAGAGCCGTTATTAACGACATGACTAATTCGAAAGGTTTTATTATTCGTTTACGGCTACAAAAACGGCTTGTTTTACCTATTTCGTTAATATTAAAATCGTTAAGCACTTTCGTTATTTTGTTTAACTCAGTATTATATTTATTCATGCTCTGCTTTTGGGATAGATAGTGGTTTGGCGATTACTATCAGATCAAATTCAGAGCATGTTTTCAAGTTTTATTCCTTAAGATCCAACCTATG